>PLHP01000324.1:12170-20925 GCA_003138955.1 Acidobacteriaceae bacterium | reverse complement strand
CCCTTGCCGGGTGTGTAGAGGACTTTCCCCTCCAAGTGAGTGCTCCCTGCCGGGCGCACCAGAAAAACGGCTGGGAAAAACTCCCAGCCGTTTCCACAGGAGTGTAACATCTTTGTTCCCAGCGAGGCTATTTCAGCCCCGCCTTACCGCTCTTCAAGTCGCAAGCCATTCCTTTCGACTAGAAGTCCCAGTCTTCCATCGTGCAGGTGCAGGTGCCCTGTCCGCTGCCCAGACCGGCGGCGTCCTCGGTGCCTACGATAAAGCCACACTCTTCCGGCAACAGGGATTTTTCAACCGCCCCCAGGTTCGCGTCGTTGGCATTGGTTTCGGTAACGGCCCAGTCGGAAGAACCACCGGGGTCACTTAGACCAAAGTACTCGTACTTCAGCGACTGAATGTGCGTCGCCGATGCCCGGAGTCCGGCCGTCGGCTTGACGGCGCTGACTGCGTCCCAACCGTTAACGTTCGCGTCCGAAATGATCTTGATGACGCCACGGTGGTTGATCTTACCGGTCAGGGAGTTGTTCAGGAGTTCAGTATTCACGGATTCCGAGAGCAGACCATCCTTGGATACGAAGCAGCCGCAACACGCCTGCAGTTCCTGGCTGTCATCCAGTACGTAGATGTCAGCGTACAGGCTGTTGTCTGTGTTGCCGTCGTTAACGATACGCACGGTTGCATCCGGCGCACCAGGGTAGTTTGCATTGGAGTAGTAGGTGGTGAAAAACACGCTGTTGTCTTGAGCGAAGGCGTTTCCCCCCAGCATCAAGGTGATCGCCAGTATCGGAAGCAGCAACAATCCGAGCTTTTTCATTTTTTGGATCCTCCTAGTTTTTCTTTTTGTTTTTGTAGCGCCTGACGCTGGGGAGGGTCAGCTCTCGGCGTTGACCAACACTTTACCCGTTCCTGATTTCATTACAAGTCCCCACGTGGCCTAGTCAAGAAACACTAAGTTCTGCGAACTACTACTTTTGGGTTAGAAAACTACTGCTTATGGAGTATTCCCTAACCCGGGCGGGTAGTGTGAAAGTCTGATTCAGGCTGCGGAAACACTCGTGCAGAGACGGGGCGATTACAGCCCCGCTGGCAGCGCTTGCGCGGCGAGTGACGCTTCGCTTGCTGCGCTTTTCTCGTGCCATTGGAAGCGAAAAAAACGGCTGGGAAAAACTCCCAGCCGTTTCCACAGGAGTGAAACATCTTTGTTCCCAACGAGGCTATTTCAGCCCCGCCTTACCTCTCTTCAAGTCGGAAGCCATTCCTTTCGACTAGAAGTCCCAGTCTTCCATCGTGCAGGTGCAGACTCCGGCTCCGCTGCCCAGACCGGCGGCGTCCTCGGTGCCTACGATAAAGCCACACTCTTCCGGCAACAGGGATTTTTCGACTGTTCCCAGGTTCGCGTCGTTGGCATTGGTTTCGGTAACGGCCCAGTCGTAAGAACCACCGGGATCACTTAGGCCATGAAACTCGTACTTCAGCGACTGAATGTGCGTCGCCGATACCCGGAGTCCGGCCGTCGTCTTGACGGCGCTGCCAGCGTCCCAACCGTTAACGTTCGCGTCCGAAATGATCTTGATGACGCCACGGTGGTTGATCTTACCGGTCAGGGAGTTAGACAGGAGTTCAGTATTCACGGATTCGGAGAGCAGACCGTCCTTGGATACGAAGCAGCCGCAGCACTCCTGCAGTTCCTGGCTGTCATCCAGTACGTAGATGTCAGCATACAGGCTGTTGTCTGTGTTGCCGTCGTTAACGATACGCACGGTTGCATCCGGCGCACCAGGGTAGTTTGCATTGGAGTAGTAGGTGGTGAAAAACACGCTGTTGTCTTGAGCGAAGGCGTTTCCCCCCAGCATCAAGGTGATCGCCAGTATCGGAAGCAGCAACAATCCGAGCTTTTTCATTTTGGATCCTCCTAGTTTTGTTCTTGCAGCGCCTGACGCTGGGGAGAGTCAGCTTTCGGCGTTGACAAAACTTTACCCCTTCCTGATTTCATTACAAGTGCCCACGTGTCCTAGCCAAGAAACACTAAGTTCCGCGAACTACTACTTTTAGACTAGAACACTACTGCTTATGGAGTTATTCCCTAACTCGGACGGGTAGGCCACTTCAACAGAGAAGCATGACGCGCGCTTGTCTCTTAACTAACATTGACCGATTTACGCGGCCGGGTGGCGTGACCTTTCGGTTTGTGGTTTCCAATCCAATAACGCAACCGTGGGTACCCTGTCCTTGCGTCCTTTGCAAGGGCGGGACGCGATGCCGTCGATACGACATGTTGCTCGTCCCCTGGTGTGAAGCTCCAACTCCCACCCTCCCGCAAAGCTGCTCTGCCGTATGTGCCTAGTGGAACTACTCCAAAAGCAGTACTTTCCACTAGCTAATCCACGTAGGCAATTGCAAAGAACGCAGCAAAAGTCGATAGTAGCGCAAGCGCACTAAGATCCCCCAGCGCCGGGTATTCGTAAGTTATCGAATTTCGACGGAGGGGATTATGCGTAGCAATCACGTTATAGTAGCTCTGGTTTTGGCAGCTGTCGTCCTGAGCGTCTCCTTGATGCTCGCTCAATCCTCATCTTCTTCGTCCTTCCCCGCATGGTTGAGCGCGGCTTGGCAAAACGCTCTTCAGGCGCCTGTACTCACCAACATTCTGTCCGGACAGGTTCCTGCCGTTTTGCCGCAAACCACGACCACGCTCGATGCCACCGGTGAAACGTCCACCTACTTTCCCGCTGGCCCCGTCACCACCGACGGCAACCCCTTCTTCACACCTCTCGGCACCAACGGCCGCACCTGCTTTTCCTGCCATCAGCCTCAGAACAACTGGTCCATCAACCCCACGACGATCCAAGCCACCTACCTCGCTACCCAAGGCAAAGACCCTGTCTTCGCCGCGGTCGACGGCTCCGATTGTCCGAACTTAGGTGCTGCCGCTAATTCCTTCGGCAGCCAGTTTGTCCAGGCTCGTAGGCAGCTTTTCAATTTTGGCAATTTCCGCATTTCTCTTCCGCCCCCATCGAACCCGCAATGGGCTGCCGTCTTCGTTTCCAACGACCCCACGGGTTGTGAACTCAGCTCCGAGTATGGCATTAATAATGTGACGAACCCCCTGTTCTCTTTCTACCGTCGTCCCCTTCCGGCAACCAACGTGATGTACCTAACCCCTGGCGGACGCGGTCCCGTGCCCAATATTATGTGGGACACCCGCGAACCGAGCCTCGCCAGCCAGTTCATCGACGCCACTCTCACCCACGCCCAAGCTCGCACCGCTCCAAGTCTGACTGTGGCTAATGAAGGCGTCGCTTTCCAAAGCGGCAGCTTCACCTCGCAATCTTTCGATTCTCTTGCGGGTGACTTGACCGGCGCAGACGGCAGTGGCGCCACCGGCGGTCCCCAGAATCTCTACAACTACTCCAACACTGTCCCCTTCACCGGTTTCCCCTTCGCTCTCTTCGAGGGCGGCTGCTTAACCAACGCCAAGCCTTGCCCCGGTTCCATCCTCCCCCAGGTTTCGGGTCTCCCCGATGTCAACTTCTTTGAAACCAACGTGTTTAATGCCGCCTTCGCCGCCGGTTCCGCCCAGCGTGCTTCTATTTATCGCGGAGCGGTCATCTTCAACAGCCGCCCCTTCGTGATCAACGGCGTCACCGGCCTCAACGATCTTTTCGGGGCGACGAATCTGACTGCAAGCTGCTCCTTCTGCCACAATAACGGTAATGTTGGCAACGACCTCTTCAACGATCCCAAACACATCGGCGTCGGCGACAACAGTTATGTCAGCGCCGCTCAGTCTTCTGCCAACGGCTCCAGCACACTTCCATTAACTCCTGACCGTCCGGTCTTCACCTTCCTGTGCCCGGTGGGTTCAATCACCTATTTCAGCAATCCGATCACTATCACCCGCAGGAGCTCGCTCTACGGCGGTGTCAGCGGCACCTTTGACGAATACCAAACTTCCGACCCCGGCGTCGGCTGGATCACGGGCAAGTGCGGCGACCTCGGCAAGTTCAAGGTCTCTCCGCTCCGCGGCATTGGCGCCCGCGCTCCCTTCTTCCACGGGGGGCAGGCCGCGACGATGCGCGACGTCGTCCTTTTCTATAACAACCGGTTCAGCATTGGCCTCAGCGAGCAGGACATTGAGGACTTGACCAACTACCTCAACGCCGAATAAGGGGAGGTCGTATTACGAAACATCAGTGCTTTGGATGAGCGCGAGACCAGTCTGGCGAAGTGGCGAATTGGCCCGCCCTGAGCGAAAATAAAGGGATGATCCACAAGATCCTCCCCGTAGGCCCGCTGCAATGCAACTGCTCCATCATCGGAGACGAGACCACGCACCAGGCCATGGTCATCGATCCCGGCGATGACATTGAAGACGTTCTCACCATCGTCCGCCAATACAAACTGGAAGTGAAGCAGATCGTAATCACCCACGCCCACATCGACCACGTAGGCGGAGCCATGAAGCTGCGCGCGCTGACAGGTGCGCCAATCCTGCTCAATCAGAATGACTACGCGCTGCTGAAAATGCTGGATGTACAAGCGTCCTGGCTGGGCATGGCCGCGCCGGGCGAGGTTGCAATCGAAGCGAGCATCGCGGACGGCGAATCGTTGCGGACGGGTAACCTGACAGCCAACGTTCTCCACACCCCCGGCCACACCGAGGGCAGCGTCTGCCTCTATTTTCCCGCGGAAAAATTACTGATCGCCGGCGACACTCTGTTCGCCCGCAGCATCGGACGCACCGATCTCCCGGGAGGATCCTTCGAGAAAATCATGCGCTCCCTGCACGACCGCGTCCTGACCCTGCCCGACGATACCGTCGTCATTCCAGGCCACGGCCCCCGAACCACCATAGGAGCGGAAAGGGAAGAGAATCCCTTCCTGGCGTGATACGCCGCGACCGAGAACTTAGCCAAGACCTGATCTATTTCTGTGTGGGCGCCTGGTTTTGCGGAACGGTCGGCGGTGCGGACGGCGCGACAGGAGTCGCGGGCTGCGATTTCGTCTGCGTCGGCTTCACTCCCGAAAGCACGGACGTTGGCCCCGATCGGCGCGCTGCGAAAATCGAAAGCGTGATGGACGTGAGCATGAAGATGATTGCGGACCAGGTCGTCGCCCGGGAAAGAACCGAAGCCGCGCCCCGCGGACCAAACGCTGTCTGGCTGCCCTGACCGCCGAAAGCCGCGGCCAGGTCGCCGCTCTTTCCGCTCTGCAACAAGACGACCGCAATCAAAAAGAAACAAACGATAACGTGAACCAATGTAATCAAAATGGTCATTGCAAAAAAACTCCCTTCGGGCCGCGACCCGATTCAAATTCCGGTCTCTCTGGAATCAATGCGACCCCACTCTACGTTTCTTGTACGGCGAACGCCCTGCGGAGGAGAAAACCGCGCCGCGGAATATCTTCTTTTCCCAACAAGAGTTTGACATCCGCCCCTCCCATCGGTCAAGGCCACCGCACCAGCGCTTTGTGATAGTGTCCAGCTGATCCACATTCGCAGCGTCGAACGCTTGGGAGTGTACCGGGGTCGCCCTATAAACTGCGGGGACCGGGCATCTCTTGCGGTGCCGCGATTCCTTACACTTTTCTTACGCGAGTTCTGGCATGATGACTTGGTACAGGCTTGACCGAAGTTTTGCCGCTGGCCGAGCACGCTTGATGCCGGTCGGCTCGCGATGACCGTACTCCATTCTGGCGACCAACTCGATCACTACCGCATCGATAGCCTCGCTGCCCGCAGCGGCATGGCCTCGATCTTCCGCGCCACCGACCTGGAGAATGGCCGCCAGGTCGCGATCAAGATCCCCCATCCCGAAGTCGAGTGCGATCCCGCCCTGTTTGAGCGTTTCCGCCGCGAGGAAGAAATCGGCAAGCTGATGGATCACCCAGGGGTCATGAAGGTGTTTTCCGATGGCGACCGCAGCCAGGTCTACATGGTGATGGAGTGGGTGGAGGGGCGTTTGCTGCGGAAACTCCTCGGCGAACAGCCGAAACTGACGCCGGAGCGCGCCATACGCATCACGCTGCGCATTCTTGATGCGCTCGATTACATCCATTCGCAGGGCGTCGTGCATCGCGACCTCAAGCCGGAAAACGTCATGGTCGACGAACACGACAACATCAAGCTCATCGATTTCGGCATCGCCGGCAACGCCGCCTCCCGCCGCCTCACGTTCGCGAAGTTCTCGCCGACGATGGGAACGCCCGACTATGTTTCTCCCGAACAGGTCAAGGGCCAGCGAGGAGATGCGCGCAGCGATCTCTATGCGCTCGGTGTGATGTTCTACGAAATGTTGACGGGTAAAGTGCCGTTTTCTGGCGCGAATCCGTTCTTGATCATGAACGATCGCCTGCTGAACAACCCGGTTCCGCCACGCGAAATCGATCCCACCATCACGCCGCAATTACAGGAGATCATCTATCGCGCGCTCGAACGCGCGCCCAAGAACCGCTATGCCAGTGCCCGCGACTTTGCCCGCGACCTCGAGCACCCGGAACAGGTCGGAACCACCGAGCGGCCGGAATTTCACAACTGGAGAGATCGCCGCACTCCGTGGGGGAAGAAAGTTCTCTTCTACGCGCTGATGGCGCTGATTCCAATTGTGATTTTCGGACTCCTGTTCTACGTAGCCTTCCACAGCTAGTCCGGGCGCCGCTAAGAATTCGCCAACCGATTCTCACCGCGGAAGGAACTCATCGCCATGGATGTCAAACTCCGGATAGGCTCCCGCACCTAACTCGTACAGATCCATCCCCTGCAACTCGCCTTCCCGCTGCACGCGTTGCGGATAGACCCGATCCAGCAGCCAGTTCAATCCATAGGACAGCGGCAAGACAAAGCCCAGCAGCGTCGCCATTCCCACCAGTTGCGCCAGCCACTGCCCGCCCGATTTCCCGGGCGCGCCCGCATCGGTTAGCAGCGCTACCGCCAGCAACCCCCAGAGCCCGCCGACAGCATGCACGGAAATGGCGCCGCCGGGGTCGTCAATCGCAAGTTGGAATTCGAGTAAGTCGGCAACCAGCGGAACCACGATGCCCGCAACCCCACCCACAATAATTGCGGCTGCTGGTTTCATGAACGCGGCCGCGGCACTGCTGGCCACCAATCCCGCCACCCACCCATTGGCGCTCAGCGACGCATCAGGCCGACCAAACCGGACGCGCGTTACCACCACCGTCGTCAACCCGGAAGCCGCCGCGCACAATGTAGTATTGACGGCGATCAATACAACGCGCGCCGGCTCCACGCTCAGGAACAGAATCGCGCCGCCAGAGTTCAAACCGATCCATCCGATCCACGCGAACAGGCAGCCGACGAGAACCAGCACCGCGCTGTGTCCGGGAAGCGCGGCGGGCAGTCCCTCGGCGGAGAATTTTCCCCGCCGGGGGCCGAGAATCCAAGTGATCGACAGTGCGGTCAGTCCACCCGTCACTTGAATCGCGCCCGAGCCACCGCCGTCGAGAAAGCCCCGGCCGAGTCCGCAATTGGCGCCGAGTTGCGCCAGCCATCCGCCGCCCCATGCCCAGTGTGCGAATAGCGGATAGGTGCAGCCGGCGAGCAGGGCAGTCGACGCGCACGTCGCACCTAGCCGCCAGCGATCCGCGCCTGAGCTAAGTGGAATCAGCCCCGCCAGGCCCACGCTGAAGAGCTGTAGCAACACCACCAGCGCCGCCGGCGAAAGGTCGAGCCGCAGCCCGCGCAGGAAGAACGGTTCCGCTGCAATCCATCCCCACGCTTTTCCTCCTACGATGAGGACGTGTTCCGGCCGGCCAGCCGCTCCTTGCCACGCGAAACCGACGATGACATACACAATGGCCGCTACCGCCGTAACGCAGAGCGCCGCCAGCATGGCGTGGGCTGCGCTGCGCGCTCGCCCCAGACCGCAGTTGATCAGCGCCAGGCCGACGCCCGCCAACGGTACAAGAAGGATGAGGAGAAAGCAGAGCAGGGCTGAGACTTCCGAGAGAGGAGGAGAAGGAGCCACGAAAAGGGTCACTCTCCTTCCGCTTCCAGCACAAGATGAGAACGGACCGCGAGCGCGAGGCCGAGCAACTCCACCGCCATGCCGGCGAGCGCGAACGCGGTGCGCGCGCCCGCCGAAGGCAGCAAGGCAAGGGCGGAAACCACAATCGCCCAGCCTGCGACCAGCAATAAAAAACCGGCGAGCTTCATACCCTTCCGTTCCTCGAACTGTTGCGCTCTGGGATGGTCATCCAGGAACGATTCCGCCCCAACCAGTGAGGCTAATGTGCCGCGGTCGCAGCGTCCAATCGAATTTTCTTATTGTACCTAGAAACGGAAAGGGCTCGACGAAGCCGCCTTTCCTGTTAGGATGGCGGGACACTTGCGGCCTATGAGAGACCTGCTCAATCACATCGTCGCGCACCGCAGCGGTGCGCTCATCCTTCTGGCGATCGCCGCGTTTCTGGAAGCTTACGGCGACTCGTGCTTTCAGTCCGCGCTCTATCGCGCTTCCGGGATGAGCCGTGCTTTGGCATTTGTGGGGGGAGCGGTGTCGCTCGCGGCTTATGGACTGGTCGTCAACGCCCCGCGCTGGGAGTTCGGCAAACTGCTGGGCGTCTACGTCGTGCTTTTTTTCCTGCTGGCACAGATCGTAGCTCGCGTCAGATTCGGGCAGGCTCCCACGCTGCCGATTCTGATCGGCGGCGCACTCATCGTCGCCGGGGGCGTAACTATCGCGTGGGGTGGATAGTGGCCGGCGGCAAATTTGGTGCGGAAGGGGGGATTTGA
>PLHP01000324.1:0-12156 GCA_003138955.1 Acidobacteriaceae bacterium | reverse complement strand
AGTCTTTATACACGGTCAAACGAGGCGGTTCAAGTTCGCCGGTGCTCGGCCCCGGGCGGTCCGGCTGTGGGGTGCAGGCCCACATTTGCGTGACAGTCAACGTGTTTTTACATTCCGCGTTGGTCTGGGTTGTTTTCGGTCCACATTCACAGGAAGACTAAGATCCGACCTCTAGCCACATAACGTGGAGTCGAACGGTGTCGGCTGTTCGGGAGCTATAATCACAATCCTAGCGCCACGGAAAAACATCGCCATAACGGCGCTTGAGAAGCGACGTTTGCCAGAGTCAAGCCAACCGGGCCTTGGGGGGACCTAGATGTCAGATATGAATGACAAAGTGGTTCTGATTACCGGAGCGAGCAGTGGGATCGGCCGGGCGACAGGTGAGGCCTTCGCGGCGCGAGGTACCAAGGTAGTTCTTGCGGCGCGGCGCGAACCTGAGTTGGCGACGCTCACGAGTGAGATAGAGTCGCGGGGAGGGAGAGCAAGCTTCGTGGTCACGAATGTCGCAATCGCCAAGGACGTCGAACGGATGGTGGCACATGCGATTGAGACATTTGGCCGGCTTGACTATGCAGTGAACAACGCGGGCATCGAGGGGCAGCTGTCTGGAATCACGGACCTTCCCGAGGAAGAATGGGACCGGGTTCTCGACATCAATCTGAAAGGCAACTTTCTCTGCTTGAAGTATGAGGCCAGAGCCATGCTCGCGGGCGGACATGGCGGTGCGATCGTCAACGTCGGCTCGGTAAACTCTTTTCTCGGCTTCCCCACCGCTTCGGCGTACGTTGCCTCGAAGCATGGACAGATTGGCCTGACTACGAGTGTTTCCGCGGAACTGGCACCGCACGGAATCAGGGTCAACCTCGTGTGCCCCGGAATCATCGACACGCCGATGCATCACCGACTGCGCGGGCTGGTCGGCGACGAGATTTACGATAAGGTTCTGCTGGAACGTGTTCATACGAGGCGCGCAGGCCGCCCGGATGAGATCGCCCAAACTATAGTCTTTCTGTGCTCGAACGAGGCTAGCTACATCTCGGGCACCACGTTGACACCCGATGGAGGGTTCGCTCTGACGATTTGACTTGGATTATTTCGCGGCATCAATGCTGTTCGTGGGTTTTTGAAGGGGGAGTGCTTGATGAAAGCGCCTGCGTTGTTTGACTTAACCGGTCGGGTGGCTGTCGTGACTGGTGGTAATGGCGGAATTGGGCGCAGCATTGCGCTCGGATTGGCCGAAGCCGGGGCTGCCGTCGCAGTGTTTGGACGAAACGACGAAAAGAACCAGCGAGTGCTTTCCGAATTGAAAGCGATCGGTGTTCCATCGGTTGCGGTGAAGGTTGATGTGACCAATCGCGCCGGATTGGAGCCCGCGCTTAACAGGGTCGAGAGCGAGTTCGGTGGCATAGGCATCCTGGTAAATAATGCCGGCAACGTGTCGTTGAGCGGCGGTGTGTTGCAGGAAAAACCTGAAGATTGGGACAACGTCATCGAGACGCAACTCAATGCAGTTTTCCTTCTTTCGAAGCTCGCTGCCAGATCGATGCTTAGTCGTAAAGGTGGAAAGATTATTAACATCGGGAGTATGTACTCGTTCTTTGGATCTGGGCTCGTCCCCTCTTACAGCGCAGCGAAAGGAGCGATCGTCCAACTGACCAAGTCAATGGCCATTGAGCTCGCCCCGCACAACATTCAAGTCAATGCGATCGCGCCAGGGTGGATTGAAACGGACATGACGGCGCCGGTACGTACAATGCCCATGAACGATGAAATTCTTGCGCGGACGCCTGCCGGTCGATGGGGTCAACCGGAGGAAGTTGCGGGAACAGCGGTGTACTTGGCCTCGCGGGCTTCGGACTTCGTTACCGGTACTACGATTCGTGTCGATGGCGGTTATGCGATCCGATGACATCCCGAACGTAACTCAGGCCGAGACCGACCTGGAAGTGCGATCTGGAGAGCGTAACCGCGGAGTCTCACAATGCCAGCAGTTCGGCGAGCCACTTCTCAAAAAGCGTGAGAAGTGGCGCACCCCCAGCTGTTTCGGTCGACGTTCGAGGCAAACCCGCTTTATATTTCCAACGTAATGTGAGCCACCCGCCATAAAGATTAGCCGCGCAGAGCAGCGCGGCGGGAGAGAACCAGTGATTAACAAAATGAACATCGGCATGGCATTGATAGTCGTCCTCACCGCGTCTGCTCTGTCGCAGAGCAAGGACAGCAGGATTGTGATGACTACGCTAAGGCAGCACTGCGGGCTGTGATCTACACGAATGAGAGTGGCATAACTCCGGAGCGTGTTTCTTTCTTCGTGAATGAGGCCGACGTGGAAGCAAGCACTCCTGCGGAAGAGGGCAATCTTAAGGAACTAAACCGCATCCTGCGCGTTTGGATAAGTAGGCCCATACAGGACAACCAGACCTGCTACCATGCTCTCAAAATCAACCTTAAGGCGCGGAGCGGCGCTACACCCGAGGCGTGCAAGTAAAATTGCACGCTGTTTCACCTGGCATTTACCTTGTGTAAGCGCATTCCCGCAGGAGGTGTTGTCGTAATATTGCCATTTCGCTAACTAATTACGACCCGACCTTCAGCAGCGCCTCCCTTAGCCGCCCGTGCCGTTGCGTGAGATGCAGGTAGAGCATTTCATCCGGTTTGGATTTGGCGCGGATGATTCGGACCAGGTCCTCTTTTTCTTCTTCTGGCCACGCACGCAATGCCGGCACATCCGCCAGGACGAGCGCAAAATTCTCGAAGGCTGCCTTCTCCAGCGGCGTCCATGAAGAGGTGCTGACGCGTAGAATTCGCTCCAGCGCACGCCTTGAATGCTCGCGCATGCGGACGGCATCTCCGCCGAAATCTTGCGCCATCCGGCGGTTGACTTGCAATCCGATGTTGCGCGTTGAGAATCGATCCCACGCTCCCACCTCGCTGCCCGGCAACTCGTTTTTCTGCACATCGTAGAACACGTGCCCCGCCGCCAGGCGCTTCAGCGTGCGGGCGGGTGTCCGGTACTTGGGATCGGAGGCGATTTTCTGTTCTTCGCGTTCGACCAGCTTTTGCAGTTCTGGGCGTCCCGGCCTGAAGCCCAGCTTTCGGTAGAACCAGAACGCGCCCGATTCGATCGCTTCCTCGTTTTCATGGCCCAGTTGATACGGGTAGACCGAGATGCACGTTGTTCCCATGAGGTGACACAGGCAGCGCAGTACTTGCGCGTAGATCCATCCCGCTTCGCCGCCTCGGAAAGTGTAGAAGGTGTTGAAGCCTACCTCCATCCACTCGCAGAGGGCGATGGCTTCGATGTAGTTAACTGGCACGCCATTCTTCAGCGTCAATCCCGCGACATAGGCGCGCAGGGGCAGACGGCGATCGGGCGGCAGGTTCCAGAGATGGATGGAAACGCCGCGGGCGGCTTCGTGCGTTCCTAGATCGGCTCGTGCTTTGGCGCTAACTTCGGCCTGAACCACCGAACGCGGATCGCCCAGCGTCGTGCCGTAAAGTTCGCGGTAGCGCACCAGCATGACCTCGCGGATCATGTCCATGACCTCGTCGCCCTGCTGGCGCGAAAGCCTCGTCAGTTGCGGTGGACGCCTTGCCAACTCGGCGGCCAGCGACACCTGGCTGCGGCTGATTAGCGGTTCGCGGTGGTAGAAGACGCTGGGAACGGGCTTCCAGTTTCGCGTGCGCGTGATGTCGGAGTTCCCGAGATTCCAACGCAGGGGGACGCGCAGCGATTCGTAGAGTTCAGCTTTTTGATTGGGCGGGAGCGGTAGATCGGCGAAACGCTGAACTAACCAAGTGGGGACCAGCCATGCAGGATCGGAGCCCTTTTTGGCGGCGGTCTCGAGCCAGCGGCGCCAGGGTGTGTCGGCCTCTACATACGCGTCGTCCTCGAGCAAGGGCATGAAGCGTGGGCCGGTGGTGCCTAGCTCCCGTCCTGGGTCGTAATGTTCCCAGGCGATTTCGACTTTGCCGGGCAAGCGCTGGATTAGCCAGCTGGCTACGTCGAAGCTTAGGGTGTCTTCCATCTCGGTGCCGGCGATGCCGGAGACTTCTATGGGCTCGAAGTCGTCCATGTTGGCTCCGGCCTTGCGTAGGGCTTCGACTTTTTTGTGGAAACTATTCAGAATGCGCTCGGTCGCGCGCAGCACGGCTGGACCTTGCGGAAAGGCTCGCAGGAAAAGCAGCGCTTCGTGGAAGCGGATCAGCGACGCGGGCTCGGGAAAGCGCTTGGCGTTGAGGCGATTCAGTTGCTTCACTACGCTCGCGGCTTCGTTGCGGCCGAAGCGATAACGGCTGGCTTCGAGTTGGGTGAGTTGGCGATCGAGATTGGTCGGGGCCATGGTGATTCCCTAAGGGTACCTCAGCTGAGCTTCGGCGCACGCTACCCACTCATTCGCAAAGAACGCGAATGAGTGAGGCACCCGCCGCTTACCGCGCCGCTCACCGGCCCGCTCGCCGGCCCATGCTATAATTCCCACTCGCCTGAACGTTTTACGTCGAGGCTGATCCTGGATTTCCTCCGCGGGCGGATCCTTAATTCCGAGAATCAGCGCCTTTCGAGTATTCTAGAGATGAGGTAGAGCTATGTCCGGGCATTCCAAATGGGCAACCATCAAGCACAAGAAGGGCGCGCTCGACGCTAAGCGCGGCAAGATCTTTACTCGTCTCATCAAGGAAATCGCGATGGCGGCGAAGTCGGGCGGCGATCCCGATATGAACCCGCGGCTGCGGACGGCGATCCTGGCGGCGAAGAACGAGAACATGCCGGCCGACAACATCAAGCGCGCCATCCAGCGCGGGACCGGCGAACTGCCGGGCGCGAACTACGAAGAATTTGTGCTTGAGGGCTACGGGCCGGGCGGCGTGGCTTTGCTGGCGGAAATTTCTACCGACAACCGCAACCGTACTGTGAGCGAAATCCGGCACGTGTTCGGGAAGAACAATGGGAACATGGCCGAAGCGGGTGCGGTCTCGTGGATGTTCCACAAGAAGGGCGACATCATCGTTTCGAAGTCGGCGGCGAAGGAAGACGACCTGATGAACATCATCCTGGAAGCGGGCGGTGAAGATTTGAAGGACGATGGCGAGAGCTGGGAAATCCTGACCGAGCCTTCCGCTTACGAGGGCGTGCTGGAGGCCGTGAAGAAGGCCGGCATTACGCCCGTCNNCATGCCAACTTCGATATCGACCAGAAGCTTCTGGAAGAAGTTGCGGGCTGAGACATCATCGGGTGATCGGGTGATCGGGTCATTTGAGTTGCAAGAACTGCTCCGGCTTTGAATTTCTATCACCCCCCCCCAATCGGGTTCTTCTGAAGTTTTCAACACGACTGAGGAAAAGTTTGTGGAAAACCAGGACCTTACTCTTGTAACCTTCTGCTAAGCAATAACTTCAGCATTCTGCACTGCATCGGGTGCTTGCTGTGTGATTCTCGCTACGCATTGACCTCAGTGAAGATACGTCTCGACAAGCTGCTCGTGGATCGTGGCCTGACGACGTCGCGCGAACGCGCGCAGGCCCTCATCCTGGCCGGAAAAGTTCTCGTCAATGAGCAGAAGATCGAGAAGGCGGGCGCATTGATTGACTCCGGCTCATCGGCGGTTTTGCGCCTGCTGGGCGAAGATCTCCGCTACGTCAGCCGCGGCGGCCTCAAGTTGGAGAAGGCTCTCGAGCATTGGCGAATCGACCTTCATGGCAAAGTCTGTCTTGACGTCGGCGCTTCCACCGGGGGATTCAGCGACTGCATGTTGCAGCACGGCGCCGCCAAGGTGATTGCCGTGGATACCGGCTATGGACAGATGGATTTCGGCTTGCGCAACGACCCGCGCGTTCGGCTTCTGGAGAAAACCAACGCCCGCTATCTCGAAGCCTCCGACATTGGCGAGGCGGTGGATTTCATTGCCATGGATGTTTCTTTCATTTCCGCAACCCTGGTGCTGCCGGCGGTGATTCGGGCGTCTTTTTGCTCCAACCTGCCTCGCAATCTGAAACTCAGTTCGACTGCGCCCGCCGTATCGGAGTCCGTTCGCCAGATTGTGGTGCTGGTGAAACCGCAGTTTGAAGCGGGCAGGGAACTGGTGGGTAAAGGCGGAATTGTGCGCGACGAAGCGGCACAGCGAGCGGCCGTGGCCAGGGTAGAAGCAGCGCTTTTAGAACTCGGATGCGCGCGCGCCGAAGGGATCGAGTCTCCCATCCTTGGCGGCGAAGGGAATCGCGAATTCCTGCTGCACGCGGAGTATTTGGCGCCCGCCATCCGGTGATTCTGTACAATCGAAAGTCTGTCAGAAGAGACGCCGGAGCATAAATCCAGAGAGAAGTTCGCAGACATGTCCAAGTCTTCCCAAAGTCCGAAGCGCCGGAAAACCGTGGCCATCATTTCTAAGCCGGGGCGTCCCGAGCTGCGCGAAGCGCTGCCGGTGCTCGAAAAATGGCTACAGCAGCGCAACTACGCGGTGGTGGTGGACGAGGAAAGCGCAGCTTACTTTTCGGCTAGCAAGGCAATGCCGCGAACTGAATTGGCCACGCAGTCGCCGGATCTGGCTCTGGTGCTTGGCGGCGACGGGACCCTGCTTTCGGCGGCGCGCGCGGTTGCGAGAACCGGAACGCTGATCCTCGGCGTTAACCTGGGTACGCTTGGATTCATGACCGAACTTGCGCTGGGCGATCTGTATCCCGCTCTGGAAGCGATTGGGAAAGAGCACTACATCGTGGACAGCCGGTCGATGCTGAGTGGCGCGCTGATCAGACGCGGCAAGACCCTGGCCACACACGCCGCCTTGAACGAGGTGGTGGTGAGCAAGAGCGCCATCGCGCGCTTGAATCACTTCGAGCTTTTCGTGGACGCGGAGTTCGTCTCCAGCTATAGGGCCGATGCTCTGATCATCGCCACGCCGACCGGTTCTACCGCGTATTCTCTTGGAGCGGGCGGGCCGATTCTCCACCCGGATGTGGATGCCTTCCTCATTACGCCGGTCTCGCCCCACGGATTGACGCACCGTCCGGTGGTGGTGCGCGATACGGTCAAGATCGAAATCCGCGTCAAAACCGGGAAGGAGGAAGCGTACCTGAGTTTCGATGGGCAGGTCGGCCTGCCAGCGCGAGTCGGCGATATCGTGCGCTGCGTTAAGGCGAAACATCCTACTCGGCTGTTACGTTTTCAGAAGACATTTTTCGAAGTGCTCGCCACCAAGCTCAAGTGGGGGGAACGGTGACGGCACGTCAATGGCGGTGACGAACTATTGGGGGTCGCTCTCCGGTTTGCTGAAGAAATGCGTTTTCTGTGTGCGGCCCTAAAGTGTGCTTGAGAACTGGGTCGTCCCTCCGGGACTTAGGTCATTCTTCCCACTTTTCCCAGCGCTGAAGCGCTGGGCTAAGTTAGGTCGCCCCTCCGGGGCTGGACTCTCGAGGTCTTCGTTCCACCGAATTGCAAAAACGCCAGTGCTCACGCACACACAAAAGGGGCATCTGAATTCGGAGAACTTGCGGCATCGCTGAACAGCTTGCGGAAAAAGCAATTCCCGATCGAGAGCCGTGCCCGCAGCGGCTAAAGCCGAATTCAAAACCAGGCAGTTACCGCAGCGGTAAACCGCTGCGCCACCCAAGAGCAGGGGGAGTGCCGGTTTTTTCCGCAGGCTGTGAAGCGATGTCCTGATACGAAACTCGAGTTTCTCAGCACCCTGTGTAGCCGCGGTCTGGAACGGCAGGCGCCTTGGGATTATTTCCGCAGGATTATTTCCGTACGATTATTTCCGCACAACCGACAGCGTCAGAATTCCCTGGATCTTAGTCCAATCGTCGGTTTCGGCGTTGAGCTCGGTTTCCCTTCGTTGGCCGGAATAGCGCGGATCGAGCAACCAGAGTTTGTGGATTACAAAGTGCCGCGCTCCCATGTCGTAAGTGCGGGTTTCATCGTAGGTCGCTCCGTACAACACGTAGATGTGCGATTTCCACTTGAGGAGCATGGGCTGTTGGTCCATCAGCGTTTTGATGGTGAAGTTGGGGTCAATCGAGCTTTTCGGGAAATACTCNNTCCAGCGCCGTCGCGAGCACCGCCGATGCTTCCGCCGACGGCGCCGTCCGCAACGGCAGATTGGCGACGTATACCTCTTGATTGTGGAGAAACCATGTACCGGGCACGTCCTGAGCAAAGGCCGATACTGTGGCCACGCAGATCAGCACCACGCACGGGAAGAGGGTTTTCGCGGTCAAGTAGGGGCGATTTATCCGAGATAAGAGCAGTTCTCTCAAGGGCGCCTCCGGACAAGAACACCCGCTCCTATATTGGACCGGATACCGACACAAAAAACAGTTACGAAAGTCAAAACTCCGTCCGCAACTGGTCCTGCAAGGTCTCGCGCCGCCGGATCACTTTCGCCTTCGCGCCATCTACCAGCACTTCGGCGGGGCGGCTGCGCGTATTGTAATTCGATCCCAGTGCCGAGCCGTAGGCGCCCACGTCGAGAATGGCCAGCAGATCGCCTTCGCTGATCAGTGGAAGTTTTCTGTCACGCGCGAAAAAGTCGCCCGTCTCGCAGATGGGGCCGACCACGTCGGTGATCTCGGCTTCTCGCGATTTGCAGGTCACCGGAACAATCTCGTGATACGCACCGTACAGAGAAGGACGCAGCAGATCGTTCATAGCCGCATCGACAATTAGAAAGCGTTTGTGATTATTCGTTTTGCGGTAGAGGACGCGTGTCAGCAAGACGCCCGCCGGTCCCACGATGGAACGTCCCGGTTCGAACAGCAGATGCAACTTCAAGCCGCGCAACGGACGCAGCACTGCTTTCGCGTACGCCGCAATCTGTTTCTCAAAGTTCTCTTGCGCTCCCTCGTAGGAAATGCCCAAGCCACCACCGGCGTCGATGTAGCGAATGGCGTGGCCCTGCTGGCGCAGTGTGCGCACCAGACCGGCCACGCGTTCGAGGGCCTCTTGAAATGTGCCGACATCGGTAATCTGCGACCCGATGTGGACGCTCACTCCGGCAACTTCCAGAGAGGGCTGCTTTGCGGCCTGGGCGTAGAGCGCCAGCGCTTCGGGAAGCGGAACGCCGAACTTGTGCTGATGCAATCCGGTCGAAATATAGGGGTGAGTTTTCGCCGAGACATCGGGATTGACGCGCACTGCGACGGCCGCTCGTTTCTTCAATTGTGTTTTCAATCGTGTCGCGGTTGCTGAAAGCAGGCTCAATTCCGACGCGCTTTCGATGTTGAAGAGCAATATCCCCGAGCGGAGGGCGAGTTCCATCTCGGCCGCGGTCTTGCCCACGCCGGAGAACACAACTTTGCTCGTAACTCTGCTCGCGGCTTTGCGGCTTGCGCGCAGAACTCGTTGCAGTTCTCCGCCAGAAACCACGTCGAAGCCGGCCCCCTCGCCGGCCACCAATCGCAAAATCGCTAGCGTCGAATTGGCTTTGACCGAATAACAGAGCGTGTGCGGAATGGAATGAAAAGCGCGACCAAAAGCATTCAGGCGCGCGCGAATCATGGCCGCGGAATAGACGTACAGCGGAGTTCCGTGGCGCGCGGCAAGGGTTTCGAGGGCTACAGATTCGCAGTAAAGTTCTGTAGCGCTCGAGCCAATGGAGCGCAGCGTCCCGGTTGGACGGGGCAGAGCCCCGTCGCCACACAAGAACGCGCCATGATAGCCAAAGGCGGGTGGGCGTAACGCTTGCGATGCGCTTGCTGGCTTCACTTGCGTTTGCCCGGGTCGGATTTCACTTTGATGGCGACCACCGTCTGATCGTCGAAGGCATCNNGCGCAGCCGGCGACGATGGCTTGCACACGCTCCGGGCCAAACGATTGACCGTGCCGGTTGCGTGCGTCGAGAATGCCGTCGCTGTAGAAGACGAAGAGATCGCCGGGCTTGGTTTTGAAGCTGAATTCGTCGTAATCGGTCTCGTCGAACAGTCCGAGCGGCAGCCCTGTGGCCTCGATAAACTCGACTTTGTCATCATGACAATAAATGGGCCGCGGCAAGCCCGAATTCGCCACCAGCAGAGTGCGCCGCTCGTCGTCCCACACGGCGTAGATGATCGAGACAAACTGGGCCGCAATCCTGCGTTCCGCCAGCGACAGATTTACCGCGGAGAGCATTTCCGCCGGGCCCGGCTCAATGGGCGCGTGGGAACGCAGAATGCCGCTGACCAGCGCGGCATAAATGGCAGCGGGCGCGCCTTTGCCGCTTACGTCTCCAATCGCGATTCCCAGGCGCGACAATGAATACGGGAGGAAATCGTAGAGATCACCGCCGATGGCGCGGGCCGGAACAAACTTCGCCTCGACTTCGAGATGCTGCATTTTCGGAAGCGACTGCGGGAGCAGGCGAAACTGCAGTTCGCGGGCCAGCGCCAGATCGCGCTCCAGCCGCTGCTCTTGCCGGGCAATCTGCTCGTACAGGCGCGCGTTTTCAATGGCGATCGCAAGCTGCGCCGCGAGCGTGGTCAGGGTACGCTTGTGATCCTCGGTGAAATAGCCGCGGCGGGTGTGCTCCAGATCGAGGACTCCGATCACTTTCTCCTGGTAGATCAGCGGAACCGCCAGTTCCGAGCGCGTCTCCGGATTCACCGCGATGTATCGGTCACTCTTGGCGACGTCAGGCACCAAAACTGCTTCCTTGGCCTGCGCGGCGTAGCCTACCACGCCGCGGCCCATCGGGATGTCGTGCTTCAGATGCAGTCTCTCCTCGAAGCGCTGCGAGAACCGATGCTGCAGTTTCTCTCCCGTCTCATCCACCAAGAGAATGCTGAACATCTGGTACTCGATCAGACGGTTGAGGAGTTCGGCGATGCGCTTGAGCAGTTGATCCAGGTTCAGAATCGACGTGAGCTCGCGCGCAATCTCGTTCAGCAGCAGCAGGGTGCGGGCCTGGCGGGTTGTGCGGGTGTGCAGCCGCGCGTTCTCGATGCCGACCGCCATGCGAGACGCGATCAAGGTCAGCAGGCGTTTGTGCTCTTCGGTGAAGTAACCTTTTTCGCGCGCCTCGAGATCGATCACGCCAATCAGCCGGTTCTTGACGATCAGCGGGATCGCCAGTTCCGAGTGCACGTTGGGCACGGCCTCAACGTAGAAATCTTCCTGTGTCGCATCGGCGACCAGCACGGCTTGGCGTGTTTGCGCGGCGCGTCCGGTAACACCCTGGCCGACTTTCACGCGCACGCGCTCCCCGACTTCCGGCGGATACCCTACATGGAAGCGGACATACAATTCCTGACGCTGCTCGTTGAGCAACAGGATCGCGAAAATTTCGTAGTCAATGACCTTGCGCACCAGTTCCGCTACCCGCCGCAGCGTGGTTTCCAGGTCGAGCGTGGTGTTCACCACGTCCGCTACTTCCAGCAGGAGGGGCTCCACCTCGGAAGCGCGTCCGGTTTGGGCGGCGGTGGTTTTCACAGGTTTCATTCTAGCAGCCGATAAATTTGCAATTGGTAATTTGTAATTGGCAATCGAAAATCGAAAATCGAAAATGCAAGTTCTTACAATTACAAATTCTCCAGCACGCAGATATCCGGAAGATTGCGGTAGCGTTCGGCATAGTCCAGGCCGTAGCCGACCACGTAGGCATCGGGAATGGTGAAGCCGATATATTGCGCCTGGATCGGCTGCTTGCGGCGCGAAGGCTTGTCCAGCAAGGCCGCAATGCGCAGCGATCTTGGTTGATGCGCCTGCAACAGCTTGGAAATGTAGTTCAGCGTCAGCCCGGTGTCGAGGATGTCTTCGACCAGAATTACGTTTCGGTCGGCCAGCGACTGATCCAGATCTTTGGTCAAACGGACTTCGCCCAGCGAATCCCACGCGGCGTGGCCCGCCGGGTCTTCTTTGGCGGTGGGGCGGTTGCCGTAGCTCGAAACCCCGATGAAGTCGAAGGTGGAGTCGAGCGGAACCTGACGCGCAAGATCGCTCAAAAAAACGGCCGCGCCTTTGAGAACGCCCACGAAGATGATCGATTGGCCGCGGAAATCGCGCGTGATCTCTTCTCCCATTTCGGCAACTCGCTGGGCAATCGTTTTGCGTGACAGCAATACTTTGAGTCCGGGCATTTGAGCACCATCTTATACACGAGTTTAGGTGCAACCGAAAGCTCGCTCCCCGTCCGCACACGCCCGTCCCAACACAGCAACTCCGGATTCGCTATAGAATGCTAATTCACA
>PLHP01000047.1 GCA_003138955.1 Acidobacteriaceae bacterium | reverse complement strand
GACAGTTACTTCACGCACATGACGCGTCATCAAGGATTGCATCTGCGCCCGACCAACGACACTCGCGATCGACACCATCGCGATAACGGTCAGCAGAGATGCACTTAGCCTTCGAATCATAACTTCTCTTTGTCAAGTGTCAACTTCCTGGAAGATACTGCCGGCCCGGAAACATAGCGCCAGAAGCTACTTCTAGGCCTTAGCGCCGAACTGCCCGGCGAGAAAGTCACCTGGACTTTACACAGCGCTAAGTTTGCACCTAACTCGCTTGCTAGAGGTGCAGCTCAGCCACAGCGTAGGACCTTCCCGCCAAGAGAAGAATGGCACGTACGTGTTAACACGTTGGGCTAAGCGGGCCAATCAAAGCCGTCTTATTCCTTTTGACTAGAAGTCGTAGTCTTCCGGAGTGCAGGTACAGACTCCCGCTCCGCTGCCCAGGCCGGCTTGGCCCTGCGTGCCTACTATAAAACCGCACTCTTCCGGCAACAGCGCCGTTTCGACCGCCCCCAGGTTCGCGACGTTGGCCTCGGTTTCGGTAACGGCCCAATCGGCTGCACCACCAGGGTCAGTTGCGCCCACAAACTCGTACTTCAGCGACTGCACGTGCGTAGCCGTTACCCGTAGTCCCTCCGTCGGCTTGACGGCGCTGCCACCGCCATTGTCCCAACCGTTAGCGTTCGCATCCGAAATGATCTTGATGACGCCACGGTGGTTGCTCTTCCCGGTCAGGGAGTTAGCCGTGAGTTCAGTATTCACGGATTCCGAGAGCAGACCGTCCTTTGTTATGAGGCAGCCGCAGCACTCCTGCAGTTCCTGACTGTCATCGAGCACGTAGATGTCCGCGTACAGGTTGCCGTCTGTATTGCCGTCATTGACGATACGCAAGGTTGCATCCGGCACACCAGGGTAGTTTGCATTGGAGTAGTAGGTGGTGAAGAAGAGGCGGAGCAGTGGCGTTACGGTGACAGTAGCCGATCCAGTGACACCGTTGTCTGCTGCGAGGATCGTCGTTGAGCCCACATTGTTGGCAGTCACCAGTCCGCCGCTGTTCACGCTCGCCATACCCGGCTGGGCCGAACTCCACGCTACGGTTCCGGTCATGTTCTCGGTTGTTCCATCGCTCATCGTTGCAATCGCCTGGAGCTGACTGCTGCTTCCGAGGACCATGGATAACTTTGCCGGGACGATGTTCAAGACGACTACCACAGCGGGAGTCACCGTCAGGCTCGCGGTTCCGGTGAAGGATCCGGCGGTCACGCCGATCGTGGCCGTTCCGACTGCGTTGGCAAGAGCCGCACCGGCCGAGCTCACACTGGCGATTGCCGACGCGGATGAACTCCACGTCGCCGTGTTCGTCAGATTCTGCGTGCTCCCGTTGCTGTACGTTCCCGTGGCCGTGAACTGCTGCGTGTCCCCTGCGGCAATCGAAGAATTGGCTGGCGTCACGGCAACCGAGGCGAGAACCGGTGAGGTCACCGTCAGCATGGCCGCGCCCTGCACGGTGCCCGCAGTAGCCGTCATCGTCGTGCTGCCCACAATTATGCCGCTGGCCAGGGCCGCCGCATTGATCGTCGCGACCGAAGGCGCCGACGAACTCCACGTCACCGACGCGGTCAAAGCCTGCGTGCTGCCGTCGCTGTATGTCCCCGTGGCAGAAAACTGCAGCGGCAGGCCGGCCGGAACCGTCCCGTTCGCCGGTGTGACCCCGATGGATACCAGCGCCGCCGGCCCAACCGTGACCGACGTGCTGCCGCTTACCCCTTGATAGGCCGCAGACACTTCTGCGACGCCTTCGTCCACGCCAGTCACGGCGCCTTGAGTGTTGATCGTGGCCACGGCTGACTTGGTCGTCTGCCAAGTCACCGAAGCACCTAAGGCTTGCGTCGTCCCATTATCGTAATAGCCCGTAGCGCCGAGCTGTAGTGTTGCGCCTTTCGCAATGGTCTGGTTAGCGGGAGCAATCTTGATTTGTGTGAGTCTTGCGGGGCCTTGCGATGTACTCCCCGTACCGCAGCTAAAGAACAATCCGGAGGATACGATCACACTTAGAGCACTGATCGCACGACCGCCTGGCCAAAGTTTCATGGCGCACTCCTGGGCAGCTCGGGGGGAGGGTAGGACAAGAACTAACCCAATAGAACTATATCGACTGGACTAAATCGTGAAAATTCTCAATTCGTGCTAACCCATTTGGGTTAGCTCATCGGAGTAGGCCGGGCAGCAAATTAAAGCCGGCCATTTTCCGACAAATAGCGATCGCGCAACTAGACGACAAACTGAAGCCCGCTGATGTAGCTCGCAGATTTGTTCCCGCGCTTGGCAGTCCATCGCACTTGCATGAGCGTGGGAATCGAAACCGGAGCATCGAACACAGGCAAATCGCAACACAGGAAAGTGGCCGCCTGGAGCGGACTTTGGCTGAGGATGCAAACTCCGCCGTTGCTCAGATTGTGAATGCGACCGTCAAATTCCTTGGGCGGGTCACTCGTCGTCTGATCCGATAGCAAAGTCCGTGCATGCACTTCAAGCACCTGCGGGTAACGCTCATGCTGGCGTCGTTCTCGATCTGAGGGATAGTTCACAGTAGCGCATTATGCCCGAAGTCGCGGATCGAGTATATTCTGCAATCGAACTAATTCGCTACTCAGTTCGAAAACGCAAAACTTAAGCGTTTGGCCTTGATGCGGCAACCTTCCCGGCAATCCCGGAGCGGTTTGAAACCTTCATTTTGACCATTACCAATCGAAGGAACGCTTTTACGGTGTTTACGCTGATCTCCATCCGGGTTGCAATCTCTTTGCTGGTAAGACCTTTTAGTAGTAACTCCACTGTTTCACGTTCACGTTGAGTCAGATTGAACTGTTCAGAGATTTCTGTGAGCCCGTTAGTTCCCGCCGCATCCCGCTCCAGCAGCACAGCGAAAGCGGGCTGAACGGGATAATGTCCGTTACAGTCGACGCGAAAGTTCTTGCAGATGTAGCGGCGTTTACCCGACCTAAACTCTTTGACGAAAGCCGGTCCTTTTTGATTCCCATGGTCAAGGAGGGTGGTGCGGACCCGATCCGCAAGAAGAACTTTGGGTTGCTTGATCTTCTCCCCGTTGGGGAAACAGAGAATTTGAAGGGCTGGATCGTTCGCTGCAATCAGATTCAATCCACCATCTAGGAGCAAAAAGCCGTTGGTGCTCGGAGCCATCGACACTGTGTTCTCCTCGGTTCGAAAACGGCGGTCCCGTCACGCCCCCGAACCCTCACGAGGAGTTCTCCTGGGCGTAACCGGGCACATCCCGGTCATAACCTCGATCAAGCTATCGTTACTTTAATTGAGTTCCAGTCGGGCTTTTAGGTGGGGGAATGGCACTCGCAGCCACAATACTATGGCCCGAATACATCTCTGACAGTCTCCTGCATAAAACACGCTTTGTCAAGAGGGATTAAGCGGATTGCCTAGCCCAAACGTGGTATTGCTGCCATGGAGATATCCATAGTTAACTGGTTATGTTCAGGACAGCGATTCCAGGAAACTTGAATCCGGGGAGGACGTCAGGCCCGTATGCGCGCTATGCCAGACCGGGTTTGCCGACGCTCGGTGCCGAGCGATCACAACGCATTGCGATGCGTGTGCCATCCTGCCCTGAGACCGGATCTGGCGCTGACCGCGAGCCCGCAAACAGCGGGAGGTGTAATATATATGCAGTTTGCCAGCGCGGCCTTTCCCCCCGGCGGTGGCGCAAGCCGCATTCCACGAGGTGCGTTTGTGCGCGACCGTTTGCAGCCGTCGATAGCTACGAACCGAAGTGAGGGGCGGTTATGCTCAGAGATACGCCAGCAATGCCCGTTCGCCGCATAGGCGGTTCGCAAAGACCGTTTATTCTCGAAATGCTCGCTTGCATTCGAGGAGGCACGCGCATCGCGGTCGCAGTCGGCCTGCTGGCCTGTTTTGGAGCGGAAGGACTCTGGGCTTCAACCGATCCCGTTCCGAGCGGATTGACAGTTCATCGCTCAACCCGTGCCGTTCCGCACAGATTCACCGTTCATCCAGATAGGGCCACCGTCCCAGTCAATCAAACCCAGCGCTTCGAAGTTACTGACGCTCAGGGAAAACCCGTTGCCGTACATTGGAACGTCTCGGGGATCGGCTGTTTCGGCGCGGCCTGCGGGACCATCGACAAACAGGGAGTCTACCGGACCCCGTCCTCGCTTCCGCACCCGCGAGTCGTTATTGTGGAAGCCGTTCTGGTTGCGGACCCCAATTACTCTGTATTGACGCAGGTTCGCCTTGAGGATGCCGCCCCTGTCAGTCCTGCTTCCGCACCGGTCTCCGCCGGGAACACGCAACAGATCACGGCCCCAGTGGTGGCAAGACAGAACGTTGCCCGCAGTCCCGAACCGCCGCTGCCATCTGCGGTTGCCGCCGCCCCAGTGGTGGCAAGACAGAACGTTGCCCGCAGTCCTGAATCGCCGCTGCCATCTGCGGTTGCCGCAGCCCCTGTGGTAGCAAGACAGAACGTTGCCCGCAGCCCCGCACTGCCGCTGCCATCTGCGGTTGACGCCGCCCCAGTGGTGGGAAGGCAGACCGTCGCCCGCAACACCGATTTGCCGCCGCTGCCGTCTGCGGTTGCCGCTGCTCCGGTCGTGGGAAAACAGACCGTCGCCCGCAACGCCGATTTGCCCTCGCTGCCGTCTGCGGTTGCCGCCGCCCCAGCGGTGGGAAAACAGACCGTCGCCCGCAACGCCGATTTGCCGCCGCTGCCGTCTGCGGTTGCCGCTGCCCCGGTCGTGGGAAAACAGACCGTCGCCCGCAACGCCGATTTGCCGCCGCTGCCGCCTGCGGTTGCCGCCGCCCCAGCAGCGAAAAAACCGAACGTTGCCCGCAGCACCGAATTGCCGCTGCTGCTGGGTCCGGTTTCCGTAGCCCCAGGGGTCGGAAAACAGAGCGTCGCCCGCAGCCCCGATTTGCCGCCGCCGTCTGCGGTTGCCGCCGCTCCGGTGGTCGGAAGTCAAAGCGTCGCCCGCAGCCCCGAACTGCCGCCGCTGCCGTCTGTGGTTGCCGCAGCCCCAGTAGTGGGAAGACAGAGCGTCGCCCGCAATACCGAATTGCCGCTGCTGCCGAATGCGGTTGCCGCAGCCCCAGCGGTGGGAAGACAGAACGTCGCCCACGGCGCGGAACTGCCGCCGCTGCCGGTTGTGGTTGCCGCAGCCCCGACGGTCGGAAGACAAAGCGTCGCCCACGTTGCCGAACTGCCCCCGCTGCCGTCTGCGGTTGCCGCGGCCCCGACGGTCGGAAGACAGAACGTTCCCCGCAGCGCGGTATTACCGCCGCTGCCGGATGATGGGGTTGCTGCGGCCCGCGCTGGAACGGTCGTCGGCACACCAGGATCGCCCGTGGTCACCTATCAGAATGGTCAACTCACAATTGTGACGGAGACCTCAACCCTGGCCGAGGTGCTGAAACTGGTTGCGGAGAAGACTGGGGCCGAAATCGATGTTCCGCCCGGAACTGGCCTCGACCGCGTTATTGAACACGCGGGGCCGGGACGACCGGAAGATGTGCTGGCGTCGCTGCTCAACGGTTCTTCTTTCGATTTCGTCATCGTGAGTTCTCCCCAACCCCCGCACGATCCGACGCAGGTATTGTTGTTCCTGCACCGACCAGCGACACCTGCACCGCTCGAGCAAACAGTCAGTGCTTCTGCTCAGCCTCAGACAGTCAGTGCTTCTGCGCCTCAGACAGCCAGTGCTTCTGCCCAACCGAAGACACCCAATGCCCCTCTCTCCGCAGTTGATCCGTCGGCAGCGGTTACGCCCCCTCCGGCCGATCACGCAGGTTTGCCTCCGAAGGAGGCGTTGACTCCAGAAGCTCTCGGGCAATTGATGAAAGAAAAAGTTCGACAGCTGCATGATCAAATCCAACAACAGCAACAATCGCAGCAATAAAGACAATCGCCGCACAATGGCCGCGGCCGCAAAGCCGCTTAATATATATTCCAAAACCTTCGAGCAACACCTCCCGCAAAGTTACTCAGCCGTATGTGCTGCTTATGGAACTAAGCCATAAGTAGTACTCTTCCGACGTTACTGATTTTGACTTAAGCCACGTGGGTAATTGCAACGAACTCACAGAAGGTTCAGAGTGCCGTTAGCGCCTAGAGCTGACCCTCCCCCAGCGTCAGGCGCCCACAGAAACAGGAGGATCAAAAATGAAAAAGCTCGGATTGTTGCTGCTTCCGATGCTGGCAATCACGCTGATGCTGGGGGGAAATGCGTTCGCTCAAGACAATAGCGTATTTTTCACCACCTACTACTCCAACGCAAACTACCCTGGTGCGCCGGATGCAACCGTGCGTATCGTTAACGACGGCAACACAGACAACAGCCTGTATGCTGACATCTACGTGCTCGATGACAGCCAGGAACTGCAGGCGTGCTGCGGCTGCTTCGTATCCAAGGACGGGCTGCTCTCGGAATCCGTGAATACTGAACTCACGAATAACTCCCTGACCGGGAAGATCAACCACCGTGGCGTCATCAAGATCATTTCGGACGCGAACGTTAACGGTTGGGACGCCGTCAGCGCCGTCAAGCCGACGGCCGGACTCCGGGTATCGGCGACGCACATTCAGTCGCTGAAGTACGAGTTTGCTGACTCAACTGACCCCGGTGGTCGTTACGACTGGGCGGTTAGCGAAACCAATGCCAACGACGCGAATCTGGGAACGGTCGAAAAATCCCTGTTGCCGGAAGAGTGTGGCTTTATCGTAGGCACCGAGGACGCCGCCGGTCTGGGCAGCGGACAGGGCACATGCACCTGCACGCTGGAAGACTGGGACTTCTAGTCGAAAGGAATGGCTTCCGACTTGAAGAGCGGTAAGGCTGGGCTGAAGTAGCTTCCCAGGAAGCTCTTCGGCCGGGTTAAGCCCAAAACATCCCGGACGCCGGGGTTACGACCGGCGTCCGGGCCTTTAGATTTGTCCCATATTTTAATTGCCTCTAAGCATGTCTCATGTTCTAATTCTAAAAGACATGTTTTGCTCCCCCGAAACATGGCTTTAATTCCTAAAAGAGGGGAAATTCCAGAAATGTCAACCAAAAACACTCTGATTGCGCTTGGAATGGGAATAGCTCTATGCGCTTTTTCCATTCCGGGGTTTGGCCAGAAAGACTCCAGCGTAGTAGCCGAGATTGGCGGTCACAAGGTGACCAAAGATGAGCTCGCGGAAAAGGAAGCAGGCAAACTGCTTCAGGCCAAATACAAATACTACCTTGCCGAGAAGGATGCCCTCGATCAACTCATTGCCGATCAACTATTGGAAATGCAGGCGAAGAAAGAATCTGTGAGCGTTGACGAATTGCTCGAGCGTCATGTTTCCATTCACGTGCAAGAGCCGACAGAGGACCAGCTCCGCTTCTACTACGAGGGCGTACAAACCGACGAACCTTACGATACGGCGCGAAGCCACATCATCGATACGGTACGCCAGCTTCGTATGAAAAAAGCGCGGGAAGCGTACCTCGCCGAACTTCGAGCGGAATATGGTGTCGTGGTTGAGTTGGACCAGCCCAGCGCTCACGTCGAGGTGGCGAATAACCCGAGGCTTGGTCCTGAGGACGCTCCGGTTCAGATCGTCGAATTCGCGGATTATGAGTGCCCTTACTGCCAAAAGGCGAACGACTATATCGCCCGGGTGCGGGATCAATTCCCCAATCAGGTGTCACTGGTTTATAAGGATTTTCCCCTTCCTATGCACCCGTTTGCTGCAAAAGCCGCCCAGGCCGCGCGCTGTGCGGGCGTCCAAGGCAAATTCTGGGAGTATCATGATGCTTTGTTTCAGACCAAGAGACTTCAACCGTCCGACCTGAAGAAGCAGGCTCTCGCGCTGAAACTTGACCCCACTCTTTTCGATAAATGCTTCGACGGCGGCGAACAATATGCCCCCGTGAAGAAAGATGCCCAGGAAGCCCAGCGGCTCGGATTACAGGGCACACCGAGCTTCTTCATAAATGGCCATTTCATGAGTGGTGATATCGGATACACGAAATTGCTGGAAACGGTGGTGCAAGAACTGGCCGCCGTGAATACCGCAAAAAAACAGAGCGCTGCATTGGTGCCGTCGAAAGATGCAGCGAAAAAGTAGGGTTTGCAGCCCACCCCCCTCCCCCATATTCCGGCTGACGCTCACTGTGTGCAAGATCGCGGGGGTCTAGCGGTGTCGCTAACCCCTGCGAGTGTACGCAACTGCTCCAATCCTTGTGGTGACTAAGGTCGCGGGCTGGCAACGGATGCAGCGGTCTTGAAGGCGGCCACGCTCATGCAAAAATTACCCCCAGCCTTCCCGCCGGTCAGCGTTGGTCGATAGGTTCCTGCTGGTCCATTTGCCACGTAAACATAAGCGGTCTTAAACGTCCATGCCGCAGGAGTTACTCCGGTTGGACGAGGAGGGGTTGAAACATAACGAACAATAACAAAATCCTTTGCTGTCGTCGTAATACTAGGGCCAACCAACAGACCGCCGCTGGTCGCAGTCCCGTCGCTAACGTGTGCGCCACTTCCATCTACTACGGAGGACAGCGCCATGTTTGAAACTTCAATAAAAGCATTAATATTGGCTTTGGCGCGACCCGATAAATGGTATTTCAGCTCTGTTACACCTGGATTGCAATTCTCACAATACCAAATATCAAGAGACTTTTTCGCGCAAGACGAAACGGCACCCGGAATTTGTTTATACGTGTTACCCCCAGCCGGCGCATTGTCGGTAACACTCAAAACCTTAACACCCGGAGCAAGAAGCGCGGGCATGGCGATGAGGACACTCCCCTTGCCGGTCGGCTCCTTAAGATCCATGTCTGAGGTCTCATCCCCGCTGCTAATTGCTACAAACTGTTGAACTATGGTTTGAGCTGATGACGCAGCCCCTCCCCACAATAACAACAAAATTAGCAACCTCTTCTTCATATCGTGTCCCTTCGATGATATGTTTTGCATTCCCCACAGACTGGGGCTGCAATGGCCATGACGCAGATCGCAGGGCGACCTCAGTGGCGTCGCTAACCCCGCGAGCGGCGCCGTTTCCAAGTCGCGGGCATGAGCCAGCCCGCTACTTATTTTCCACTTGAGGCTTAATCTGGGAACGATCAGCCGCCATGATGTATGGCACGTCAGTCATCATCTTCATCTTGCCGGTCACGCATACGCGCTTGCCCTGGTAGGCGGCAGTTGCCTCTTCGGGTCCCCCATCCTTCGTCCCGAAGGCCACGAAGAAGAACACATGCGGTTCAGCCTGATCGAGATAGAACTTTACCGGCTTTCCGCGGCCTGCGATTCCATACTTGTCCACTTGGATGTCTACAACCTTTCCGCATACGGTTACCGTCTCGCCGGAGTGTTTGCTGGCATCGGAGGCGGTTATGCGCGGTGGGGTCGCGCTCTGGGCAAGAGCGAGAACCGACAGGCCCGTCACACACATGATCACGATAAGGGTTCTGATAGTCTTCATAGTTATATTCCAGTCCCGTGGTTCGGCTCGAGTCAGAAAGCCAGCCAAATTCAGGAAATCGGCCCGCACTGCAAGAGGACCAATCCTCCCGACCAATATTTAAGCTCAGATTCCGGCAACGCGTCAATGCTACTTTTGGTTAGGCAGCACAGGAGCGATCCAAATTTTCTCTATCCGAAGGTCAGCTCAGCTAGCCTCCGTTTGCTTTCCTCCATTTTTGGCTCCATTCAGAGGGCGAAAGTGACCGCGTATCGACACCCCTTACTGTATTGCGTTTCCGTACGTCGGCACTCCTTGCTGCACCAGGAAGAGCAACGTTTGCGCGCGGGACGACCAGTCGCTTTGCGGATACTTGGAGACTAACTGCTGGGCCAGCGAGATGGCCAGGTCCTTGGATTGGTCGGCCTTCTTCGGCTGTTCTTCAGTTTTGTAAATCTCGATCAGGGCGGCTCGGCGAGAAGCGGCATTGTACAGCGCCTCGGGAGCGGCGGGAGATTCGGGGTGTTCTTTTACGTACTTTTCGTAGATGTCGGCTTCCTTGTCGGGGCACTTGGAAGAGCCCTGCCAGTCTCCGCAGAGTTTGTTGTCGAGCAGGTGAAAAGCGGCGAGTTGGGCCCACTTCGTGTCGGGAAACTTTTTCATCACCTTCTTCATCGACTGCTCGTCGATGCCGGCGCGGAGGTAGGCTTCCTTCTCGTGCGCCGAGGGGCGGGACTGCATGTCCGCTTTGTCGATCTGCCATTTAATGTCGGCGGTACGGTAGAGCGCTTCGCCGGCAAGGGGGGCGCTGGGGAACATATCGTAGACGCGGCGATACAAGCGCAAGGCGTCCTGCGCTGCTCCCCGGCGTCCGTGGCGGCGGCTGGCCTCGTCTTCAGAATCGACGGCGGCGCCGAACAGGATGCGGTCGCCGTTGGGAGTGGACGGCCAGACGACGCCGGAATCGAGAACCCAGCCGCTGATGGTCTTACCCTGGTCCTCATCGTCCAAAACGAAGGCGGGGTCGGGAGTTTGCGCTAAGCCCATCAAAGCTTCGACGTGCAGCCAGTTGTGGCTTTTGTCGAGCAGAATCACTTCCCGACCGCGTTCGGCCTGGGCGAGCTTGCTCGAACTTGTGTCGGGAGACAGGTAGATGACAGCCTCGCGGATGAGCGTGCCGCGATCGGCGGCCAGCAACAGAGAGTTTCCCAGCACCATCAGGACGGTCAAGAGCACAAGCTTGGTCATCGGTTTCACGGCAGTATTCGTCTCCGGTTTCGAGGGTAGCACGTAGAGTGAGATGCGGGGAAACGGGCAGCGCGGGCGGAGATGGCCAGCGAGGCAAAGTGATGACCACTAAGAACGCGAAGGAATATGGAGGAAACCTTAAGCGACTAAACCTCGTGTTTATTCGTGTCCTTAGTCGTTGATGAATTTTGGACCGTTGCCCTTTGATTCATATTGACAACTATGCAACCGGTGCTGTACACGATGGGTTCTCTTCAGCGCCCGATTTTCTGCGCGGAGTTTGCCATGGCCGGAAAACGGAACTCGAAGCGCGCGCAGGACCAGCCATGATGTCCCGCCGTGGCGCGCAACGGATTGCAATTCGCGACCTCAAGAGCATCGAGGACCTCAGCCAGATGAAGGCGCTAGAGAAAGAAGTCTGGGGCATGGCGGACGAGGACGCTTTGCCCCTGACTCTGGCCATTGCCTGCAAGGCGGCGGGCAATATTTTCGTAGGGGCCTTCGATAACGATAACGACAAGAACAAGCTAGTCGGGTTCACCTTCGGATTTCTCGGCCGCGCGAACGGACAGACGACAGTCCACTCGCACCTGCTGGCGGTGCTCGATGCGTATCGGCATCTGGATCTTGGCTCCCGGCTGAAGCAGGCACAGCGCGAGCGGGCTATGGCCATGGGCGTCCGAGAGATGACGTGGACCTACGATCCTCTGCAGAGCCGAAACGCGCACTTCAATTTTTCCAAGCTGGGCGTGGTTTCCGATGCTTATAAGGTGGATTTCTACGGGCCGGAAACTTCCAGCATGCTGCATCGGAATGGAACGGACCGGCTGTGGGTGCGGTGGATGCTGAATTCGCGGCGGGTGCGCGACCGGCTGGCGGGCAAGAGTACGAGCGCGCGCGTGGAGACGCTCGACGCCCTGCGGTTGCTGACTCCGCTGGTGCGCTTCGATCCCAGCGGGAAACCGGGACGGGCCGATCTGGCAGAATCGCTTGCCCGGCAGCGCGTGAGCATTGAAATCCCGGGCGACATTCTGGAAGTCGAGCGCACGGACATGGGATTGGCGAGAGAGTGGCGCAACTCGACGCGCTGGGCGTTCCGCGAAGCCGCAAAAGCGGGATTCTTTGTGTCCGAGTACTGCCGCTCGGTTCGCGGACAGCAGGGACCAGGAGCGTACTTGCTGCAGCGTGGGACGGTGAGCGAACTTATTCCCGAAGTCTAGAACGAAGTGTAAATGAGGTCAGCGGTTAGCCATTAGCGGTTAGCCATTAGCGGTTAGCCATTAGCCACTAGCCCGTAGCTCAACCCCAAGGGATTTTGACTGGGACCTAAGACCTGATTTGCTCAGCGTGAGCGCGATTCAACGGACACACGCCATTCGCGCATCTGCTGCAGGAAGCTTTCGACCGGCACCTCAAACTTGCGCCGGAACAGATCGACGAGTGCGTCTTCGGTTCCCTTAGTTGCGGAAGCCTGGAACGCATCCACGCTGTCGTCGGGAGATGACGCTTCCAGTCCGTCGGGTTCGACCTGAAGCTCGGGAGATTTATCGGCGCTGGCGCGCAGAGTCTTTATCATGCGTTGCGCCTGTTCGCGTTGCTCGGCCGTGCTCTTGAGGAACTCCATTCCCATTCCGAATTCCGGATGCGCGACCAGTACAACGCCCCCGGCGCGGACCACAAGGCCGGCGGTCTTGATCGAAAGAATGACACGCGTGCCCCTCGGGAAGGGTGA
>PLHP01000093.1 GCA_003138955.1 Acidobacteriaceae bacterium | reverse complement strand
GAGTGCGCCCTGCCGGGCGCACCGAAAAAAACGGCTGGGAAAAACTCCCAGCCGTTTTCAACAGGAGTGTTACATCTTTGTTCCCAACGAAGCTATTTCAGCCCCGCCTTACCGCTCTTCAAGTCGGAAGCGATTCCTTTCGACTAGAAGTCCCAGTCTTCCTGCGTGCAGGTGCAGACTCCCGCTCCGCTGCCCAGACCGGCGGCGTCCTCGGTGCCTACGATAAAGCCACACTCTTCCGGCAACAGGGATTTTTCAACCGCCCCCAGGTTCGCGTCGTTGGCATTGGTTTCGGTAACGGCCCAGTCGGAAGAACCACCGGGGTCACTTAGACCAAAGTACTCGTACTTCAGCGACTGAATGTGCGTCGCCGATACCCGTAGTCCGGGCGTCGGCTTGACGGGAGTGGCTGCGTCAAAACCCCATGGAGCGGCATCCGAAATGATCTTGATGACGCCACGGTGGTTCCACTTCCCGGTCAGGGAGTTAGCCGTGAGTTCAGTATTCACGGATTCCGAGAGCAGGCCGTCTTTGGATACGAAGCAGCCGCAGCACTCCTGCAGTTCCTGGCTGTCATCGAGTACGTAGATGTCAGCGTACAGGTTGCCGTCTGTATTGCCGTCGTTAACGATACGCACGGTTGCATCCGGCGCACCAGGGTAGTTTGCATTGGAGTAGTAGGTGGTGAAAAACACGCTGTTGTCTTGAGCGAAGGCGTTTCCCCCCAGCATCAAGGTGATCGCCAGTATCGGAAGCAGCAACAATCCGAGCTTTTTCATTTTTGACCCTCCTAAGTTTTTGTAGCGCCTGACGCTGGGGAGAGTCAGCTCTCGGCGTTGACAAGACTTTACCCGTTCCTGATTTCATTACAAGTCCCCACGTGTCCTAGTCAAGAAACACTAAGTTCCGCGAACTACTACTTTTGGGCTAAAAAACTACGACTTATGGAGTATTCCCTAAGCCGGGCGGGTAGGCCACTTCAACGGGGAAGCATAACGTGCGCTAGTCTTTTAACTAACATTGACCGAAATAACTGGGGGCGAGTGGCGCACCCTCGCTGTTGGCTCCCACTGCAATAACCTGGCAGCCCGTGGTGAAAGTCTGATTCGTATCAGGGCGCCTTCAGGCGTGCCGCAACTGCCATGTCATGCCTGCGCCTTTAGGCGCTGGTTCTTTGCGCCAGAGTCTCACCACAGGCTCCTGGCCGTGGGTGCCCCGTCCATGCGTTCTTTGCAAGCGCGGACGCGATGCCGTCGATGCCGCATGCTGTTCGTCCCACGGTGTGAACCTCCAACTCTCACCCGCCCGCAAAGCTGCTCTGCCGTATGTGCTACTCCAAAAGCATTACTTTCCAGTGGCTAAGCCACGTAGGTACTTGTAAGGACCCCAGCAAAAGTCGATAGTAGCGCAAGCGCTGAAAGCTAACGGTCCCCCAGCGCCAGGTATTCGTAAGTTACCGAATCTTGCAGCACGGGGGGATCAAATGCGTAGGAATCACCTTATAGCAGCTCTTGTTTTGGTATGTGCCGTCGTCCTGAGCGTCTCCTTGGTGCTCGCTCAATCCTCATCTTCTTCGTCCTTCCCCGCATGGTTGAGCGCCGCTTGGCAAAACGCTCTTCAGGCGCCTGTGCTCACCAACATTCTGTCCGGATACGTTCCTGCCGTCTTGCCGCAAACCACCACCACTCTCGATGCCAACGGTGAAACGTCCACGTATTTTCCCGCTGGCCCCGTTACCACCGGCGGCAACCCCTTCTTCACACGTCTCGGCACCAACGGCCGCACCTGCTTTTCCTGTCATCAGCCTCAGAACAACTGGTCCACCACTCCCACGACGATCCAAGCCACCTACCTCGCCACCCAAGGCCAAGACCCTATCTTCGCCCCGGTCGACGGCTCTGATTGTCCGAACTTAGGTGCTGCCGCCAATTCCTTCGGCAGCCAGTTTGTCCAGGCTCGTGGCCAGCTTTTCAATTTCGGCAATTTCCGCATTTCTCTTCCGCCCCCGGCGAACCCGCAATGGGCTACCGTCTTCGTCTCCAACGACCCAACGGGCTGTGAACTCAGTTCCGAGTATGGCATTAATAATGTCACGAACCCCCTGTTCTCTTTCTACCGTCGTCCCCTTCCGGCAACCAACGTCATTTACCTGACTCCTGGCGGACGCGGTCCCGTGCCCAATATCATGTGGGACAGCCGCGAACCCAGCCTCGCCAGCCAGTTCATCGACGCCACTCTCACCCACGCCCAAGCTCGCACCGCTCCAAGTCTGACGGTGGCTAATGAGGGTGTCGCTTTCCAAAGCGGCAGCTTCACCGCGCAATCTTTCGATTCTCTTGCGGGTGACTTGACCGGCGCAGACGGCAGTGGCGTCACCGGCGGTCCCCAGAATCTCTATAACTACTCCAGCACTGTCCCCTTCACCGGTTTCCCCTTCGCTCTTTTCGAGGGCGGCTGCTTAACCGCCGCCAAGCCTTGCCCTGGTTCCATCCTCCCCCAGGTTTCGGGTTTCCCCGATGTCAACTTCTTTGAAACCGACGTGTTTAATGCCTTCGCAGCCGGTTCCGCCCAGCGTGCTTCTATTTATCGCGGACAGGTCATCTTCAACAGCCGCCCCTTCGTGATCAACGGCGTCACCGGCCTCAACGATCTTTTCGGGGCGACGAATCTGACTGCAAGCTGCTCCTTCTGCCACAATAACGGTAATGTCGGCAATGACCTCTTCAACGATCCCAAACACATCGGCGTCAGCGACAATAGTTATGTCAGCGCCGCTCAGTCTTCTGCCAACGGCTCCAGCACACTTCCGTTAACTCCTGACCGTCCCGTCTTCAACTTCTTATGCCCGGTGGGTTCAATCACCTATTTCAGCAATCCGGTCACTATCACCCGCAGGAGCTCCCTCTACAATGGTGTCACCGGCACCTTCGACTTATACCAAACTTCCGACCCCGGCGTCGGCTGGATCACCGGCAAGTGCAGCGACCTCGGCAAGTTCAAGGTCTCTTCGCTCCGCGGCATTGGCGCCCGTCCGCCCTTCTTCCACGGGGGGCAGGCCGCGACGATGCGCGACGTTGTCCTTTTCTATAACAACCGGTTCAGCATTGGCCTCAGCGAGCAGGACATTGAGGACTTGACCAACTACCTCAACGCCCAATAACCGGAGGTCGTATTCCGAAACATCAGAAGAGCCAGAAAAACAGCGCAAAGCAAGATCCACAAAAGCTTTTTCAGCCGTAGCCTGATCCACAGATCGCCCGGCAGAGTTCGCGAGAAACGTCGCACTGACCCGCTCGAAATCGCACCCGAGTCACGGACAACTGGGTAACTGTTGATACCAGGCGTTTACACTCTTTGACCCCGGCCAGCCCAAGGAGGGGTTTTGAGCGTAATGGCGATGTCACAACAACTATCCGACTTCAGCGCCGATTGGGAAAAGCCGCAAGCCGCCGTGAGCAGATTCATGCGCCTTGACATTGGCTCCCTTTTGGGCACACTCTTGCGGACAAGTTTGTGGGGCCCGTACTTCCATCTCTGGGGTTCTTGCAAGCACACGGTTGTTTGAGGCAAAGCACGCGGCTTTGAGGGGGCCTCATGAAAAGGTTCTTGCGGGCCGTGCTTACCCTCTCCGGATTGTGTCTCCTCTACGGTTGCGGCGGCGGTGGCGGTGGCGGCGGTGGTGGCACCCTCCCGGGCCCTGGGGCGGGACCCAGTATTTACCTGACCCAGGACAATCTCACTATTGGGGGTCCACCGCTGGCTTCAAATATTCTGCAGTTTCCAACGAGTGCAAACGGAACCGTTTCTCCGACCGCGACCCTCACCGGGCCTGCAGACGTCGTTTTCAGCGGACTGGCTGTGGACGGAACGGGGAATGCATACGCGGGCGGTGAAATCTTTGGCACTGGTGGTGGTAGCGGCGGTCCTCCACTGGTCTCGGTAGAGATTCTGGTTTATGCACCCGGAGCGAGCGGAACAAACCCCACAAGGACGATAACAAGCGCGTCCTTGCAGATTAACGGGGGTGGCATCAACGCACTCGCCCTGGATAGCTCTGGAAACCTCTATGTCTCGGGAGTCTTGGCTGCGCCAAATTTAGGCAGCGGTGTTGCGGTCTTTTCTCCTACCGCCAAAGGCGACGCCGTTCCAATAAGGATCATAGGTGGAAGCGCCACAACTATCACCGGCATTGGCGCAGTTCCGATCGCGGTCGATTCTGCCGATAATATTTACATCTCCACGGCAGACCCGCTGGTACCCGATTCCATTCTCATTTTCAATTCCAGCGCAAGTGGAAATGTGCCGCCCACCAGCACGATTGGAGGTCCAGCGACGACGATCAATTCCATTGAAGGTCTTGCCTTGGATAGTGCAGGGAATATCTACGTATCCAACTTCCCGAGTGACCAGAACGCGTTGCCAGACATCTTGGAGTTTAGCGCCGGTTCGACTGGAAATGTCGCTCCGATTCGAACCATCTCGGGCTCGGCAACTACGATGAGTGCAGTCGGAAATCTCGCTTTGGATAGCGCTGGAAATATCTATGTTCTTAATAGCCTCAACCTCTTGAAATTCGCGCCGAACGCGACGGAGAACGTTGCACCAATCGCGACGATCACGACGCCTACGAGCTTGATTTTTGGCAATAGCATCGCTGTCCACTAGTTCCGCGAGCGGAAACATCCGTTGCTTGTGAAGATCGTGTGCAGCATCTGACCTGCCCCCCATTTTTAGT
>PLHP01000213.1 GCA_003138955.1 Acidobacteriaceae bacterium | reverse complement strand
TACGAATTAACGGGCATCCTCGTTACGGGGACATCCATGGCTGGCACTTCTATACAACGCTCCAATATTCACTATTTTCGACCGGTGAGCCGCGCGAGAAGGGCGCTTGCCAAACTGGCTAGAATTGACCCGGCGCAGCCTCGCACCCACCCGGTAGAACCGGCCTTTGACATCGAGCAAAGCATTTATTTACAATGGTATGGATAAATAAAGATTTAACTTGACTTATCATACTGAAGAGGTAAGATTAGATAGGAGTCGAACAGGTAGGGGGGGACTATGCCAGCCAAAATGACCAAGAAGTTCACTCCTGAGATCGACGCCCAGCTCTACGATGAGTTCGTTGCGGTTGCAGAGAAGAATGGGCAAACGAAGCGGCATGTTCTCGAACAGGCGCTCGGGTTCTACCTGCACAATGTGGTTCCGTCCCAGCACCTGGTCCGCCCCGAGGTGATGGATGCCTTCGAGCAGTCGGTCGCTCGCAACCGTGACCTGTTGCAACGTCTCGCTAAGTAAATGGCGGATTACCTAACGGTAGCGGAAGTCTACCGGATGCAGCATCGATTGATTGAGATGTTCGGCGGTCTCCATGGTGTTCGCGATAAGGGCGCCGTTGAGGCCACCGTTTTTCGTCCGCAAATCGGCTATTACAACTCCATCGAAGAAGAAGCGGCCGCGCTGATGGAGTCGCTCGGTAACAACCACGGGTTCCTCGACGGCAATAAGCGTATCGCTTTCACCGCCACCGATGTCTTCCTGCGACGCAACGGCTTTTGCATCGAGGTCGAAGGCCCGGACGGACACGCGTTCATCGTCGGCTCGATGGACCGGCACGAATTCCGCTTTGCCCAAATCCTCGACTGGATCCGTCAGCACATCAAGCCCCCTGTTTAACTGGTCCTTCTCACTTCTTATCCGTTCCTGTCGCCGCACACCCTGCCGTTCACGCTCGCGGAACCTACGCGCTCCATTGCTTGGACAGAGTTCGGGAGTAGATTCAGAAGCACCTGGTGGGGCAATCTCGGGCCACTGTTCCGGCAGCAACCTCTTGATCTTGGCTACGCAGGACGTTTTCCCTAGATATGCCCGGAGACATGCCCGGCTAGGAAGCTGCAACCTCAGCGGCGGGCATCGAAAACGGAAGCACCACCTCAAACTTGCTTCCTTTTCCAACCACGCTGCTCACTTCGATGCGGCCATGATGTTGTTCAGCAATACACGCGGCGGATGCCACATCGGATAGATCGAACGGCACTGATCTACTTCGATGTTTCAAATCAATCCGGCGTGGCGATCCAACTGTTTGCCGTGCTCACCCGATCTTTTGCCTGTGCCAAGGCCGACTACGCGCTGGTGAAGGGCGCCGAACCTTCTGCGCCGCATTGAACGGGATCCTCGGGCCGCCCAGCATACGGGCCACGTAGCGGAGCTGAGACAGCCCCAATCAAGCCAAGCTGTAGAGGTGCATAAGTCAGTTTCCACGGCTTGTGAGAGCCTTCCCAGCACTTGTGATTTCCGTCACTGCGAACCGCTTGATCAGCAACTAAACTAACGGGGTCCGCTATGGGTTGAGTGGGAGGTTCAATCATCGGTGACGCCTCGCGGGATTCTGTAAATCGCTGCAGCGCAAGACCCTTTTCTGCTCGACTTGGCGGCTTGTCTAGCTCTGCCGCCGCGCCGCATGCAGCGCGGAAACAAGTTCGAAGGCACGGACCCGGGCTGCACACTCCACTCCACCGCTAAACGCGTCAGGCTCTGAAACTCAACCTCGGGACCACGAACGCTGGCTGTTGATGGCGAAGACCAGGGGCAAGATCCGAGAGGTGTTCAATGAGCGACATCTTCATTAGCCACGTTGAAGAGGACACGGACCTAGCACTGGAAACCGCGCAAGGACTGGAAGCCGCTGGCTATGAGACCTGGTGTTACGAGCGCGACGGCTACCCAGGTCCCGACTATCTGAATCAGGTCGACCGGGCGATTGTTGAGTCGCAGGCGGTCGTTGTCCTGATCTCGCCGGATTCGGTCGGTTCGCAACAGGTCGAAGATGAAGTCAAATGGGCACGGGAGCAGCAAAAGCGCTTTGTCCCCATACTGAAGGGAATATCGTGGGCGGAGTTCCAGAGCCGCACGCCCAGATGGCGTATGGCTCTGGGCATAGCGACGGCAGTGCGTGTTCCCACAGAGGGTGTTGGCGCCATCCTTCCTCGCGTCGTCCGCGGTCTTCAAGAGTTCGGGGTGAAGCCACACGGAACCCATAGGCCCATAATCCAGAAGCAATCTGAGACCTCTGTTCCACGTGGTCCCGCCGTCGCCGTCGATGACAGGCTGGTATCTGGTGCATTACAGCAATCTGCGCATGAGTTGCGCGTCGACCTCGACCGCCTAACCATGCCGGTTTCCCAGGCGCCTTCCGTCCCGATTCCAGCTGAAACTCCGATTCCCGCCGCGGCCAAGATAAGACTGGCAGTAGTTCTCGTGGGCGTGATCGTGCTGCTGATGGTTGGAGCGTTTTCGTATTTGTATCTTCGCGGAAAACCACCACGAGAAATTGCAGCCAAACCGCTGAACTGGCGCCGCACAGTCGCTGTTCTGAACTTTAGGAATTCGACGTCCCGCCCCGAGGCGGCATGGCTCTCCACCGCTCTCACCGAGATGTTGACCACTGAACTTGCGGCTGGCGAGAAGTTGCGCACCGTTACGGGCGAGGACGTTGCACAGATGAAAATGAATCTGTCGCTGCCAGACTCAGACACCCTGGCGGCGCAGACCCTGTCCCTAGTCGGGAAGAACTTGGGGGCGGACTTGGTGGTTCTCGGCTCCTATGTGGCCTTGACCGGCGGCAAACTACGCCTCGATCTTCATCTCCAAGATGTGGCTGCCGGTGAAACTCTGATCTCGGTTAAGGAGACCGGGGATGAAAGCAATCTCTTTGATTTGGTCAGCCGTGCCGGAGCCCAGTTGCGGGAAAAGTGCGATGCCGGGCAGGTGAACCCGCAAGACCAAGCTAGCGTCCGCGCCGCCTGGCCATCTACTCCTGAAGCCTCAAAACTCTATGCCGAAGGCCTTGCCAAGCTGCGTGTCAGCGACGCCGTTAGCGCTCGTGACCTGCTTCAAAAAGCGGTGGCGGCAGACCCGAACCATGCTTTGGCTCACTCTGCCTTAGCCGCTGCCTGGACTCTTCTCGGATATGACGAGAAGGCGCGTCTGTCGGCGAAGAGTGCGTACGAACTCTCGGCATCGCTCTCCCGCGAAGACCGCTTGCTGACGGAAGCGCGCTACCGCGAAACTTCGAAGGAGTGGGACAACGCTGCCCAGAGTTACCGTATCCTTTTTGGGTTTTTCCCCGACAACCTAGAATATGGGCTGCTCCTGGCCAGAGCGCAAATGCGGGCAGGGAGAGGGAAAGAAGCTTTGGCGACAGTCGAATCGCTGCGCCGACTGCCGACGCCGGCGCGCGACGATTCGCGGATCGAGTTGGCCGCCTCAGAGGCTTGGCAGTCCCTGGGAGACTTCAAGCAGGGTCAGGCTTTCGCCGCTCGGGCAGCGCAGAAAGCAAGAACACAGGATGCAAAACTACTTCTGGCCCGTGCGCTTTACCAGCAGGGATTCACACTCGAAAACCTGGGCGACCCCAAAGGTGCGATGACTGCTGTCGAGGAGGCTGGCCGCATTTATCAGGCATTCGGCGACCGCTATGGCTTGGCCAGCACGCTCGAGGTGACTGGCTGGTGCTTGTTCGATCATGGCGATTATCCCGGTGCGCTGGGCAAATTCAACGATGAACTTGCCATTGCACGCGAGGTCGGAAATCGTAAGGCGGAATCCTCCGCTCTTAACAACATGGCTCTGGTCCTCAATCAGCAGGGAGATGCGGAGGAAGCCCGGAAAATGTTCGAAAACGCTCTCTCCATCTTCCGCGAAGTAAGTGACAAGAACAACTATGCAATGACGCTGATTAACATCGCCGGCATTATGAAGGACGAGGGGGACCTGACCGGAGCTAAGAAGATTTACGATCAGGCGCTCACAGTTTGCCGTGAAATCAATGACCAGAATGGTATCGCGTTGTCACTTGCTAGCATTGGTACGGTGTTGGATGGGCAAGGCGATTCCGTTGCGGCAAAGAAAACGCTGGAGCAGGCCGTGGCCCTGGATGTTGCCAGCGGACAAACCATCCCCTCCAACGACAAGCTGATCGACCTTGGCGATGCACTGCAACACCTGGGGGATCTCCCGGGCGCACGCAAGAACTATCAAGACGCAGTCACGCTCGCCCGCACTGCTGGTGATAAGAGGATGACAGCCTATGGCCTCATGGGGTTGGGAAGCCTGGAACTAAAGGCGGCAGATTTCACGCGAGCGCGCAAGGATTACGAGGATGCTCTGGCTCTCCGCAACGAGTTGGGGGAGAAAGACAATATCGCCGCCTCCCGGGTAGCGATCGCAGAGTTGGCCATCGAGGAAGGCCACCCAGACGCGGCCGAGGGACCCGCCCGCGAAGCTCGCGACGAGTTGCAGAGGGCGCACAAGAGCGACGACCAAGTTACCGCCACCGCCGCGCTTGTGGATGCTCTCCTAGCCAACGGCAAGAACGATGATGCTTTCAAGGAACTGGGGAAAACGGCTCCGATCGCCGCAAAAAACCAGAATCTGAGTGTGCAGTTGGCATTCGCTGCCGCCAAGGCGCGCACCGAGGCCGCTTCCCAAAAAATTGGCTCGGCCAAAGCAATCCTCAAGGAAGCGTTGGCCAAGGCAACAAAGTCCGGCTATGTCGGTTACCAACTCGAATCCCGCTTGGCACTCGAAGAAATGGAGATGAAATCAGGGAAATCCACGACATCCCGTGCTCGGCTGGAGCAGTTGCAAAAAGAGGCTACCGAGAAGGGATTCGATCTCATTGCACGCAAGGCGGCTGCGCTCTAGGAGTATCCCGCTTGGAATAACGTGACTGGCGAATTTTCTACTAGAGCTGGTTTCGTAAATCGGTTAAGGGCTTCAGCCGTGGCATGGCCGAATCAGTGCTCAGAAAATCCGCTCCCAGGCTACTTCTGCACGTTGAATCTGCGCTCGGAATCAGCGCACACGCCGTCGTCCAATCAGAGCGCCGCACGCGCACCTGGTTCCGATCATGTTCTTGCCGTCAGGGCCGCTACCGACTAATTCACCGTCTGTGTCACCGGAGCCGAAGAACTGCCGGTGAAATCTGTGCTGCCGTTGTATGTTGCCGTGATGTTGTGCGTGCCCACCGCCAGCTTCGCGGTTGTGTAATTTGCCTTGTCGTCGCTCAGCGTCTTGGTCTCCAGGGTCGTCGTGCCATCGTAGAAGGTCACGGTCCCGGCGACCGCGCCGCTGAACTGCGGTGACACGGTTGCCGTAAAGGTCACAGCTTGCTTATCGCTCGACGGGTTCAGAGACGAAACCAGCGTGGTCGTGGTGTCGGCTTGATTCACCGCCTGGCTTAGTGCGCCCGAGGTGCTGGTGGTGAATGAAGTGCTACCGTTATAAACCGCTGTAATCGTCTCCGTGCCGACGGCTAACTTTGTGGTCGTGTAGCTGGCTACACCGCCGGAAAGCGGTGCAGTCCCTAGCTTCGTGCTCCCGTTGTTAAACGTCACCGTGCCGGTGGGCGTCCCGCTGAACTGCGGCGTCACGCTCGCCGTGAAGGTTACAGACTGCCCAAAGTTCGACGGATTCGGCGACGAAGCCAAGGTGGTCGTGGTCGTGGCCTTGCCGACCACCTGGCTCACCGCTTTCGACTTGCTGCCGGCGAAGGTTGAGTCTCCGGCGTACACCGCCTTGATTGCGTTGGTACCCACCTTGAGTGTTGAGGTTGTGAAGCTCGCCGAGCCGCCGCTCAACGTCCCCGTTCCCAGTACGGTCTTTCCTTTCATGAACGAGACGGTTTCTCCGTCTGGTGCCGCGCCGACCACCGCGGTAAAGGTCACCGCCTGCCCATCCGTGGACGGATTGGGCGAAGACGAGAGCGTTGTCGTGGTTTTCGTCACTATGGAGAAACGGACCTGTTGCGCCGCAAACGCGTTCCCGTATACGGTCAAGATGTACGTCCCGTCCGCGTATCCAGTCGTGTTCAGATGGTAGACATAGCCGATTCCGCTCTCGTACTTGAAAGCATTCTGCCGGGCCAGCACCACCTGGGATTCCGGGCTCACCATCACCACCGTGATGCCAGCGACGGCATCCGTAACCGGCTGAGCCGGGTTGGTGATCGACATAAGCTGGAACTTCACGGGGATCTCAACGCCCGCGCCGAACACCCGAGGGTTGGTCGGAAGCAGCGGTGCCAGAAACGCGAGAGTTCCCGCCCCCTGCGCGTTACTCGCACCCAGACCGACGGCATAGAACTCGGAGAAGCCCTTGGTGCGGCCAATTGTGGTCGCGTCGAAGTAGAACGCCGAGAATATGTTCTGCCACTGGTTGGTCCCGATGGGCGTGGTCAGGAACCCGGGGTTGATGATCGCCTGCTGCGTGTCGTAGCTGGTCTGGACCGAGATGTTCGGCGTGGGCTCCGATGGGCAGGCGATGGAGCTGCCGCTGGCATTGGAGCAGGTGACCTGGTAGTCCACACAGTTGCCGCCCGCGCCCGAGTATACGATGCAGGCTGAGTTCGCGAATTGCGTTCCAGCAACCCGCTGCTGGTAGGTCGTCTGCGTGGTCTGGGCCGCTGTGACATTCATGTTCACGCCCGAGAAGCTAGTCCCGGGCGGATATTGCACGGTAACGTTGTGCGGACCGAAGTTGAACTGGTTCGGCTGCGTCGGGTTCAACGGCAGCGTGATCTGCAGCTCGGTGGGAGGCGCGGATGCGATCGCGACACCAATCGGCGCCGAACCGACCGTTACCGTGCCCGTGATCGTGTTGCTCGCGGTGGCAACTACGGAAACATTAGTGGCATTCGAGTTCGTGACATACGCTGAAGCGCCATCCGCGGTTAGCGCCACCTGAGCCGGTTGGTCAAAGCCCGCCACTGTAGCCACCACGTTGCCGGATGCGGTGGCGATCACCGAGACGGTATTCGAACCGCTATTCGCTACATAAGCCAGGCTGCTGTCTGGGGTGAAGGCGGCGCCGGATGGACTGCTTCCCACTGGGATGGTCGCTATCACACTATTGGTGGCGACGGAAATCACCGAGATGTTGTTGCTTCCCGCGTTCTCGACATACGCCAAGCTGCTGTTCGGAGTCACCGCTACCCAGCGAGGCCCGGTACCAACCGGGATGGTTTGAACCACCGTGGGGCTGCTTCCCACCGCGATCACGGAAACGCTGTTGGATGCGGAATTGGTCACATAGGCGAACGTCCCATTCGAGGTGAGCGCCATCGCCACCCCAACCGGACTGCTCTGCACCGGCACGGTGGCCACCACGGTTTGAGAGGTAGTGTTGATCACCGAAACGCTATTGGAGGATCCGTTCACCACATAGGCCGAAGTTCCGTCCGGAGTGAACGCCACGCCAAAGGGGGACGATTGAACCGGAATTGTGGCCACTACGGTGCTACTCGCGGTGCTGATCACCGACACGCTGTTCCCTTGATTGTTGCTAACGTAGACCTGTGTTTGGTCGGGAGAGACAGCCACTCCCCCAGGCCCAGATCCCACGAGTATGCTGTTGGCCACCTGCCCGGTAGGAATGTTAATCACCGACACGGTATTACTGCTGTTGTTGGCCACATAGGCAAACGGTCCAGTCTGGCTAATCGCAAGTGTCTGCGCCGGGGAGGTTGAAGCGGCGAACGCGCTGTCGCCACTGTAAGCGGCAGTGATCGAGTAGATCCCCGCCGCCAGGCTGCTGGGGTTGTAATTAAACGTCCCGACTCCGCCGCTCAGTGTAGTTGTCCCCACTTGGGTTGAGCCGTTGAAATATGTAACACCACTGCTGTCCGGTTAAGTGA
>PLHP01000416.1 GCA_003138955.1 Acidobacteriaceae bacterium | reverse complement strand
GTTGGCGAGAACGGCGCGGCGCAACTCGCCTTCTTCCAGCCGGACGGCAAGCTGCGCCAGATAGCCCGGGAACGCCTCCACGTGAGAGTAGTAATCCTCGGCGTAGGCGCGCAGATCGTCCTGAGTCAGTTCGCCCGCCGACCAAGCCTGGTAAAAGGGATGACAGAGCAAGTCGTATTGATGAATGCGTTCTTCGAGCAGAGACAAAAATGGCTTTGTTTCCATGATGTTCGTTTCCATAATTTACCCCGATAACTCCTAACTATACCGTTGCGACCGGCGAATCACAAGGACGGGCGTTAGAAGCTGTGCCCCGGGCTACACTCTCGCTGTCTGAGCGTTGAACATTGCTACAATTAACCAAGCCGTACTCCCTCCGTTGTTGTGGGGCTTGAACAACCGCACATGCAGGCGTTTGACGAACATTTCGAGGTGGTGGTGGTGGGCGCTGGCCATGCGGGATGCGAAGCGGCCATGGCGGCGGCGCGCATGGGGCTGAAGACTGCGCTCTATACGTTGAACGTCGATCTGATCGCGCAGATGTCGTGTAATCCAGCCGTTGGCGGCATCGCGAAGGGGCACCTGGTGCGGGAAGTGGATGCGCTGGGCGGCATCATGGGCGAAATCACGGATGCGGTCGGAATCCAATTCCGCCTGCTCAACACTTCACGTGGACCCGCCGTCTGGTCGCCGCGGGCGCAATGCGACAAGCAGGCCTACCGCCTGAAGATGCGCGAAGTGCTGGAGTCGCAGGCGAATCTGAAGATCAAGCAGGCGGAAGTCGTGGATATGATGGTGGAGAAGCAGCCGTCAGCCTTCAGCCTTCAGCCGTCAGTTAATCCTGACTTTACTGAGAACCGAGAACCGAGAACTGAGAACTGCATTCGCGGCATCCTGCTGCGCGACGGGCGGCGCGTTTCGGCGAATGCGGTCATCATCACTACCGGGACTTTTCTTAACGGGCTGATTCACTGCGGTGAGCAGCAGTATCCGGCGGGGCGTTCGGGAGAACCGGCGGCGGTTCTGCTGGGCGAAGCGCTCAAGAAGCTTGGCCTGCGCGGATGCCGGCTCAAGACCGGGACGCCTCCGCGGCTCGACGGACGCACGATTGACTGGGCGCGCTTCGAGCGGCAGCCGGGAGATGTGGATCCCACTCCGTTCAGCTTCCGAACGCGGCGGGTTGCGCATCACGATTCGCAGGTGCCGTGCTATATCGCGTTCACCACCGAAGAGACGCATCGCATCATTCGCGAGAACGTGCATCGTTCGCCGATGTACAGCGGACAGATTCATTCGACGGGGCCGCGTTATTGTCCCTCGATTGAAGACAAGATCGTCAAGTTTCCCGACAAACTGACGCACCAACTTTTCCTGGAGCCCGAGGGCCTGAACACGCACGAGATCTACGTGAACGGCATGAGCACTTCGCTGCCGATTGATGTGCAACTGGCGATCCTCAAGTCGATCCCCGGGCTCGATGGCGCCGAGATGATGCGGCCTGGGTACGCGATTGAGTACGATTCGATCGATCCCACGGAACTCAAGCGCACGCTGGAAACGAAAAAGATTGCCGGACTGTTTCTCGCGGGGCAGATCAATGGGACGTCGGGGTACGAAGAAGCGGCGTGCCAGGGAATCATGGCCGGAATTAACGCGGCGCTGAAGGTGAAGAAAGAGTCTCCGCTGGTGCTCGACCGCACAGAAGCGTACACGGCCATTCTGATCGACGATTTGATTTCGAAAGGCACCAAAGAGCCTTACCGCATGTTCACTTCGCGCGCCGAGTTCCGTTTGCACCTGCGCATCGACAACGCCGACCGGCGGCTCACTCCGCATGGGCGGCGGGTGGGGCTGATCTCGGATGAAGCGTGGGTGGAATTCGAGGCGAAACAGCGGAGGCTGGAGGAAGTGAAGCAAATCCTGGAGAGGACGAAGCTGACGGGGGAGATGGCGGAGGCGATCGAAGGCTCGAATGCTGTAGCTGGCAGTGCAACGGATCTGTCGTCCGCAGTTGGCCAGCCCTTGGCGCAGTTGCTGAAGCGGCCGGAGATCGTCATCGAGCAACTCGCGCCCGTCCTAAGAGATCTGGTGCCCGAGTTTTTCGAAAGGATTTCCCCTGTGTCCCCCGTGTCCCCTGTGGTAAAGATCTCCTCCGAAGTCCGCAACGAGCTCAAGTCGGTCGAAACGGAGATTAAGTATGCCGGATACCTCGGCCAACAGCAGCGGGCCATCGAACGCCTGAAGAAGGCCGAGCAGCGCCGCATTCCGGATTGGTTCGATTACCGTGCAGTCAGCGGGTTGTCGCGCGAAATGCAGGAGAAACTCGGCAAAGTAATTCCGCAGACGCTAGGCCAGGCCTCGCGCATTCCCGGCGTAACGCCAGCGGCGGTCTCGCTGATCAACGTCTATATCGAGATTCAGGCGCGACGGCGGGAGCAGACGGCGACGCTTTAGCTCGGTTTCTGCACAGCGGATCGCAGTTCAACGTTATGAACGAGGCTCTGGGAATTTGCAAATGGGAATCGCCTTTCGCCAAGCAGAGGCGGAATGCTCAAGCGGCAAGAGCGTAGCGGTTATCGGCATGCATCACGATCCGCATCATTTCGTGGAAGCTCGCAATCTCGAAGTCCAGGATTGAGCGGTTACCTACCAGCCCCTCGACGACCGGTCGGGAGGGACTAAACAGCTTGAATTGAATATTGTGGTCGCGTGCCCAGCGATCGAGAAACGCGAGCATCCCCAGGCCGCCACCGCCAATCGCTTTTACCTCGGAAAGATCCAGCGCAATGATGCGGGCAGCGGCTTGCGCCAGCACAACATCGCGAAGCTTGAAAACCTCTTCGCTGCGGACGATCCTGCCTTTGCACTCAATCACTGTCAGGTCGCTCAGATTCTCAACGTATATGGCTAGCATGGAATCCTCCAGAGCTAATTTAGTGGTGCGGGCTTCAGGTTGCCGCGCGAAGGCTAGTCGCGAAGGACAACATTCAGAAGCGAGCTATGAACTTGCAACCCTCCCCCGCCATAGTCGACGAAGCCTGACTCTCTGAAGCGGTTCATGAAATAACTGACCCGCGAGCGGGTAGTGCCTATCATCTCGGCGAGGGTTTCCTGGCTGATCTTCGGGATTACAGACTTGGGGGGTGCCTTCCCTCCCGAAGCGAGCCAGCTTTAGCAGGGCCCGCGCCAGTCTTTTTTCGCT
>PLHP01000396.1:7113-27200 GCA_003138955.1 Acidobacteriaceae bacterium | reverse complement strand
CAGTTCCTCAATCGTGAGCCCGCTGCAATACGCGGCACCCATGATTGCGCCTACACTGGTGCCCGCAATCATGCGAACCGGGATGCCTTCTTCTTCGAGGACCTTGAGCACGCCAATGTGCGCGAGGCCGCGGGCAAAGCCTCCGCCCAAGGCGACACCGATTGCCGGCATGCGCTTGGCTTCAGCCGCATTCGACCTGCGAGACAGTTCGCGGCCAAAGGCTTGTACAGACCGTATGACTTTTCCCAGACTCTTCATAGATCCCCACGTTTCCTGGTTTGCTGGGAGCCGCAAACCCCACATCATTATTGAGTAAGATGCCACGAACTCGTTGCGCGTCACAGTCCACCTTAGTGCCACCGGTAGTTACAAAGAGGATCCGCACCAAGTTACCGAAAGATGTGGCCGCCCACGCGAGTGTAGCTAACGCCTTTAATCCTCATCGGTTGCCGTCTTGGATGGCCCCGAGAATGGGCTGCTTCTCCTGCCCCACGGGACACATGAACCTTCAGCGGGTGTCTGGGCTCGTCCAATATTGCTGTGCTTGCAAGCGAGCGCAGGCGATAGAATCCAGACTTCGCGAGCGACGAAGAAAGCGGAATGGGTACGCGCGTGAGCAAAGAAACCTGGGCAAAGATAAGGAGGAAACCCAACGATCGGAAGCTACATCGGCGCCATTGATCAGGGAACGACAAGCTCGCGCTTCATAGTGTTCGATCGTTCCGGGCGCATCGTGAGCACAGCTCAAAGCGAGCACGAGCAGATCTATCCCAAACCGGGATGGGTCGAGCATGATCCAGAGGAAATTTGGCGCCGCACGGTTGGTGTCATCCAGGAGGCCATGGAAGCTCGCGGGCTGCTGCCGGAAGATCTGGCTGCGATCGGGATCACCAACCAGCGCGAAACCACTGTGGTATGGCACCGGAAAAGTGGAAAGCCCGTTTACAACGCGATTGTCTGGCAAGACACGCGGGTTGCTGCCGCGGTCGGCGAGTTTGCCGCGCATGGCGGACAGGATCGCTATCGCGTCCAGACCGGGCTTCCGCTCGCCACCTATTTTAGCGGCCTCAAGATTCGCTGGATTCTCGAAAGTGTTGCGGGCGCACGCGCACAAGCCGAAGCCGGCGACCTGCTGTTTGGCAATATCGATACTTTTCTGATCTGGCATCTCACCGGTGGAGCGGATGGCGGCGTGCACGTGACCGACGTGACCAATGCCAGCCGTACCCAACTGATGAACCTCCGCACGCTGCAGTGGGATCGGGACATATTGAAAGACTTCGGCATTCCGATCCAGATGCTGCCGAAGATTGCTTCGAGCAGCGAAGTGTATGGCACTGCGAAACTGCCGGCGGTTGCGGGAGTTCCCATCGCCGGCGATCTCGGCGATCAGCAAGCCGCGCTGGTTGGGCAGGCCTGCTTCAAGCCGGGAGAAGCGAAGAATACCTACGGCACCGGCTGCTTTATGCTGATGAATACCGGGGGAAGGGAAGTGTTTTCGAACTTCGGCCTGCTGACCACGCTGGCGTATAAGTTCGGCACGAGGCCGGCATGTTATGCGCTCGAAGGGAGCATCGCAATTACCGGCGCACTGGTGCAATGGCTGCGCGACAACCTCGGACTCATTGAAAAGAGTTCCGACATTGAGGCGCTTGCCCGTACGGTAAATGACAACGGCGGCGTTTACTTCGTTCCCGCCTTCTCCGGGTTGTACGCGCCGTATTGGAAAGACGACGCGCGCGGCGTGATTGCCGGCTTGACCCGCTTCGTGAACAAGGGCCACATCGCCCGCGCCGTGCTGGAGGCGACAGCATTCCAGGTCCGCGAGGTGGTCGATGCCATGGCCAGCTCCAGCTCCAGTTCCGGTTCCAGTTCCAACGACTCCGGCATCACGCTTGATGTGTTGCGCGCCGACGGCGGAATGGTCGTGAACGATCTGCTGATGCAATTCCAGTCCGACATTCTGGCGAAGCCGGTCGTGCGTCCGATGGTGAAGGAGACCACGGCTCTCGGCGCCGCCTATGCTGCCGGACTGGCCGTCGGCTTCTTTCAGGATACCGACGAGCTGGTCGCCAACTGGGCAGTCGATCAGCGGTGGGAGCCGAAGATGGATGAAGTAACTCGCGAGCGGCTTTATCGCTTCTGGAAAAAGGCAGTGACGCGCGCTTTCGACTGGGTGGAACCGGCGTAGAGACGGGGCGCTCCTGACGCAGAATAAAGTCAAGGTCTTTATCACAGGGGGCACAGAGGAACACAGGGGAAAGCAGAGTCTTCACGGCAAAGAATGCAGCTATGAATCGAACCGACATGTGGCGCCGCATTGAAACGCATCCCAAAGCCTGGGACATGATTGTCGTGGGCGGGGGTGCTACCGGCGTTGGTGTTGCTATCGATGCCGCGACGCGCGGCTACGATGTGCTGCTGCTGGAGCAGAGCGACTTTGGCAAAGGCACCTCCAGTCGCAGCACCAAGCTGGCACACGGCGGCGTGCGCTACCTGGAGCAGGGGAATATCGGGCTGGTCATGGAAGCGCTCAAGGAGCGCGGACTGCTTCTGCAAAACGCGCCCCACATCGTGCACGATCTGGCGTTTGTCGTGCCGAACTATGACTGGTGGGAGGCTCCATTCTACGGTCTCGGCCTGAAGCTGTATCAACTGCTGGCCGGCAAGTACGGGTTTGGCGTCTCACGCATTCTTTCCAGGGAAGAGACGCTCGAACATCTGCCAACACTGAAGACCGAAGGCCTGCGCGGCGGCGCCGTTTACTACGATGGACAATTCGACGACGCCCGGCTGCTCATCCACATGGTGGTCACCGCTTTCGAGCAGGGCGCCACGTTGCTGAACTATGTCGAGGTCACGGGACTGACGAAAGACGCCCAGGGATTTGTAGACGGCGTCAGCGCTCGCGATGTCGAAACCGGCAACGAATTTCGCGCGACTGCAAAGGTTGTGGTCAACGCCACGGGCGCTTTCTGCGACCTGCTTCGGCTCCGGGCAGAGCCTTCCGCCGCGCCCCTGATCGCGCCCAGCCAGGGCATTCATCTGGTCTTCGATTCGAGTTTCCTGCAGGGTGAAAGCGCGGTCATGGTTCCGCACACCAGCGATGGACGCGTGTTATTCGCGATTCCGTGGCACGGTCACACGCTGGTCGGCACCACTGACACGCCCATAGCCGCCGCCACGCTCGAGCCCGTCGCCATGGAGCAGGAAATCGAATTTATTCTTGCGACCGCCGGGCAATACCTGACGAAAGCGCCGGCGCGCGAGGACGTGTTGAGCGTGTTCGCCGGCATCCGGCCGCTGGTGAGCGCTACGGGCGTCGCCAGCGGCGTGGTCAGGACTGCGGCCCTGTCACGCGATCACCTTATCAACATCGACCGCTCCGGCCTGGTCACTGTCTGCGGTGGAAAATGGACGACGTACCGGCATATGGCCGAGGATTGCGTCGATCAGGCGGCAACGCTCGCGCAGTTGCCGGAAAAACCGTGCGTGACGCACCACCTGCACATCCACGGCTTCACTAATGTTGCGAAAAACGACACTGCGAAAGAAGACGCGGCGAAACAGTTCGGATCGCTGGCCGTCTACGGGTCGGACGCCTGCGAGATTCGCAAACTCATCGAAACGGATGGTCGGCTCGGCGAACCGCTGCATGCGGCGCTGCCCTACGTGAAGGCGGAGGTGATCTGGGCGGCGCGACACGAAATGGCCCGCACCGTGGAAGACGCGCTCGCCAGGCGCACCCGCGCGCTGTTCTTGAATGCGCGCGCAGCCCTCGCCATGGCGCCCGCCGTCGCGGGCTTGATGGCTTCAGAACTGGGGTGGGACGAGGGTACCCGGACGAAACAGTTGGCTGCGTTTCGCGACGTTGCTTCGAACTACGTGCTTCGTCCCTGAAAATTCGTCCCCAGAACGTGTGCGCCAGGAACACTGGCGCGAAGCGGGCGGATTGTGTTTAAATTTCGCGAGTCATCCGCACAATTCACTTTAAGATGAGGGGCTTAATGTACAGGAGACTGCTTTCTTGCTTAATCTGCTTTCTGCTGCCGACTATCTCCAGCGCAGCCGCCAAACGCGCCTTTACCATCGAAGACCTTTACCGCATTCGCGGGATCGAAGACTTGCACGTATCTCCCGACGGCAAAACCATACTGTTCACCTTGAAAACGAGCGACCTGGCGAAGGCCACGAACATCAAGCACATCTGGCTGATGGACGCCGACGGCCAGAACGCGCGCCAGTTTACGTTTGGAGAAAAGGGTGAATCGGCACCCGCCTTCTCACCTGACTGCAAGTGGATCGCGTTCATCAGTTCGCGGGATGGCGACGACAATCTCTACGTCATCTCGGCCAGCGGTGGCGAAGCCCGGCGACTCAGCAACATTTCCACGGGCGTCTCCAACCCGCTCTGGTCACCGGACGGAAAATGGATCGCGTTTTCGAGCGAGGTCTATCCGGAATGCGGCGCCGACGATGCCTGCAACAAGAAGATCAACGAGCGCTGGAGCAAGGGCCCGCTGCACGCCCATCTATCCGATGCGTTGCTCTATCGCCACTGGACGCAATGGAAGGACGATAAGCGCACCCACCTCCTGCTGGCCGACGTTTCCACGGGCGCGGTGCGCGATCTGACGCCGGGTGACTTCGATTCGCCTCCCTTCCAGCTCGACGGACCCTTGCGCTACGATTTCTCCCCGGATAGCACGGAACTCGCGTTCGACTCGAATCATGACCGCGACCTCGCTTCGTCCACCAACAGTGACGTGTGGATCGTCCCGCTCGCAGGCAGTCAGACGCCGCGCAACATCACGGCTGCGAATCCTGCCTTCGACGGTCATCCGAAATACTCGCCGGACGGAAAATACATCGCCTATCAACTGCAAAAGCAACCCGGCTATGAATCCGACCTCTTTCGCCTGGCCATCTACGATCGCTCCACCGGCGCATCACGTGTGCTCACCGAGTCCTTCCGCAACTGGGTTGACACCTTTCAATGGGCCTCAGATTCGAAATCTCTCTACTTCAGCGCTCCCGTCGAAGGGGACAATCCCATCTTCCGGGCGAGCCTTGGCTCCGGGTCCATTCAACAAGTGTTGGTGGACCGGACCATCGACTCCTTCGAGATCCCAGATGGCGACAGCCGCATCATCTACATCCGGCGTTCGGTCAGCGACCCGGTCGAAGTGTTTGCGGTGGACCTGGCGGATGGGAAATCCTCGACGCCGCAACGCCTGTCTCACTTCAACGACGCAGTCGCCAATGAGGTGGATCTCCGTCCGGCCGAGCGCATGTGGGTAGCGGGAGCCGGCGGAGCGAAGATCGAAGTCTTCATTGTCAAGCCCCACGACTTCGATCCGTCGAAGAAATACCCGCTCATCCTCAACGTGCACGGTGGGCCGCAGTTTCAGTGGCAGGATTCTTTTCGCGGAGACTGGCAGGTTTATCCCGGCTCCGGCTACATCGTCGCTTTTGCCAATCCGCATGGGTCCACGGGCTATGGCCAGGATTTCACGGCGGAAATTTCCGGCGACCATGGTGGCAAGGTTTTTGAAGACCTGATGAGGGTTACCGATGAGTTGATCAAGCTTCCCTACGTCGACCCCGATCGCACGGGCGCCATGGGCTGGTCCTACGGCGGCTACATGATGGACTGGTTCGAGGGCCACACCAACCGCTTCAAGGCTATCGCGTCGATGATGGGTGTCTTCGATCTCCGCTCCATGTATGGCGCGACCGAAGAACTATGGTTTCCCAAGTGGGACTACAAAGGCCAGCCGTGGAACTCCGATCAGTACGAGAAGTTTTCGCCCTCCTATTTTGTGAAAAATTTCAAAACGCCCTGCCTCGTGATCTCCGGCGAGCTTGACTATCGCGTCCCGTACACGCAGTCACTGCAGATGTTCACGTCACTGCAAGAGATGAAAGTCCCCTCGAAACTGATCGTTTATTCCGACGCTGGCCACTGGCCCAGCTGGTATGAAATGGCTCTGTACTACACCGCGCACCTCGAATGGTTTCATCAGTATCTCGGAGGAGATGCGCCACCCTGGTCCACGGAGCAATTCCTGCGCAACGCCGTCTTCGACCCGGCGACGGGTCAACGGCTGAAGTAACACAGCTCCGCCAGAAATCTAAAGATGGCTTTATTACCTCGGTTACCTGTTGCTGTGACCTCAAGCAGCCGAGAATAAAGTCCCATGAGACTTTGGTGTCTGATGCTGGCGTTGGGGTGGATGGCCGCGGCCTCGGGGACCGTCCACGCGAAGCAGCTTGCGATCGTGGCGGATACCGCAAACTCCACCACCAATCTCACCAGTGCCGAACTGGTGAAGATCTTCAACGCGCACACTCGCGTCTGGCCGGACGGGAAGGCCATCACGATCGTGCTGCGCGATCCGTCGTCCGCGGACATGCAGCTCATTTTGAGGAGGGTCTTCAATATGACAGCTGACGAGGCGCGCACCTTCATTCACGCACACGCGGGGATCATTGTGGTGGCGGACTCCGACGATGCCGTCCAACGTTTTGTCGCCAACACTCGAGGAGCAATTGGGGTGGTGGATCTCTACTCGCTTATCAAGGATGTGCGGGTGGTGAAGATTGACGGCAAGTTACCGGTCGAGCAGGGCTACTTACTGAGGGGAAACTAGTCATGATTCGAGGAGCGACGATTTCCAGAACGATCCGCCTGCTGTTGGCCGTCAGTTTGTTGCTTTCCGCCGGAACTGTGGCTGCTCAAACCAGTGGGCGAGCGGACGTGCTGCCCCTGACGACCAAGTCCGAAGAGGTTCGGCGCCTGGTGGAGAAGGCTTGGGACCTCGACCTGGACCAGGTTGAGCAGGAACAGGCGATTGAGGTGTTGCGGAAAGCGCTAAAGATCGACCCCAATTTCGCCATGGGACACGAGCTTTTGGCGCAGATCAGTCTGGACCCTGCGGAGCAGGTGCGCGAGCAGCAGAAAGCATTTGCTACCCGCGGTCACGCCAGCGCCGCCGAGCGCTTGATCGTCGAATGGCTACAGGACGCGGCCGATCACAAGCTGATTCCGGCCATCACCAAAATGAACGATGTGCTCAGCCGCTATCCCCACGACAAATGGGTTGTCTTTCTGGCGAACTGGTGGCTGACGCAGCAAACGCAGTATGACCGGGCCATTGCGGTCTTTGAGAATTCGGGGCTCGACTCTCCCGGCCTCATGAACAACGTTGCTTACACCTACGCCTACACGCGGCAGTTCGAGAAATCATTTGCGTTTATGGACAAGTACGCCGCGGCGTTGCCCAAGGACCCAAACCCGCAGGATTCCTACGCTGAAATTCTGCGCCTAGCGGGACGGTTCGATCAGGCAATCGAGCACTACCGCGCCGCGCTGACCCTCGATCCTGGCTTCTATTCGTCGCAATTCGGAATCGCGGACACCTACTCGCTGATGGGAGACCAGGTGCGGGCGCGCCAGGAGTACGAAATTGGCTTCAAGAAATTTTCTCTGCCAGAACTGCTCCGTATTCAATGGCAGACCCGAGAGGCCATCACCTTTGTCCGCGACGGCGACTATGCCGCAGCCGACCACCTCTTCCAGGCCATTGCCGATGACGCACATGCCAAGCACATGAGCCAACCGGAAGCTGACACCTGGCGCCAAATGGCGATGTACCAGCCGCGTCCCAAGCAGGCGATCGCGCTGCTGGCCAAAGCCCAAACGGCCGTGCAACAAGGCAAGAATGCGATGGCGGGCGCAATTCAGCAAGAATTGGCCCAGATCCTGCGAGCCGGTGTCGAAGTCGAGATTGACATGGGCAACAAAGAAATGATGGCTTCCACTCTGGCGCACCTGGCGCGGATGTCGAGGAATTCAAGCGACAAGATTATCGACTCCGCTTACCACGGAGCCGCGGGCGCCGTATTGTTCTCCGACCACAAGTATGCGGGTGCCATCGCGCATCTGGAAGAAGACACCAACAATCCATTTTCGTTGCAACTGTTGGCCGAAGCTTACCAAAAGACCGGGGACAGCTCCGAAGCCCACCGCACCAACGAAACGCTGGCGAACTTCAACGATCCGACAGTGGAGCAGGCGCTGGTGGTACCGGCATTCCGCAAGTGCTACCAGGATCCCTCCTGCAATGGCAATTTCAAGGGCGTGTCGTTGAAGAAGTCATTCCCGAGAACGTTCTAAGTCGTACGCTCAGACGGATAGCACTTTGAATCTTCGCTTTGTGCTTTTCGCTCCTCGGTCTTCGCTCTTCGCTTTTGGGAATTTGCTCCGCACGGGGCTCTCTCACGGCGGTTAGAGCAGCTTGGTTTTCGAGAGCGGCATCTCGCGGATGCGTTTACCGGTTGCGGCACGAATAGCGTTGTAAAAAGCCGGAGCAAAAGGTGGAACACCGGGCTCTCCAACACCAGCAGGAGGAGCGTCGCTCTCAACGACGTACACGCTTGTGTGTTTCGGAGCGCTTCCCATGCGGACGAGCTCATAGTCGCTGAAGTTGCTCTGGTTCACTACCCCGTTGGTGACGGTGATTTCGCTGAGAAGAGCAAGGCTTGCGCCGAAGCTAGCTGCTCCTTCGAACTGGTTGCGGACGTTATCGGGCGCGACGATAGTTCCGGCGTCGACAGCCGTCCAGACGTTGGGGATTTGCACTTGTCCTTTGCCGTCCACCTCGACTTCAACAACCGAAGCCACGTAGGTCAGGAAGCTGCGGTGTGCGGCGATGCCGAAGCCGTGTCCGTTACCGCTGGGATGCTTTCCCCACCCTGATTTTTCCGCCACGATTTCCACTACGTGACGCAGCCGAGCGGTATCGAGCGGATAGCGCTTGGCCTCATCCTGCTCTTCGGGCGTGTATTGCAGTGGGACTATACGCGGCGGGCCAATCAACTCAAGCAGGTACTGAACGGAGTCCCGGTTGGCGGCGTTGGCGAGCTCGTCTGCGAAGGAGTGAATGGCAAACGCGTGATAGATGTTGGCAACACTGCGCAACCATCCGATGCGCACATGGGCGTCGGCGGGTCCGTTCTCGGCCCGGTGGTTGGGGATGTCGAATGGGAGGTTGTTCCAGCCCAGGCCCATTTCATCATCGGCGTACTTGGCGTTCACGTCGAAGGTGGAGCCGATCGGCGGATACACGGTGCGCTGTAGCCAAGCCGTCGGCTTGCCGTTCGGTCCAATCGCCGCCTTTAGATACATGGCGGCGACGGAGTGGAAGAAGTCGAATTGGATGTCGTCTTCACGCGACCAGACAACCTTCACTGGCTTGCCGAGCTGTTTCGAGAGAACGGCTGCTTCCGCGACCTGATCGGGTTTGGATTTCCGGCCGAAGCCGCCGCCGAGGAGGGTGACGTGACAGGTAACGTCCTCTTTCTTAACGCCCAGTACACCAGCAATCGTTTCCTGCACGGCTTGCGGGTTCTGGGTAGGCGCCCAGGCGAGAACTTTTCCATCGCGGTATTCCGCGACGGCGACCGGCGGCTCCATCGAGGCATGGGCGAGATGCGGAGTGTAATACCCAGCTTCGACGATCTTGCCGCCCTTGGCAAATTCCGCGTCGACATCGCCAACATTGCGCACAACTTTGCCCGGCTGCCGAGCCGTGGATTCGAGGGTCTTGCGGAATTGACCGGAGTTGTAGACGGAGTTAGGACTGGCGTCCCAGTCGATCTTCAGAGCCTTGCGCCCCTGAAAGGCAGCCCAAGTGTTGTCGGCAATGACGGCGACCCCGCCGAGCGGTTGAAACTGGTGTGGTGGTTTGAAGGCGTTGATGGTAAGCGTCTGCTTCACGCCGCGTACCTTGAGGGCTTCCTTGTCGTCGTAGGACTTGATTTTCTGTCCGAGGACAGGCGGATGCTCGATGGAGGCATACACCATGCCGGGCATTTTGGCATCCATGCCGAAAGTGGCGTGACCGGTGACGATGTCCGGGAGATCGAAGAGGGCGTTGTCCTTGCCAATGTAGCGCCACTGAGACCGGTTCTTGAGCAGGACGTCCTCCTTCCTGGGAACCGGGAGTGTGGCGGCGGCAGCGGCGAGTTCGCCGTAGCTGAGCTTGCGGGCGCTCGCCTTGTGCACGACGAAGCCTGGTTCAGTGCTGCACTCTTTTTCAGAGACACCCCACTGTCTGGCGGCGGCGGTGATCAGCATGACGCGACCGGTGGCGCCGATCTGGCGCATCTGGTCGAAGAAGCTGCGAACGGAGTGCGAGCCGTCGGTATCCTGCTCGCCGTACCTGGGATCGCCGATGGCCTGATCAATCTTCACCTTCGACCAATCGGCGTCGAGTTCATCGGCGACGACCAGAGGCAGCGCCGTGCGGCTGCCACAACCCATCTCGGAGCGATGCGCAACGATGGTGATGGTGCCGTCACTTGCGATACCGAGAAAGATATCCGGTTGAAAAACGACTGGGCCAGCACTGGACGCGTCGGCCCAAAGCGGTTCGGGGAGGAGGCGTGCGCCGAGCACAAAAGTTCCAGCAGCGAAAGCACGCTTTAGAAATTTGCGACGGCTGAAGTTTTGGATGTTGATCACGCCAACTCCTTCGCAGCCTGGTGAATCGCCGCCCGAATTCGCTGGTAGGTTCCGCAGCGGCAGAGATTGCCGGACATTGCCTGTTCGATCTCCTGGTCGTTGGGATTGTGATTCTGGTTCAGAAAAGCGATGGCCTGCATGATCTGTCCGGTCTGGCAATATCCGCATTGCGGGACCTTGATTTCCATCCAGGCCTTTTGCACAGGGTGCAGTCCGTTAGCGGAGATGCCTTCGATGGTGGTGATGCTCGTGCCGTTCACCTCTTTCATCGAGACCGAGCAGGAACGCACTGCATCACCATTCTGGTGAACGGTGCAGGCTCCGCAGAGAGAGATACCGCAGCCAAACTTGGTACCGGTGAAACCGGCGATATCGCGCAAGTACCACAGCAGGGGCATTTCGGGGTCGCCGTCGTAGGTCCTTTCCGTGCGGTTCACTTTGAAACGGATCATTTCTCCTCCGCGTTTAAGAGCAGATAGAAGCCTTGAGATTGTCCTATCCTAGTCACTTACAGCGCAAGGTTCAACAGTGTAGCAGGGTCGGCGTGTTCACCAGGAGGCCCCGGTTGCAATCTGTCATCCGCCAAGATACTGTGATTTGATAGATATTGCCCTACTCCGAGAAAAGGTATTCCGTTGATGCGAATCTGCTCCACTTCTTCTTCGAAGTCCTCACTTGTTATTGCCCTTCTAACTCTGCTGGTTGTTGCCTGCTGCGCGGCGGCGGCACAGGAGGGCGGTGCAGTTTCTTCCGACAGAGGCGCGCCGCGGCGACTCATCACGCAGCCGGTCGATGGGGCACGGCTCACGGTTCTAAATGGCAACACGCATCCTCTGGCGCGCCCGGAGTTCGACCAAGGCACAGCGCCCGCCAGCCTGCCCATGCAACGCATGCTGTTGGTGCTGAAGCGCAGTCCCGAACAGGAATCCGCTCTGCGCACGCTGCTCGACAGCCAGCAGGACAAGGCGTCTCCCAACTACCACAGGTGGCTTAGTCCCGAGCAGTTCGGCAAGCAGTTCGGGCCCGCCGACAGCGACGTGAAAACCGTCACGGCGTGGCTGGAGTCGTGCGGGTTCCAAGTCGCCGCTCTCTCGAAAGGCCGAACCACGATCGAGTTTTCGGGTTCCGCCAGCCAGGTGCAGCAGGCGTTTCACACTGCGATCCACAAATACGCAGTCAACGGCGAAGAGCACTGGGCCAATGCCAGCGATCCCTCGATTCCCGCCGCACTCGCGCCGGTAGTGAAGGGCGTGCTCTCGCTGCACAATTTCCCGAGGCGTTCTTACTCCACGGTACTGGGGACGCCGATGCGGGCCAAGCCGCGCCAAACTGCGCCCTTGCCCTGGTTCACTTACACGCAGCAGCAGACGACTTACTACGGTCTCGGTCCCACGGACTTCGCGACGATTTACAACGTGCTGCCGCTGTGGAACGCCGGTATCGACGGCACGGGACAAACCATCGCCATCGTGGGCGAGACGAACATCCATGTCACGGACGTTGAGAACTTCCGCAGCCTCTTCGGCTTGCCTGCGAACGATCCTCAGGTCATCCTGAACGGCCCCGACCCTGGGATAGACGGAGATGAGACGGAAGCCTTGCTCGACGTTTCCTGGTCGGGCGCCGTGGCCAAGAATGCGACCATCGACTTGGTCGTTTCCGCATCCACGGAAACGTCGCTCGGCGTCGATCTTTCCGCGCTCTACATCGTGGACAACAACGTTGCGCCGGTGATGAGCGAGAGCTACGGCGAGTGCGAAGCCACCCTCGGCAATGCCGGCAACGCCTTCTACAACGCGCTCTGGCAGCAGGCGGCGGCGCAAGGCATCACGGTGGTGATCTCGGCGGGCGACGGCGGCTCGGCCGGATGCGACGACTTCGACACCGAATCGGCGGCGGCGGACGGACTAGCGGTCAGCGGATTTGCTTCCACTCCTTATAACGTTGCGTTAGGCGGCACCGATTTCAACCAGACTCCGGCGACTGCCCCTAATTATTGGAACGCGACCAACGACCTGACCACCGGCGCATCCGCCAAGTCTTATATTCCGGAGACGACATGGAACGATTCCTGCGCCGGCCTTGGAATTGGCCAGTGTGCAGAAAACAGTAACTTCCTCGACATCATCAGCGGCAGTGGCGGCCCCAGCAGTTGCTCCTCAATTGACTACAACACCGGCGCGTGCTCGGGTTACAGCAAGCCTTCGTGGCAAACGGGAACCGGCGTGCCCAGCGACGGAGTGCGCGATTTGCCCGATGTCTCTCTGTTCGCCAGTAACGGATTCAACGGCAGTTTCTACATCGTTTGCGAGGCCGATGCGGGCTTTTTCGGTACGCAAGAAACTTGCAGCCTGGCGACTGACACCTTTGTAGGGGTGGGCGGAACCTCGGCCTCGGCTCCGACTTTCGCGGGCATCATGGCCCTGGTCAATCAGAAGATGGCAACGCAGGGATCGAGCCCGCGCCAAGGCAACGCCAATTACGTTCTCTACAAGCTGGCGGCACAGAATGGTGCGAGTTGCAATTCCTCATCGGTGGCGCTGACCGAAAATTCCTGCATTTTTTACGACATCACGCAGGGCAACAACTCGGTGCCTTGCAATCCCAACACGCCGAATTGCGGCCCGGTTCCCTCGGGCGGCGGCTATGGAATCCTGGTCGATCCCAACAATCCCGGCAGCCCTGCGTGGATCACGACTACGGGGTATGACATGGCGACCGGCTTGGGATCGGTGAACGCCGACAATCTGGTCAACCAGTGGAGCAGTGTCAGCTTTACGCCCAGCACCACTACACTTACCAATCTCTCTCCGACCAGCATCACGCATGGGCAGCCGGTCAGTATTCGTGCGACGGTGGCTCCGCAGTCTGGAACGGGCACGCCGACGGGAGCGGTTGCGCTGATGGCCACGCCGACCGGCAACAATCTCGGGGTTGGCGTGTTTCCTCTTAACAACGGCATTGCCAGCGGCACGACCACTTTGCTCCCCGGCGGCACTTACAACGTAACGGCTTACTATCCTGGCGATTCCACCTTCGGCGCCAGTAACTCGGCGCCAATCCAGGTAACCGTCGGAAAGGAAAACAGCCTGACGAAGGAGACACTGGTGCTGTACAACTTCAACACCCAGACCTTCTCCGATACCAGCAGCGTGCCCTACGGTTCGGTGTTCTTTCTGCGCAGCGACGTCACCAACGCAGCGGGCGCGTCCTGCGCCCCCGATCCCCAGCACACTCAAACTCCTTGTCCTACCGGGACTGTGAATTTCACGAACAACGGTAAGACTCTCGATGCCGGAACCTACGCTCTCAATAGCCTGGGCTTCACCGAAGACCAGTCGCCATACCCTGACTTTACAAGTCTCGGAAGCTACACTCTTCAGGCGCAGTACAGCGGCGACAACAGCTTTAACGCGAGCGCAATAACGCTGAACCCGGCGGTCACCCAAGCGCCCACCATTTTCGATACTTTTGAGGTTAATAACCCGTGTTGCGGGACGAACATGACGCTATGGTGCGGACAGGCGCTCCAGATCGTCGCTGCAACCCGCGATCAGAGTATCTTCCAGGCTCCCTCCGGAGCCATTTCGATTCTGCAGAACGGCAGCCCGGCCTCGGGCACGCTGCAGCCGTACTCGTTAAACGGAAACTATAACCCATTGAATTTTGGCTATCTCGGGGTCGGTCTGACCAATGCCATCAATACTCCCGGTGTCTATACTTTCACCGCGTCCTACGCCGGAGACACCTACTACACCGGATCGCAGAGCATGTGGCCGCTCGTCGTTACGGTCCTCGACACGACTTTTAACATTTCCTCACCGATACCGAACGTAACCATCACCGCACCCGGACAATCCGGCACGGCATCGGTCACTCTGCTCGGGACCGATAACTTCTTTGGCCCTATCAACGTTACTTGCACCCTGCCCGCTTCCATGACAGAAGCCACCTGCCCAGCAGCGACCGCGAATCTCAATGGCAGTAGCGTCACGGCACCACTCACCATCACCACCACCGCTCCCCATCAAGTCGGAGCGGACCGGCGCGCCAGCATGGGGATGCTTGGCTTCGGGGTGCTGGCTGGCGTTTTCCTGTGCACGATCCCTCTCGCGAACTCTGGAATCCGGCGACGGAGGCTGCCTCTCGCGCTGCTTCTCCTCGGCGGTGTTGCCTTGATCGTCAGTTGCGGCGGTGGGAACAGTAGCGGGCCTCCTCCACAAAGGGACCCCGGAACGCCCGCCGGAACTTACACGGTCAATGTGACGGCAACTTCCTCGGGAATCACGCGCACCGGCAGCTTCAACGTCAGCGTGCAGTGACTCCTGGCGAACGGCGACTCACAGGCATGCGCAACACTCGTCAAACCGTCAACCGTGAACTGCCTCTCTGGCGTTCACGTTGATTCCAGAGCGGTCTTCCGAGACGGAGTAGCGGCGGGCGAATTTGAATCTGGTGGCGGCGGTAGGACTCGAACCTACGACCTACGGATTATGAGACCGTCGCTCTAACCACCTGAGCTACACCGCCACTGTGTGTTCACAACAACTTACTAGGATGTGACCGTCGTGCCTATTGCATTCTTATCGCATAGTACGATAGCGCAGACCTGTCGGAGGTTGCACGAGTCGCGACCGGTCACATTCTTGGAGCCTTTCACGCTCGATTCTATCAAACCGAATCGCGTGATGGACAAGACAAGCGCGTGTAGAACTCTGACCGGTTGTGCGCTGGGCATTCGCAGCACTACTCGGAGAAATCGAAGCCTTGAGGCTGAGCGAGGTCCGGTTGGACGGTTTTCGACGAAGCTCTGAGGCTAGCTTGCCCGAGACGCTTAGCCCGGCAGGATCTCCTTAAGCGCCCACTCAATCCTATCGACCTCTTCGCGGATCACTCTGATCGATTGTTGGTTTTTCAATGGGTGGGCCACCGTAGTGATTCCTTCTACAGCGCCTCGTATTTGATGATTTCGAGCCCAGATGAAGTTGAGTCTTGCGCTTCTCTCCTTGCGATTTTTGTAAACGCCGCCCACGAACTTAGTGGCAAGCCACGCAAATACCAACCCAAACAGCACCTCAACCGGAATACGATCGGTTGCACCGTCAAACTCTGAAAACAACAGTCGATAGACCGCCTCACCCATCCCGAACGCAGCGAACAATACGGTTACCCCGAACAAATATACTTTTAGGCGCTCCATGGGTTGCAAGCGTATGGAGTCGCCGCTTCCGTTACGTGTCTGCACAACGTTGATGGCCATCCTTCCCCCCAATGATTTGTCCTGCTCCCGAGGTCACAGTCGGCGGCACAGCGCCAGTGTCTCTGGAATGATAACTTGAAATTGCAATCAGGGGCAGATTCTCTTTAACCGGCTGCCGCAAACCAGTGCCCCCAGAGCCCAATGCGGAACTCCCGCCGGTTTCGTGGATTCCATTCACTAGGGGTAGCGCACTGATTGAGTCCGGCACGTGCGGGCCAAAACAAGTGATCTTGGTCACAGAAAGCGGAAGTCGTTTGGCAGAACATTGACAGTGCGGCATCGGGCACTCAGAGAGTGCCAAAGGTTTAGTGTGCGCTGCGGCGATCCGGTGCGTGGAAAGGCAAGGAGTACGCGGTGCGTCTTAAACCGACAAGGTTGCGCTGGTTTTCGCAGGTTGCCTTCTTCTCACTGTTTCTGTTCCTTCTGCTGCGCACGGAGTTCCGCGGATCGCTGCACGCTGGCGGGAGTGAGATCCGGCTTCCTTATCCGGTGCAGCTGTTTTTCCAATTTGACCCGCTGGTGGCGCTGTCGAATGCGCTCTCCAGTCGCGCTCTGTACCACGGCCTGTTGTGGAGCCTGGTGGTTCTGATTCCGACGATGTTGCTCGGACGCTTCTTCTGCGGATGGATTTGTCCTTTGGGCTCAATCCACCACTTCTTCGGCAGCCTGACATCCGAGCGCAAACGTGGAAAACAGCTGATTGAATCGAACCGGTACAAGCGCTGGCAAACGACGAAGTACTACCTGCTGGTCGCGGCCTTAATCGCCGCCGTACTGGGCACAGGGATCGTCGGTTGGCTGGATCCTTTCTCGTTGCTGGTGCGCTCGGTCGGCCTATCCATTTTGCCGGGAACGAACTATGCCCTGAACGCCGTGCTGCATGCGATGGAACACAGCAGATTTGCACCGGTGCAGGGGGCGGGCAGCGGGTTGCATTTCGTCTTCGGCTGGCTGCTGCTCGGTTTCAAACAGCCATACTTTCGGCAAGGTGTTTGGCTCGGCATCATTTTCATATTCCTGCTGGCGCTGAATTTTCGCGTGACCCGCTTCTGGTGCCGGGCACTTTGCCCACTGGGCGCTCTGCTCGGGATCGCTTCGCGCTGGTCGATTCTTGGACTGGTCAAGACTCCGGAGCGCTGCGGGGACTGCAATCGCTGCCTGTTGCGTTGCCAGGGCGGCGATGATCCGATCGGCGGAGTTCCTTGGCGTCAGCCGGAGTGTCATCTCTGTTTGAACTGTATTGATGAGTGTCCGGAGCACGGCCTGCAGTTCAAGTTTTTCCCCGCCCAAAAATCCATCGGTGTGAGCTTGCAGAGACGCAAGGTGCTCACCGGATTGGCGGCGGGTGCAGTCGTGGTTCCTCTATTGCGAAGCACGCCCGGATTCGCGGTTGAGCGGCATGAGCGGTTGCTGCGTCCTCCGGGCGCACTGGACGAAGAGTACTTCCTGTCGCGCTGCATACGGTGCGGTGAATGCATGAAGGTCTGCCCCAACAACGCGCTGCAGCCCGCGTTGACCGAAGCGGGGTTGGAGGGTCTCTGGACACCGGTCATGGTGCCGCGGATTGGCTACTGCGAGAGCAGTTGCGTGCTGTGCTCCGAGGTTTGTCCTACCGGCGCCATTTGGGAGATCACGGCAAAAGAAAAAGGCTGGGAGGCGCGGGTCGCCGGCGACGTCAAGCCCATCAGTCTGGGAACAGCGTTTTTAGATCGCGGGCGCTGTTTACCTTGGGCCATGGCAACACCGTGCATTGTGTGCGAGGAGTGGTGCCTGACCTCGCCCAAGGCGATCTATTTGCAGCCCGCCGAAGTTGTGGATGCGGAGGGCCATCTGCAACAGGTAAAACAGCCGTTGGTTGATCCTCATCGCTGCGTGGGCTGTGGGGCGTGCGAATACGCCTGCCCGGTGCAGGATCGCCCGGCAGTTTACGTGACCAGCATCGGCGAAAGCCGATCGCGAACCAACCAGGTCCTGCTGAAGCGGGGCAAAGAGAGGCCGAGGTGAAAGCCCGTGGAGTGCTGCTGGCCGTGCTCGGTGTCGCGCTGCTCCTGGACGCCAGTTGCAAACGTCAACCGGGGACTGAGCAATCATTATTTCCTGCTTCCAATGAGGTTGCGGGCTGGGTGAAGACTGGAGAGACGCGGACCTTCGAGGCTGCGGACCTGTGGAGGTACATCGACGGCGAGGCGGAGCGGTACTTGAAGGCTGGTGCGCAGAGAGTGTCTACGGCTGACTACAAGTTCGAGAACAAGGTCGACGCGGTAGTAGACATCTACACCATGGGGAACGCGCCGGGCGCCGAGAAGATTTTCAAATCGGAGCCGGCTGTCGATGTGAAACCGATCCAAGTGGGAGACGAGGCACGCTTGTCCAGCCAGAGCCTGGTCTTCCGCAAGGGAACTTTCCTGGTGCGAATCGTTGCCTTTGAGGAATCGACGGAAACACAGCAGGCACTTTTGCAACTAGGGCATGGTGTCGAGCTGCGGCTTGCCCGGCGATGATCGCCAGAAGTGCTGTTGGTCACTGAAAAGTCACACGGATTGCGGTATAGGTGGTTTGAGGATTTTCGAATCTGGTCTGGGTTCACCGGGGAACCCTTATGAGCGTTATGCGTAGCACCAGCCGGCGGGATTTTTTGAAGAAGTGCGTCACTGGCGCTGCGGTTCTCGGCGCCAGCGGCAGGGTGGGACTGCTTGCGGCAGCAGAAGAAGGAGCGGCGCTCGCGAAATCCAGGGTGGTGATCGCGCGCGATGCCATGCTGCGGGGCACGGGCACAACGGTGGATTCGCGCCGGATGCTGACGCTTCTGGATCGTGCCATGCAGGCTTTTTTCGACCGCGATAATCCGAACGAGACATGGAAGAAGCTGGTCCGCCCGGGAGAGAGGGTGGGACTGAAAGTGAATGTACTGGGAGGGCGCGGACTTTCCAGCAACCTTCAACTCGTCGAAGCCATTTGCGAGCGCTTGCAGGAGGCCGGAATCAAGGCGAGCGATATTGTGGTCTGGGACCGCGACAGCGACGAAATGGAGCACGTTGGATTCCATGTGGCGACGGGCGGAAACCGCGTGCAATGCTTCGGCACCGATCGAGTCGATTACGAACAAGAGCTGGTCATGCATGGCAGTGTGGGCAGCCGGTTGTCGAAGATTCTGACGCAACGCTGCGACGTCCTGATCAATGTCCCGGTGCTGAAAGACCATGACGGCGCCGGCGTAACCATCGCCCTGAAAAACATGTATGGCGTCATTCATAACCCGAACAAGTACCATCCCAACGGCTGCAATCCGTATATCGCAGACTTGAACATGCTGCCGGAAATCAGAACCAAGATGCGATTGACCATCTGCGACGCGACCACGGCATCGTACGAGGGCGGCCCGGGATACAAGCCGGAATACAGTTGGAAGAACAATGGCCTGATGGTTTCGCAGGATCCCGTGGCGCTCGACTACACGAGCTGGCAAATCATCGAGCGCAAGCGGGCCGAGAAGGGATTGAAGACGCTGGAAGGCGATAAAAGAGCGCCACACTACATCGCAACCGCCGCCGATGCACAGCATCGACTGGGCACGAACGATCCCAGGAGAATTGCGGTTGTCGAGGTGTAGTAGAGTAGCGCCGGCATCTTGCCGGCTGTCCCGAGGGCGTCTTGGCCTCGGCGCGGCGGGCGAGGACGCCCGCCGGACAGCCGCCGGGACGGCGGCGCTACTCTTACTGGGCGGGTGCGTGATTGAGGGTTGAACATGTCGCGTGAGCTCGATGTGCAAGAAGGAGTGAAGGTCGCGGCCGACGGCGCAGCTGAAGGGGAGAGTCCCGCGGTCCGCGGTGAGCGAAGCCCATTCTCGCGCCCGCTCGATCGCCGGTCGTTCTTGCAGTGCGCCCTGGCGTCGGGAGCGGCGCTAGGCGTCTGCGAACTTACCCAGCTCTTCGTCCTCGGTGCGACCCCCGCGTGGGCGGGTTCGCAGAAGCAGGATGATTCGCGATTTACCGTCGAAGCAAAGTTCTACGAGAAACTTCCCAACAACAAGAAGATCAAGTGCAAGCTGTGTCCGCGCGAATGCACGGTGGGAGATCGGGAACGCGGCTATTGTGGCGTGCGCGAGAATCGCGGAGGAACCTACTACACGCTGGTGCACTCGCGGGTGTGCGCCGCGCACATCGATCCCGTCGAGAAGAAGCCTCTGTTCCACTACCTGCCGGGGACGCTCGCTTTCTCTTTGGCCACGGCGGGCTGCAACGTCAACTGCAAATTTTGCCAGAACTGGGATATCTCCCAGGTGCGTCCGGAGCAGGTCCC
>PLHP01000396.1:0-7074 GCA_003138955.1 Acidobacteriaceae bacterium | reverse complement strand
GAAGCCGGCATCCGCAGCGTGGTGGTGTCGAATGGCTACATGCAGGAGGAGTCGCTGAAGAAGGCGTACGGAAAGATGGACGCGGTGAAGATCGATCTGAAAGCGTTCACGGAGTCCTACTACAAGGATGTGGTCGTTGCCGAGTTGAAGCCGGTGTTGGACTCGCTGGTCACATTGCGGAAGATGAACAAGTGGACCGAGATCGTGTACCTCGTTGTGCCAACGCTGAACGACAGCGATGCCGAATTCCAAGGCCTGGCACGCTGGATCAAGACCAACCTGGGCGTGGATGTGCCGATCCATTTCACGCAATTTCATCCGCAATACCTGTTGAAGAACCTGCCCATAACGCCGGTGCCGACTCTGGAGCGTGCCAAGGCGATTGTCGACGCCGAGGGGCTGCACTACGTCTACATCGGCAATGTGCCGGGACATCCTGCGCAAAATACCTACTGCCCGAAGTGCCGCCGCATGTTGGTGGAACGCGTAGGCTTCACGGCGAGCCAGATGCTGATCCGCAAGGGTAGTTGCCCATTCTGCGGGCAGCCGATCCCTGGTGTTTGGCACGCATGAGAGCGCGATAGGAGTTTTCGCATATGAATATCAGGATGCGTCCCAAAATATATTGGCTGGCGGCTCTATTCACCGCGATTGTGGCGATTGCGGCCCTGCGGCACGTCCGTGCCGCCGATCCGCAAAACGTGAGGCAAGCCGCTGTCGCCGGTGGCTTCTATCCGGCCGATCCAAAGGCACTCACAGCGATGATGGATGACATGCTGGCGCATGCCGCTTCGTCTCAGCCGCCGATCAGCGACCCGATTCTCGCTGTGGTTGCACCGCACGCCGGTTATCAGTTCTCCGGCCCCGTCGCTGCCTACACTTACGCGGCGCTGAAAGGGCGCAAATTTTCGCGAGTGGTCGTGATTGCACCGTCGCATTACGAGGCCTTTGATTTTACTTCCGTCTATGAGGGCGACGCTTATGCGACGCCGCTGGGTGTAGTCCCGGTAGACAAGGCGTTTGCCAAACAGTTGGCTAAGATGAGTCCGACCATCCGACTTTCTAGCCGGGGACACACTCCCACCAAAGAAGGCGCTGAGCATGCGCTTGAGGTGGAGTTGCCGTGGTTGCAATGGGTGCTGGGCGATTTCGAACTCGTGCCCATCGTCATGGGAGACCAGAGTTATGAAAGCAGCCGTGCGCTCGGTGTGGCTCTGGCGAAACTAATCGAGGGGAAAGGTCGGGGCAATGATAAAGACACGCTGATCGTGGCCAGTTCCGATTTATCGCATTATCACCCCTACGACGAAGCGGTGAAGATCGACCATAAAACGCTGAATGCGCTGCAGGCGTGGGACTACTTCAGCATGTCGCGGAACTTTGACGCGCGCGTATGGGAGGCCTGTGGCGGCGCTCCCATCGTAGCCGCAATGATTGCTGCCGAGCGCCTGGGAGCGAACCAGGCCCTGGTGCTCAAGTACGCCAATTCAGGCGACATCAAAGGCGATCGCTCGCGCGTGGTCGGATACAGCGCGGACATCTTTTTGAAAACTCAAAGCGGAAAGACAGTGGAACCGCAATTCTCATTGAATGGCCAGGAAAAAAACGAACTGCTCGCTCTGGCTCGCAAATCGGTGGAATATGCAGTGCGGGAGAAAAAGGCGTATGAACCAACCGCGAGCGCCAGCGAGGTGCTGAATCAGGAGCGCGGCGCGTTCGTGACCCTGCGCAAGTCGGGAGAATTGCGCGGGTGCATCGGCTATACCTCCGCGGAGAAACCCCTGTATATGACCGTGCGAGACACGGCCACGCTGGCCGCCCTGCGCGATCCCCGATTCCAGCCGGTGTCTGCTTCGGAGTTGCCGCAGCTCGAATATGAGATCTCGGTGCTCTCACCGCTGCGGCGAGTGCTGGACGTTCGAGACATCAAAGTTGGCCAGCACGGTTTGCTGATGAAGAACGGCGCGAACGAGGGCCTTTTGCTTCCGCAGGTGCCGGTGGAAGAAAAATGGGATCGACAGAAATTCCTGGAAGAAACCTGCGGCAAAGCGGGTATGCGCTCCGGTTGCTGGAAGGATGAGAACACGGACATCTTCATGTTTACAGCGGTGGTATTCGGCGAGAACCGGCCGCAAGCGCTTATGCCCGAGACATCTTTGCCTCCAGGCTCACCCGCGCGGCCAGGAGAGCCGGCGCCAGGTTCAGCGCCGCACTGAGCCATGCAGTTTTCCAAAAACCAAACACGGGGATGAGGTAAGCGCTCAACAAAAGCGCGCCCGCGCATCCGCCCAGCAGATCGATGGCATAGAGTGTACCTAGCCGTGAGCGACCGCTGCGGTCATCGTTATAGTCATAAAGGTAGATCTCGGTCGCGATAGGAAATTGATAGCCGCCCAGTATTCCGCAGAGAGCGGCCAAAGCAGGGAAGACAAACTGCGCCGCCAGCCAGGTTGCCGCCACCCCGGAAATCTTCGACAGCAAGCCGACAACAAATATCAGCGCAGGACCAGAAAGGGCGAGCAGGAGTTGGGTCGTTGCCATGGTGCGGCAGGGTGGACTATCGCTGGAACGAATGCGGCGGATGCCCAGCCAACTTCCGAAGGCAATGCCTGCCATGCACATGGCGATGAGGATCGTGAGCTGGTGGTAAACGTAACCGTAAACGGACTGGAATGCGAGCAGCAGGAAAATCTGCAGAGCCATCAGGGTGAATCCGGTCGCAGCCATGCAGCACGCCGCGGCAGAACGGGCGCGTCTCTCGCGAGCGTGCACAAACGCCAGAAGAACCGCCACAAACAATGTGATGACAAGGACCACATCGATGACACTAGCGAAAGCGATGTGCGCTGCGGCCCGGAACCAGCGGGAATAGCCCAATTTGAACTGCGTGCTCCATAGCACAACGTCGAAGTAATAGGCGATTGGTTCGAAATCGCGATTGACTGGCGTCGAGGTTAGCGGCCGCAGTTGTTCGCGAACCTGCTCCATGCGATCGGGCATCATGCGGAATGGGATGAAGTATTCCCGAACATACTGCGTCTTCAGATTCCGCTCCTGCAATCTCGCAATCAGCGTTTGGGGGTTGTCCGTGAGAACATCGGGTCGCGTAGCGGCGAAGAAGTGGATGGTTTCGCCGGGGACGGCGACAACGTAAGGGAAGACTTCCCGGAGGGTGTGGTGAATGCAGCGCAGGAATTCCGCCAGGTCGGGGCTGATGTAATCCTCCGACGAGCGCAGTTGCAAGGCGAGCAGTCCGCCGGGCGCGAGGCGATCGCGAGCGGAACGAAAGAACTCGGCCGTGTAGAACCGGTTCAACTGCGCGGTCTGCGGGTCGGGCACATTAAGGATGATCACGTCGAATGTGTTGCCGGCGGTCTTGAGATCGCGCCGGAGATAGTTCCGCAAAAAGTACCGGCCATCCGCGTAGTGCACATGCACCCGAGGATCCGAGACAAACGGAGCGGACTGCACGGGGAAGAACTGCCGCGCCATGCCGATGAGCGCGGGATCCAGTTCAACATAGTCGATCCGCTCGACCGTGGGATGCTTGAGCGCCTGGGCGATGCTGCCGTTCACGCCGCCGCCGATCATTAGAAGCTGCCTCGGCGCTGGGTGCTCCAGCAGCGCGTAGTGGACTGCCTCTTCGGCGGCGTTCTGGTCCGGCGCGCTGGCAAGGATCACGCCGTTGTCATAAATGCTGCGGATATTGCCGGTTTCCCTATGGCCGGTTTCATTGCCAGTCTCATTGCCAGTCTCAATGACCACAAGGTTGCCGTAAATTGAGTCGCGCGATCCCAGCACGCGGAATCCCTGCCACAGGCGCGCCTGTGCGGACCTGTCCAACGACGGCGCAACAAATATAAGGAGAACGATTGCAAGGAGACCGACCGCAAGAAGCGCGGCTGCCACAGTCACGGCTCCAAGTTGCTTGCGGTTCATACGGAACAACAAGACTGTCGCCAGGCACAGGTTCAGGAGGGCGACGACAGTCGCGATCTGGAAGGACTCCAGAAAGCGCAGCAGCACAATGCTGGCCAGGATCCCTCCGAAGGCGGAACCAGCGGCCTCCAGCAAGTAAGCCGAGCTGGCAGCGACGCGCGCGGAGACGGCGCACTCCTGTTCGTACATCCGGGTCGCAACCACGAAAAGCGACCCTGCGACAAGGCAAAACAGGCTCAGACATGTCAGGGATGTAATCAGCATCGGCAGCGGACCAACTAGTTCGCCCGGCACTGTCTGAAAAAAAGATCTGGAGGCGCGCAATGCCCAGATGGTCGGCAGCAAGCTGACGCCGAGCAGGCATTCGAGGGCGGCGACTGCCCGGCGAGCGTTGTTCCCGCCCAGTGCAAAACGGCTGCTCAGGCTGCTGCCGGCGGCGGTCCAGAAGAGCCAGGTGGCCAACATAATTCCCAGCGAAATCTCGTTGCCGTTGAAGACGACGATGAGCTCCCGCATGAGAACGATCTGGCCGATGACCGCGCTGAATCCGATCAACGCCAGCGCCGCCCTTACGGCAGACGCCGGTTGTTTGGCACACGGCATTGTGACGGACTGCATAGGAGCTGCCACCAGAACGAGATTAGAATTTAGTTATTGCGCAAAAAGCAAAGAGGTCAAAGCAATATGCCGTTGACCGAGGGCAGCATACTCAACCGTCGTGAAGCGTTGATCAAACTGCTCCGCCTGGGAGGAGTCGCTGCCGGAACCGCCGGCCTCGCATACTGGCTGAGCGAACACAGCCAGCGCCCCGAGCCCGAGCTGGCCGTCAATTTGAAGCGCAGTCATACTATAGCGGCTGATGCGGCTTTGCCCGAGATGGCGATCATCCAGGGAGGCGATCCCGAAGAGCTGGCGCGGACTGCCATCGAAGAACTGGGCGGCATGCATCGCTTCGTCTCCCGCGCTGACATTGTGTTGGTGAAGCCGAACATCGGCTGGGACCGCACTCCAGAACAGGCGGCCAACACTAATCCTAAGATCGTCGCAGAGATCGTCCGGCGGTGCTGGAACGCTGGGGCGAAGCGGGTCATCGTGACGGACGTTAGCTGTAACGACCCGCGCCGGTGTTTTCAGAGGTCGGGCATTGCCGAGGCAGCGCGGCGCGAAGGCGCCGAAGTGATCCTGCCCGATCCCGCGAGATTCAAAGATGTAGACCTGCAGGGGGAAATTCTGCGGGACTGGCCGGTTTTCGATCCCTTCCTGAATGCCGACAAAATCATCAATGTGCCGATCGCCAAACACCACAGCCTGACCGGCACGACTCTGGGGATGAAGAACTGGTATGGCATCCTGGGTGGACCGCGCCATCAGCTGCACCAGAAGATCAACGAAAGCCTGGTCGACCTCGCCGATTTTATTCGTCCGACTCTTACCCTCATCGATTGCTATCGCGTGCTCATCCGGAACGGCCCAACTGGAGGCAACCTTGACGATGTCCTGCTCAAGAAGACGCTGGTGGCCGGAACCGATCCGGTGGCGCTCGACGCTTATGTGGCGAAGGCCTACTGGAATCTGGAAGTTTCATCTCTGCCCTATTTGAAAATGGCGTCCCAGCGCGGTTTGGGAACCTATGAGTTCGGGAAGATCCGGACACGCGTAGCAAGCATTGCATGAGAACGAAAGAAAACGATAGTGTCCAGCACTCAGTACTCAGTATTCAGTGGGCGGAGGGCGATGGAATGGAGTGTCAAACCGCATGACTACATGCGAAACTGGGCGCATGAAAGTCATCGCTGTGATTCCGGCGCGGCTGGCTTCGACGCGCCTTCCCCGCAAGATGCTGCGCGAGATCGCTGGCGTTCCGTTGCTGGCCTGGGTGTATCGGGGAGTGCGGCGGTGTTCGTCAGTTGATCAGGTTATTGTCGCGACGGATTCGGATGAAATCATGCGCTTCTGCGAAGAGCAAGGCTTTGTCACGCGCATGACTTCGGCGGCGCATCGGTCGGGCACCGAGCGGGTCCATGAGATCGCAAACGCGATTTCGGCAGATGTTTATTTAAATGTTCAGGGCGATGAGCCGCTGACTCGGCCCGCGCATATCGCGAGCTTGATCGCGGTGATGCAAGGAGCGGGGGTCGAGGTGGGGACGCTGAAGACGCCGGCCGCGGAGATTGACATCAACAATCCGAGCGCAGTGAAGGTGGTGACGGATTGCGCGGGGCGAGCGCTGTATTTTTCGCGGGCTACAATTCCGCATGATCGCGATGGCGTGCGGCCGCGATACTACAAACATCTTGGGTTCTACGGCTATCGCAAAGACGCGCTGGATAAGTTCGTGCGCTGGCCGGAGTCGCTGCTGGAGCGCAGCGAGCGACTGGAGCAGTTGCGCTTTTTGGAGAACGGGGCCCCGATTTACGTGGCGGAAACGCCGTTCGACACCGTAGGCGTGGATACGGAAGAGGATGTGCGGCGGGTGGAAGAGATTCTGGCGAAGAATTTGTAATTTGGTAATCGGGTAATTAGGTAATTTGAAACCGATTCCGTGCCGCACGCGGTGTGCCGACCTTAATCTGATTTTTCAAATTACCAAATTACAAATTACTCAATTACCAATTTTCCCTGCGTCTTCGCCCAGGCTTCGGCGGCGGCGACTCGCTTGGTGATGGCAGGATGCGAGTGGAGCAACCACTCGACCCAGCGGGCTGGCGTTTTTTCGGCGAGATTCTGCTCGGCTAACTTATTCATCGACGAAATAAAGGGCTCGACGCTAGCCACAGACTCGAAGCAATAGCGGTCGGCCTGGCGCTCGTTGAAGCGGGAGTAGGCGTTGAGCGCGGGCATCAGTAAAAAGGAGAGCACGGTCGAGACCAGAATCAGCAACGGCAGATTGGCGAAATCGTGCATGGTCTCGAACATGTTGCGGCGTTCCACGGCGTAGCGCAGGACTTCGTTGGCCAGCCAGAAGCCGAAGAGCGTGATTCCGGCCTGCACGAAAATACTTTTCAGAATGTGGCGGTGGACGTGATGGCCGAGTTCGTGCGCGAGCACGGCTTCAATTTCGTCGTCGGAATAGTTGTCGAGTAAAGTGTCGGCGAGAATGATGCGGCGGGTCGCGCCGAGTCCGGTCAGCGCGGC
>PLHP01000156.1:1773-36696 GCA_003138955.1 Acidobacteriaceae bacterium | reverse complement strand
CGGCGGACCATCCCATTAGTTACGTTTAGCGCGGACTCCGACGTTGTCCCGAAGTCGGCTTCGGGGAAATCATGCAGTGATCCGTTGATCTCCCCGAAGCCCGTTTCTAGACCGCGAGGCAAGGACTGAAGGATTCCCGGATTACTTCCGCATTGCCGACTAACCGCCCAGAATCGTTGCATCCGCTGCAACGCGCTGCACAGTCTATAATTGCGGCGCACGGATGGCTCTCACTCCTGGGACAAAACTCGGGCCTTACGAACCCCAATCGTCGCTGGGAGCGGGGCGTGAACGCCGGAATAGATTGTGGATGAAAGGTCGGCCCGCGGCATGAACTACAAGGTGACGGTTATCGGCGCCGGACGCATGGGATCCGCTCTTGCGACGGTGCTGTTCCATAAGGGATTTGCCACGACGGTGTGGAACCGGACTGGCGCGAAAACGGAGGTCTTGTCAAGGCTCGGTCTCAGCGTAGCCCGGAGCGTCGAGGAATCGGTTCGAGAAGCGGATATCGTTGTTGTTAGCGTCAGCGATTACAGTTCAACGCGACAGTTGTTGCGACAACCGGACATTGAAACCGCCCTCCGCGGCAAGATCGTCGTGCAACTGAGCAGCGGCACGCCCAAAGAAGCCAGGGAAATGGACTCCTGGGCCCGCCGATGCGGAATATCGTATCTTGACGGCGCCATACTGGGCAGTCCGGAATGGATCGGAACACCAGCCTGCACGATCTTCTATTCCGGGCCGGCGGAAGTCTTCAACCGCGCGAAGCCGGTTCTGATGGTCTTTGGCGATAGGACGCTGTTCGTAGGGCATGAGATCGGTCACGCCTCGGCATTCGATGTTGCTGTCCTCACCTTCGGCATAAGTGCGATGTTGGGCTTTCTCCAAGGGCAGTTTGTTTGGGAGAGTGAAAACCTGCCCGCTGGAGGATTTCTGGAGACGATCAAGGGGATGATGCCAACCATGGAATCAGTCTTCACCGACATGTCGCGGAGAGTTTCGTCAAAAAATTACAGCGGCGATCAAGCTTCGCTCGAAGCGTATTCTGTGGTCACCAAGCATCTTGTAAGCTGGTGCCAAGATCGAGGTTCGGACCACACTATTCCTGATGCGTACGTTAACCTCATGGAGCGAGCGATCCAGGCGGGCAAAAGTCAGGCTGATTTCGCATGCCTGTTCGAGATTCTGTCCGACGCCACGAGCAAGCCAATCTGATATTTTGGTGTCAAACGACCAGACCCGCTTACGTGCATGATTAGCTGATCAGGACGTAACTCTCGGATGACGGGCAACCCAGAAGTTATTCTGGCCAGAAGTCGGCTTCGAGGAGATCGCTATTGATCTCCTACAAGCCCGTTTCTGGATAACTTCCGGTTGGCCGACAACTCCTCCCTAATCTTGTAAGGGAAGGGTTGCCGACAACACACCCAGAATCGTGGCATTCGCGTGCAATGTACAGCGCAGGCTATAATTACGCGCGCACATGGCTCTCGCTCCCGGCACAAAACTCGGTCCCTATGAAGTTCAGTCACTCCTTGGCGCGGGCGGGATGGGCGAGGCCTACCGTGCCCGCGACATCCGCCTGCAGCGTGATGTTGCCATCAAAGTCCTGTCGTCTTCGCTGGCACGGGACGAAGACCGTCTGCGCCGCTTCGAGCAGGAGGCCAAGTCCGTAGCTGCGCTCAACCATCCCAACCTGCTCACCGTCTTTGACGTGGGAACGCTGCCTGACCCGTCGAACGCAAGCACCGCAGCCTTGCCTTACATCGTCTCAGAATTGCTGGAGGGCTCGACGCTGCGCGCCCGCCTTGCCGAGAGCACCATGGGGCAGCGCAAGGTTCTCGACTATGGCGTGCAGATTGCCAGTGGTTTGGCCGCAGCGCACGAGCGTGGCATCGTGCATCGCGACATCAAGCCGGAAAATATTTTCATCACCAATGATGACCGGGTAAAGATTCTCGACTTCGGCCTGGCCAAACTGACGCAATCCGAATTCGATTCGCAAACGTCGTTGCCAACGACGACCCACGAGACGGAACTCGGGCTGGTGCTGGGAACGATGGGCTATATGTCGCCGGAGCAGTTGCGCGGCAAGAAAGTCGACGCGCGCAGCGACATTTTCAGCTTTGGCGCCGTTCTATATGAAATGCTGTCGCGCCGCCGCGCCTTTCATGGTGACAACACGGCCGACGTGGTCAGCGCCATCCTGAACCAGCAGCCCGCCGAACTCACCGTAACCAATCAGGAGATCTCACCGTCGCTCGATCACATCGTTCGCCATTGCTTGGAGAAAGATCCGCTGCTGCGCTTCCAGTCGGCGCGGGATCTTGCCTTTCAGCTGAACGTCATGCGGGAGACGCGCAGTTCCACCGCAATCGCCGCGGTCAGTCATGGCACGGAGGAGAAACGATCGCGCCCATGGATGCCAACTGCAATGGGCGCGGTGGCGCTTGTGCTTCTGCTCGCCGGAACGTGGTTCCTGGCGCGGTCTACGGCTCATCTGGAACCGCCAAGGTTCACTCAACTTACCTTCCAGCAGGGATTCGTCGAAGCGGCGCGCTTCCTGCCCGACGGCAAGAATTTTATCTCTGCCTCTCGCTGGCGTTCCGATGCAGATGTGGCACTGTTCACCGGGACCGTGGAAACACCCGGGCTTCGCCCGCTCGGCATTCCGGTTTCCTCACTTCTCTCGGTTTCTTCTACGGGGGATCTGCTCGTGCTCCAGGATGCCCACGGGATCGGACCCGGCTACGTTCGCGTTGGCCGGCTGGCGCGCCTGGCGGTCTCTGGCGGCGCACCGCGACCGTTGCAGGAAAATGTGCAATACGCCGATTGGGCGCCCAACGGCACGGATTTCGCTGTGGTCCGCTTCGCTCCCGATCGCCACCTCTACCGGCTGGAGTATCCGTCGGGCAAAGTCCTGTACGAAACGCCTGGATGGATCAGTCATCCGCGTTTTTCGCGCGACGGCAAGCACATCGCCTTTCTCGATCATCCGGTTTTCGGTGACGACCTGGGAATGGTGGCAGTGGTCGACCTTGAGGGGAATCACAGGCAATTGAGCGGAAGCTTTAGTTCGACACAAGGGTTGGCATGGTCGCCGAATCAGTCGGAGATCTGGTTCAGCGCTGTGAAAAGCGGAATTTACCGCTCGCTCTATGCGACCACGTTGGGCGGCCGGGAGCGGGCTCTGCTCGCCGCCCCGGGAAACGTCGATATTCAGGACGTGCTTCCCAACGGCAACGTTCTGCTCAATGTAACCAACGAGCGTCTCGAACTTATGGTGTTTACCCCCGACCATCCGGAAGGCCGCGATTTTACCTGGATGGACTGGGCGTATGGAGCGCGATTTTCCGCCGACAGCAAGTCGATCCTTTTCGGTGACCAGCACAGCGGAGATTCGTACGGAACATTTCTCCGCAACCTGGATGGCTCTCCCGCGGTGCGCTTGGGAGACGGCGATCCCATGGATCTCTCGGCGGACAACAAATGGGCAATCAGCCGGTTGCCTTCCAAACCCAGCCAGATTCTCCTGCTGCCTACAGGAACGGGAGAGTCGCGCCAACTCACCCACTCGAACATCAGCCACCTGTATGGGCGCTGGTTGCCGGATGGGCGAATCGTATGCGTGGGAAACGAGACCGGGCACCCCGAGCGCACCTACCTGGTTGACATGAACGGCAACGAGAAGCCGCTCACGCCTGAGGCCATCGTCGCCCATGCGGTAACTACCGATGGCAAGAACCTGATCGTATCCAACCTCGATTCGACTCAATTCCAGTTGTTCCCCGTGGATGGCGGGCAGCCGCGGCCGCTGTCTCAGCTGCAAAAAGGCGACACCCCGCAGGATTTCACTGCGGACGATAAGGCAATTTTGCTGCGGCGATCAGGGAAGGACGCAGCGATCGAAATCTGGCGGCTGGAGTTGGCCACGGGCAAGCGGACGCTGCTCCACAGTCTCAGTGCTCCCGGAGCGCGGGCTGTCACCAGGGGACTGAATGTGGTCTCCTCCCGCGACGAAAAAAGCTACGCCTACACCTACCATCCGGCGCTTTCGACGGAATACCTGGTGCAAGGAATTCGCTGAAGAGAAGATCGCTACACAACCCGTTCGCGTGATGCTGGATCAATCGCAAATGTGGGTGGGCCAGCCCCGATCATCGTCAACTGTTGAAACCAGGTATAACGCCAATTGACACGATTCCCCATCGGCCGGTGGCTCGGATAACTTCCTGTTTGCCGACAAACCGGGAGTTATCGCGCCGCCTCCACGGTTATCCCTTCATAAAGCAAGTGTTCTCGGTTCGACCTGCTCCTGCCAGAGCCGTCATTCTTTGACTAAAGAATAATGCGTCCGTAAGATGAAGCGACGCGAAAGCCAGATGTCTATCGAATGATCGGCCAGACCATCTCGCACTACCGCATCACGGGTCAGTTCGGCAGCGGGGGTATGGGCGTGGTGTATGAGGCGGTAGACACCAAGCTGGGGCGTCATGTCGCCGTAAAATTCCTGCCCGCGGATGTCGCTCACGATCCGCTTGCGCTCAAGCGATTCGAGCGCGAAGCCCGCGCTGCCTCCGCCTTGAACCATCCCAACATCTGCACTATTTACGAGATCGAGGAACACAACGGGCAACCCGTCATCGTAATGGAACTGCTGGAGGGCGAGACGCTCCAGCGTCGCATTTCCCGCGGCCTATTATCGAACCAGCAGGTCCTCGACATCAGCATTCAGTTGGCCGACGCTCTCGACGCAGCGCATTCGTAGAATATCTTGCACCGCGACATTAAGCCTTCCAACATCTTCCTCACCCAGCGCAACCAGGCCAAGATCCTCGACTTCGGCCTTGCTCGGAAGATGCATCGCCGCGCAAACGGCGAAACTGCCGTGGCAGGACGGATGCCCACGGTCAGCTTGAGCCAAGAGGATCTGACCAGCCCGGGTAGCACCATTGGCACTGTGGCCTACATGTCGCCCGAGCAGGCCCGGGGCGAGGAACTGGACGCGCGCTCCGACCTGTTCTCCTTCGGCGCCGTGATCTATGAAATGTGCACCGGCCGGCCGCCCTTCGAAGGCATAACCAGCGCGATAATTTTCGATGGCATACTGCACCGCGATCCACCGCCGATTCCCGAACTGAATCCCAGCGCGCTGACTTCCCTTCACCCCGTCATCTCCAAATGTCTTCAGAAGAAGCGTGAGGCGCGCTACCAGTCGGCCGCCGAACTGAGGGACGACCTCGAGAGTCTCAAACGCGATCTGAGCACACAATCGGTGCCCGCCTTCAGCCCGCGCGCAGCGCTCCGTAATCGCCGCGCCGTCGCTCTCAGCTTGGTTGCGCTACTAGCGCTGGGCGCTTTGATAGGCTGGCGCCTTCATGTCGGCGCGAAGATCCGCTGGGCCCGCGAAGAAGCCTTGCCCCAGATCGAAAAACTAACCGAGCAGAGCCGGTTTATCGAGGCCTTGCGCCTTGCGGAACGTGCCGAGGCTTACATTCCCGGCGATCCTCGGCTGCAGAGAGAAATTCGCGAGGTGGCCCGAGTCGAAGACGTCACCTCCGATCCCGCCGACGCGGACGTTTACATCAATTCTTACACGGGCATTGATTCCGACTGGCAGCACGTCTGCAAAACTCCCTGCAAGACGCGCATTCCTTTCGGCGTCCTGCGCTGGCGCGCTCAGAGATCCGGTTTCGACACGGTGGAGCGGATCACACCCCAATACGGCGCACGCGTGCTGCACTTCAAACTCCAGCCTTCCGGGACCGCTCCCGCTGGAATGGTTTTCGTCCAAGGTGGCAACCAGACTTTGGCCCTCACCGGCCTGGATTCTGCTCCGTCGTTGGCGCTGAATGATTACTGGATCGACAAGTTCGAGGTCAGCAACCGCCAGTTCCGCGATTTCGTGCGCGGCGGTGGGTACTCACACGCGCGCTTCTGGAAGCATGACTTCATCAAGGACGGGCACAAGCTTTCCTTTGATGAGGCCATGAAGCTCTTCCTCGACCGCACCGGGCGGCCCGGCCCCGCTACCTGGGAGTCAGGCGATTTTCCCGAGGGTAAAGGCGACTACCCGGTGACAGGGGTGAGCTGGTACGAAGCCGCAGCCTACGCGGAGTTCGCAGGTAAGAGCCTGCCCACCATTTACCACTGGAGCCAGGCTGCCGGCGTCTCCAGCGTTTCGGCCATCGTTCCTGCCAGCAATTTCTCTGGCAAAGCTCTCGCGACAGTCGGTTCCTACGGCGGCATCGGCCCCTTCGGAACCTACGACATGGCCGGCAACGCCAAGGAGTGGTGTTTGAACGCCACGGGAGACAAGCGCTACATTCTGGGCGGCGCCTGGAACGAGCCCTCGTACATGTTTACCGATGCCGACGCCCAGCCGCCGTTCTCCCGCGCGGACAATTTCGGGTTTCGCCTGGTGAAGTCTAGCGGAGAGCTCTCCGCAGCCGCCGTCGCGCCGATGGAATGGCCCTATCGCGACTTCAACAAGGAAAAGCCCGTTTCCGACACCGTGTTCAACGTCTTCCGCGGCTTCTACACCTATGACAAAAGCGCTCTCAATGTCACCCTCGATCCACCCGACGATAGCGACGAGCGCTGGCGAAAAGAAAAAGTCACCTACGACGCCGCCTATGGCGGCGAGCGCATGTTCGCCTACGTGTTCCTGCCGCGTACGGCCCGGCCGCCGTATCAGACCGTAATCGTGTTTCCCGGTTCCAACGTCATTTACCTGCGCTCCAGCCGCGATCTGCCGTCCATGCGCTACCTTGCATTCCTGATCAAGAGCGGTCGCGCCGTGGTGTTTCCCATTTACAAAAGCACTTTCGAGCGTGGCGACACCCTCAACAGCGACTACGCCAGCCACACCGATTCCTACCGCGAGCACGTGTTTGACTGGTACAAAGACGTCGCCCGCACGCTCGATTACGTCCAGACGAGAAGCGATCTCGATTCCACCCGAATCGGCTACTACGGCATCAGCTGGGGAGCAGCGCTCGGACCAATTTTTTCCGCCGTCGAGCCGCGCCTCAAAACCGCGGTCCTGATGGGCGGTGGTTTCGAGTACGAGAAAACCTTTCCCGAAGTTGACCCCTTCAATTTCGCGCCGCGCGTGAAGATTCCGGTACTGATGGTCAACGGGCGCTACGACTTCTTCTTCCCCAAGGAAACCACGCAGGATCCGATGTTTCGTCTCCTGGGCACGCCCGACAAAGATAAGCGCCACGTGGTATTCGACTCCGGACACGTCCCGCCGCCCGATTTGCTCATCAAAGAAGTCCTCGACTGGCTGGACCGCTACCTTGGACCTGTCCGTTGATAGCGAGTGGCGCAAGCTTTAGCGAAAACGCACGGAGATGACTCCACTTTGCTAGCCGCCGCGGTCGAGGCTCAAGTCGACCATCTCATCTCTTGCAAATAGCTACAGTAGCTGTGCCTTTTCCAAGAGTTGTGCCCTCGCACTCATGATCTTAGGAATCGGGGGATTGCCGCGAGCAGACAGTTTCATTAACGCTCGCCAACGATTCTGGACGGATGACGGGCAATGCGGAAGTAATTCCAGAAGACTTGATCGCACTATTACTTCTGGATTGCCGACAATAGCTATTTCCCGCACCCAGGAGCGACTGGAACATTCGCCGAGACCGACAGGGGCGTCAGGTTGTACTTCTGCAAGAGAGCGTTCGCCGGTGCGATTTTCTGTTGATTGAGTTCGCGCCATTGCGCCAGCCGCTTGGTCAAATCCTGGCAGTATTGATCGACGCCCGATTGAAGTAACGCCGCAGGACGTGCGTCCCCGCTCTCGACCATGAAAGCGAGGCGCGCCAATTCGCGGTTCAACGGACCGATTCCGAGATCGTCGGATTTCCCGTTGCCGATGTCCGAAGCCTGGTCATCCAAAGCCTTCAGCGCATCCGCCGCATCCTTCGCGGCCGCGTCGGCGCCCAAAGATTTCTGCCGATCCGCAATTGCTGCCCGCAGCGCTCGCACCTGGTCGTATCCCTCAGTGGTGACCGACATCTGAGCCGAGATGTTCAACTCTGCATCGAGTTGCCGCACCAGATCCGATTGCGACGCATGCACTCGCGGATCGGGCGTGACGATGAGCGGCTGGCGATAGATTTTGCCGGCGACGGTCAAGACGAGAGAATACTCACCCGGCACAACGAACGGACCCGGCTGCAACTCGCGCGGAAATTCACCGGGGATGGCATGGTCGGAAAGCGTGTACTCGATGTAATCCAAGGCATTGCCATAGTAGCTGTAGCGTAACGTCTTCATCGCGGGATAGCGGAGGTCCCAGGTGAAGCGGTTAAGTCCAGCCTTCTTGGAAAGCGCCGGCGTCGGCGCGAACCAGTACTCGGGAGCGTTGGCCGGCGCTTTGTCGAACGGAGCAGGTACGTTGGAAAACTCCCGCACCAGACTGTTTCTCGCGTCGTAGATCGTCAGCTTGATGTCGCCCGTGGGCTCCGACTTCAAAAAGTAGTTCATGATTGCACCGTCCGGCGGATTCTCGCCAGCGGGCGTTTCCGGTGGCAGCGGAGTGTCCTGAGACATATCCCAACGCACGCGCACAACGTTGCGCGGACGAAGCAGGTACGCGTCCGATTGCGTCCACTTGGCGTCAAACTGCCGCAGCGGGGTCACGTCATCAAGGATCCAGAGCGAGCGGCCATAGGTGGACGACACCAGATCGTCGCCGTGAACGTCCAAGTCAGTCACAGTGGCAGTGGGGAGATTCAGTTGCAGCGTCTGCCAACGATCGCCGTCGTCCAACGACACGTAAATGCCGTCCCAGGTTCCCGCATAGAGCAAACCCTTGCGCACCGGATCCTCGCGGATCACCCGCGCATTCCCGGAAGCGGGCAACCCCGTGGTGATCAATTGCCAGGTCTGCCCATAATCACGCGTGCGATAAATCAGAGGACGCAGTTCGTGGAACCCATTGATCACAGCGTATGCCGCCGCCGCATCGTGGCGGGAAGCCTCCAGCAAGGTGACGCCGCTGCGCTCAGGCAAGCCGGCCATAGTCACATTCTGCCAGGCCTTGCCGTCCTTCGTGACCTGAATCAGGCCGTTGCCCGTGCCTGCCCAGATCACGCCGGCTTTCACTGGCGAGAGCGCTAACGTGGTAATCACGGCCCTGCGTGGATCGGGTTTCGCTTTCGCGGCTTCCGGCTTCTGCGTGAGGTCGGGACTGACCTCCTGCCAATTGAACCCGCCGTCCTTGCTCTTCAAGACGTACTGAGCTGCCGCATAAAGCGTATGCGGGTCTTGAGGTAAGAACGCAATGGGCGCCATATTGGCAGTGCGGTACTTCAAACTCCGCACTAGAAGATGCACGATCTGCCCAGTCGTCTTGTCGTAGCGGAGCACCGAGCCATACCAGCCTCCGGCATAGACATAGTTCGGATTCGCAGGATCGGGAGCAATGTAAGCAAACTCGAATCCTCCGGTCGGCGCCCAATCGCGATACGTGATCTCGCCATAATCGCTGCGGCTAGGGACCGCGGCCGTTCCGCTATCCTGTTGCGCTGCGTAGACGTAATAGGGAAATTGCTGGTCGGTGCTGACGTGATAAAACTGGCCGGTTGCCTGGTTATACCAGGAACTCCAGGTATCGCCGCCGTCGATACTGATGATCGCGCCCTGGTCAACACCGAGGATCATGTTCTGAGTGTTGGCAGGATTGATCCAGAGAACGTGAAAATCATCGCCACTGGGCGCTCCCGCCCAGGCTTCGAAGCTGCGGCCTCCGTCCTTGGATCGATACATGGAAGTTTGCGCCACGTAAACCAAGTTAGAATTCCTGGGATCAACGAAGACGCGGCTGAAGTATCCACTCCCCACAATGCGAGGATCGGTCGTGCTGGGTTGCCAGCTAGCGCCGCCGTCGTCTGACCGGAACAGTCCCTGCGTGACGATGGCGTACACTCGCATGCCATTGGTGCCGGGCGCGACGGACAGCCCGGTGCGCCCCATCGGATCAGTCGGAAGACCTTTGCCCTCCACGGCATTCCAGGTATCACCCTGGTCGGTAGATTTGTAGATCGCGGCATCCTGCGTTTTCTTTTTCGGCGCGCTTGGATCAAACGGGTCCTCGGGACGATCCCAGAGCGCAGCATAGAGAATTCCAGGATGATCCGGCCCAGACTCCATGTCGTAGACTCCGGCTTTCTCATCCTTATACAAAACCTTCTTCCAGTTCTTGCCGCCGTCGGTTGTCTTGTAAACCCCGCGCTCCGCGCCGGACCAGCGATCCCCAGCAGCCGCCACCAGAACAACGTCGGGATTCCGCGGATCGACCACGATCCCGGTGATGATGTGGGTTTCGCTCAGGCCGATATTCGTCCAGGTCGATCCAGCATCCGTTGACTTGTACACGCCATTCCCTTGCGTTTGTTCGCCGGTTCCAACGTAGACGACTTTGGGATCGGAAGGTGCAACCACGACCGCGCCGATCGAAGCGACATGCTGCTGATCGAAGATCGGCTTCCAGACTTGTCCTCCGTCCTCAGTTTTCCAGACGCCGCCGCCAGGCGTTCCAATGTAGTAGATCGCGGTCTGGCTGGGCACTCCGCAGACGGATGTGACTCGGCCTCCGCGATGTGGGCCGATCAGGCGCCATTGCATCGCCTGCAAGAGGTTGGGTGGGATTTCCTGGGCCAGCGCTGAAGCTGCAAGCGTGAGAGTAAGAAGAAGGAAGATGGTAATCCGCCTTACAGGACAAGTAACATTTATATGGGTCATTCTGCTTGGACAACTCCTTTTGTTCAGCGCCATCATTCGTTTCCGGAGCGGCAGTATAGCACCTCGAGTTCCGCCGTCTAAAACCTGATCCTTTTTGCGCTCTCAGAGAGTTGCTCCGGCCCGATTCAGATCGAATGACAGCTATGCGGAAGTTATCCGAAGGCGGACACTGGATCGATCGGTGGTTTTCGGCCAGCGAGACGTGAAGTTGTCCCGAAGTCGGCTTCTAGGAAGTTTCACCAGATCGGTACTGGAAACGCCCTAGTGGGAAGGGATGACCAGGATTCCGGACAGTTTGTCAACAACCTTCACCTTAGCCTTCACCTTAGGATTGTTTCAGGGTTGCCGGTGATCCAGGCACAGGCGCCAAAGTGTCAGGCCTGGCCGCATCTCAGGTTAGATTGCCGTACGCTGGTCCGTACGGCGGAATCTCGGTCGGAGCGGTGTCGGATGTCGGCTATGATTCAGACACTAGGGCCAGAGCCGGGTCGCGTCGGGGCCAAGCGAGTAGGCACGCGGCGCGGGGCTCTGGCACCCACTTCTTGGCCAGTAGACCCCTGACACCCCTTTTTCGAGGAACAGTACGTCAATTTAGCTTGCATCTTAGTTCTTCTGAGTTAGTTTCTTCGGAGCCACTGAGCAACGGAGCGGGGGTCAAACCGTACACATGTACCATCGGCACTTGCAGGTGACGGCGGTAATAGAATCCCTCCCTCTCCGCCAGTCTGGAGTGCACCGCAAGAGTGAGACACGGAATTAAGGGGCCAGCTACATTGAAATGGATGACGGCTGATACCCGATAGCTCCCTACGAAGGCATCTCAGACGCCGGTGGTTGCCTCCTGTGCCCACTGCAGGGCCTGCCACCAGGTTGAGGCGACTTCTTCATCGGGCAGTTTCAATTGTTTGGCGAGTGCGCTCGATTGGGACCACTCACCCGATTCCTGGGCCAGCATNNTCCATGCTGACCTCAAGGATGGCATCCATGATGGAGAGCAGCCCCATCAGGAACAAATCAGTGTTCGATTGCAGCCGGTCGGAGAGCAGTTCGCAAAAACGGGCGCGGGTCAATCCCATCAGCACCAGTTCGCTGCACCTCTGCTCGGCTGCGCCCACAGTGACGACGAGCCGGATCCAACGCCGCAGTTCCCGTTCTCCCAGAACGGCGATGGCATGGCGGATCGACTTGATTTCGAGGGCAAATCCAAAAAGCGGGGAATTCAAGTAGCGGAGCAAGCGGTAACAAAGCGAGGCTTCCTGCTTGAGCATCTTCTCGAGTTCTCGCATGTCGATTTCCCGGCGGGAAACCATTTCGAGCAGCCTGACATAGTGCAAGCGGCTGGCGGGAACTTCGCGGCCGGTGACGATTTCGGGCCGGCAGAAAAAATATCCCTGGAAATAGACGAATCCCATGTCGCGGGCTTGATGATACTCGTGGGGCGTTTCGAGTTTTTCAGCCAGCATCTTGCACTTCGGGGACCCAAACCGGCGCATCATGCCAGCGCGTTCCTCCGGCCGGGTTGCCCGGATGTCGACTTTTATGATGTCGGCAAACTCAATCAGCGCCACACGCGGATCGTTGGGCGCGAAGTCATCGAGGGCGATGAGATAGCCGGCCGCTTTCAGCCGTTTGCAGGCTTCGATGACGCGGTCTTCCGGCTCAACCGTCTCCAGAATCTCGGCCACGGTCTGGTGGGGAGGCAGCAAGGTAATCAGGTCTTTGAACAGGACCTCACGGGTGCAATTCACGAAAGCGCGGCGCTTATCGCAAAGCGTGTTGATGCCGTAAAGCAGGGAGCTATCCAGTGTGGAGCGGGCGGCAAGCTCGGCATCGGCGTTGAAGTAGTCTTCGACACCGTTGCGGAACAAAAGTTCGTACCCGAACACATTCTGCGTGCGATCGAGAATTGGCTGGCGGGCAACGAAGCGCTGTCCCGGCAGCGCAAGCGGGTTCGATGCAGAGGTTTTCTGTTTAGCGGGAGCGGGTTTCACACCTCTTATATCGGCATAGCCGTGGCGGAACTTCAGGCAAAACTGCGCGGCTGTCGTCTTCCGGAAACTAAAGGATTTGCCAACCGACGCTTGCGGTTGCATCCTACAACCATGCATGCTTCCGGTCTCGTGCAAGGCGAAAACGTGGGCTTGGGATTCCAAGGTAATGTTCTGGATGTGGAAAACTTAGGGCACTTCCCCCTTGCGCAGTCGGCGGTTTCATGAGTAACATCAAGATGTTCCCTAATGGCCATGCTTCCAGGCTGGCCGTTCGCGCCAACAAAACTCCAGGCGCCTAGATTAAGAGATAGTTTGAACATCGTTCTCGAATAGCATCCAGCCGATGTGGGGTTTGGTCTGCCGGTAGCCGGTTTCGAGTGAGCCACGCGCAGTGAGCCGTGTGTTGCGCCACACGTTTAGAGTGCCGACTAACGCGCCGACCGCAAGGAAAGACGAAACAATCAGGCCTGTGATCCAGGCCGGTAGCTTCAAAGACTAACAAGAGAAAACATATGAATGCAGGACCCGGACACTCCTCCGCAGGAGGAGGGAAACACAAACGGCGCCGTGGACGGCGTCCGCCGAGACGAGGCGCGGGTGGCCCGATGGGCCGCGAGCGCGGGGAGCATCAGGGCATTTTTACCGCTCCCATGGATCACAGCTACCGCGCCAATATGGGCGACAACGGCAACGGTAATTCGGGAAGGGGACCGCGACGGCCCGGTTTTTCCGCGTCCTACCCGGTGGCCGAGCCTGAGCCGCTGCCCGCTCCAAAAGAAGATGCGGCTTCGCGCGTCTTCGCGTTTGTCGAAGACCTGTTCTTCCTGAGCAAGATTCAGGCCACGGGCCAGAAAATGAACGTGAAGGTGGAGTTCGTTAAGAACGAGAAGGAACTCACCGAGCGGATGAAGAGCAATGGCGAGGAAAAGCCTTCCCTGATTATCTTCGACTTGAACAATGCCAATGCCAAGCCTTTGACGCTCATCCCGAAACTGAAAAGCAAGCTGAAGAAGGGGACGTCGATCATCGGGTTTCTGTCGCACGTGCAGGGCGACTTGAAGCTGAAAGCGCACGAAGCGGGATGTGACATGGTGCTGCCGCGCTCGGCGTTTTCGCAGAATCTGCCGCAGTTGCTGCGCCGCCATGGCGCGGCGGACGACGATAGCGTTACCACGCAATAAAGGCTGCTAGCTCCTGGCTGCTAGCTTCTGGCAAACGGGGTAGCAGGAAGATTCTCCGCGAAAAGCTGCTGCGCGGGATCACCTCACTCTTCGTTGTGTTCTTATGTATAGCCGCGCTTTTTGCTCCCGTGCTGATTGATGCTCATCATCGGCGGCCGCGGAATTGGTGGCCGCGGAAGCGCGAGAAGGCGTTTACAGAGTCGCCGCATCTCCCCTGAAAACCGAACCTTTTTTACTGGTAACCAAGTAGCTGGTAGCCAGAAGCTAATAGCTGGCGACTTCCCTGATACAATTTCGCCGTGTTCCCTCACAAATTTCTGATAATGACGGCGGCCATAGGTGCGGTGGCTTTCGCCCAGCAACCTCCGGCCAGCGTCCAGCAGCCCCCGGTGAAAGTGAACGTCATCAACGTGTGCGCACCTACGGCCGACGAGCAGAAAGAATTATCGTCGGCGCTGGCCAAAGTACCGGGCAAGCCGGCGTTCGCCGCGGACTACGAAGTGGCTCGCGGGCGTTCGACACTCGACCCGAGCACTCCGATCCCCGGCATGCAGCCCTTGCCGCCCGGTGCGGTCTCGGCGGCCGACTGGGTCCGGGTTCGGCGCGAGTTCCCCGGTGCCACCCTGTTCAGCAATGTTCAATACTCGTTCAGCGTGGACTCGAGGAATATGGTGGAGACGCTCGTGCTGCGGGTGCGCGAGCCCAAAGATGTGATGCAGATTTCGATTGAGGACAGCGCTTCCGCGGTTGTTTCCGCGAGCGCGATGTTGTCTTCCAGTACGCCGGTTTCGCGCGTCCGATTGGAGCGCTTTGGGAAGTCATCAGTGGCGCTGGCGCGGTGCTCGGGAGAAGAGGGAAGTCCGGCGACGGATCAGACCGTGTACGAACCGATCTTTCACGCCGCCTCTTCGATTATGGAGCGATATCGCGATGCTCTGGGCGCGCGCAAATTGGTGCCCGAGGAACTGGCTCGCCTGGGGGTGGGAACCTCGGTCAGGACTACGACCAAGGCGGGCGCGGGCAGCAAGAAGAATCCGTAGTTTGTTCCGTTGGCTTGCGGCCTGAAGCGAAATCTATTTTTCAGAATCTATCTACTAGTGCCGCAACCGCGTGATCATTACGACGTGGAAAACGAGTAGCGCCCGCCGAACAGCCGCCGGGACGGCGGCGCTACTCTTAGGAGCGAAACGGTACAAATTACGCAGTCACGGTACTAGCATTGTTTTCTAATAGCACTGATTGTTACCACTATGGACATACGCAATGTTGTGATCATGGGCTCCGGGTGCGCCGGTCACACCGCCGCCCTCTACAGCGCCCGCGCCAACCTCAAGCCGCTCGTGATCGAAGGCCATGAACCGGGCGGACAATTATCGATGACCACGCTGGTGGAAAATTTCCCCGGCTTTCCCGAAGGCATCCAGGGGCCAGAACTGATCGAGAACATGCGCAAGCAGGCCATGCGCTTTGGCGCCGACTATCACACGGGCCACGCGGTCAAAGCCGATTTGAGCAAACGTCCGTTCGAGTTGAGCGTCGGCAAAGAAACCATTCAGACCCGCACGCTCATCGTTGCCAGCGGAGCGTCGGCGCGCTGGCTCGGCCTGCCGAACGAGCATGCGCTGATCGGCCACGGCGTTTCTTCCTGCGCGACTTGCGATGGCTTCTTTTTTTCGGGCAAGGAAATCGCGGTGATCGGCGGCGGCGACTCCGCCATGGAAGAAGCGACATTTCTGACGCGCTTTGCGAGCAAGGTGACACTTATTCACCGTCGCGAGCAGTTTCGCGCTTCGAAGATCATGCTCGATCGCGCCCATGCTAATCCGAAGATCGCGTTTCTTACCGATACCGTGGTGGACGACGTTCTCGATGTCGGCAAGAAGGAAGTCACCTCCCTGCGTCTGCGCAACGTGAAGAGCGGCGAAAGCTGGGATTTCCCCACGAGCGCAATGTTTCTTGGGATCGGCCACATCCCGAACGCCAAGATTTTCGAAAGCCAGCTCGAAACCGACGCCGATGGCTACTTGGTTACGCAAAAGAATGTCTTGACGAAAGTGCCGGGCGTATTCGCTTGTGGCGACGTGCAGGACCGCCGCTATCGCCAAGCCATCACCGCCGCTGGTTCCGGCTGCATGGCGGCGCTGGAAGTGGAGAAATTTCTGGAAGAGGAAGGGCTGTGACGGCGAGTTTCGGACGACGCGCTGAGAAAATGTTAACCACAGGGGGCACAGAGGTACACAGGGGAAACCCGACAACCTTGGGGTTAGGATTTTGCGCGCCCGCGCAACACTTGCCTCCGTGCGGCGACAGGCAGCGTCTCACACGCAGTCCGCAGCACCAGTCGCGGCGCTTTCTTCCGGATCTTCACCAGGTAGGGCACGGTGCGCTTCGGATCGGCCTTGGCCGTCTCGCGCAATAGCCAGCCCAATCCCTTCTGCACCATGTCGTCTTCGTCTTTGTTATGCAGCAATTGATTCGAGAGCCGCACGATTTGTTGAAAGAACTGCCGCTCGCGCGCTCCCCGGATCAGTGCCACACACGCTGCGCGCCGCCGCCAGCGATTCGGCGACTTCGTCCAGAGGAAAACCTGGCGGCAACGGGCAGGGTCGGCGGCGACCATCGGCGCCAGCAGATAATGCGCCAGGGCGTCGTGATCGGCCCAACTCGATACGCGGTCGAGCCAGGAGGCAAAAAGCTGGAATTCGTTCACGCCGAAGTTCTTCGTCTGTTTTTCGAGCAGGAAAACAGCCAATACCTTCTCTTCCAGAATGGGGCCCGAGAAAAGTTGGTCCGCGACTTGCACCAGGAAATCCATTCCCCGTTCGCGGATGATGCTGCGCCGGAACCGCACCGCGAATTTTCTCAGTTCGGCTGTATACCAGCCGCGCGACTTTATGACTTCCTTGAAAAAGTGTTGGACTTCTTCCGAGTGCGGCGCCGACCCGCCATCCTTCAGGACGCGCCGGATGTGGTCGGCAATGTAGTGGGGAGTGATTTCGCGCCTGGACATGTTCTCCTCTGGTAGCAACGAGCGTCTCCGACTGTCAGCTTGCGGAGAGATGCTCATGATAAAAGGAGTTCCAGGCGAATGCTGTGACCTAGCGTCACTGTTGACTGTGACCGAAGAGCCAGCTATTTTGCGGGAGCTGCATTGCCGGTTCTCAACGCCTTGTCATAAATCCAGAGCACCGCGGCCGTGGCCAGGCCGACCGCCGTCACGCTCCACCAGATGCGCTCCGGCTGATGAGTGACTTCTCCGAAGTAGTGAACCAGGGTGCCGCCGAACCAGCCACCGATCAGCGATCCAATTCCGATGGGCAGGAACGCGAAGCCCATGTAGGTGCCCTGCTGCCCGGGAGGCGCGAGGCGCGAAATGTATTCGTAATAGCGCGGAGACATAATGATTTCGCCGAGCGCCAGCACAAACAGGGAAAGCACAGCGCCCCAGAGCGTTGGCCGCAGCGCGAGGATCACCCACGAAACAGAAGTGATCAACGTGCCCACAATCACCGCCTGAAATGCCGGAATGCTGCGGGTCAGGTAATTGACCGCGAGCGTAAGGCAGATGACAGTCAGCCCATCGGTCACGAGAATCTTCTCAACGTCGGCCTGAGAATTGATATACCTGTGAATGTACCCAGGCAAACTGATGTACTGCTGCCAGAACACCACCCAATACCCGGTGAAAAGCACAAGGAACCACATAAACCGGCTGATTCCGGCGAGCACAAGAAGCAAGAGCCCGACCCAGATCCACCAAGGCACGCTGTGCGCGGGAAAGATGAACAAAGCCACACGCAGCAACAGCGCAACCATCAACACCGGCAAAACCAGGCGGTAATTGCCCACGACGACGCAGAAGTTCCGCGCAACCGTTGCGATCGAAGGTGGAGGCGCATCCCCAGCCTTGCGCGGTTCCCGGAAGAAAAACAGGACCACGAAGAACATCGCGAAGACGCTGAGTGCCGCGACGCGGTAAACATTCTCGACGCCCAGATGGCGATGGGCCCAGGAAGCACAATACGGTCCCGCAGCGCCGCCGATGTTGACCATCGTGTAATAGATCGAGTAGCCGATAGAGCGAACGTTCTCCTTGGAGGCTCGTGCCGTGGTGCCGACCACGCTCGGTTTCACCATCGAGATGCCGAGCGCCGGGAGGATGAGAATGCAGCCGACAAACAAGCCGAGCGGCACCGCGTTGCGCACTGGCGCCAGCCAGGATGCCCCAATCGATCCGATCAGGAAGTAGGCGGCGGCGAGGATGAGGTAGGCTATCGAAAGCGCGCGGCGAAAGCCGAGGCGGTCGGCGGCCGCTCCTCCGAAGATGGCGAGAAACCATACCATGCCGCCGAACAAGCCCGTCAGAGTCCCGGTCTGTTCGGTGGAGAAATTCAGCGTCTCCTGCAAATAAAGGGCAAGGGAAGCGAAGGCCCCGTAGTAGGAAAGACGTTCGAAGATCTCGCTGATGTTCGCGACCCAGAAGGGCCGTTCGAAGCCGGTGCGGATCTCATGGAAGCGTTCGGAAAGGGTCAAGCCTGCTCCTAAAATCGTTGCTCCTGAGGCTGCGGCTCCTGATGCCGGCTTCAGATTTTCAAACGCTTTCGGACTTCTTCTGCCGACAAGGCCGCCACGCGGATCACTTTATTCCGGCTGGCGTGGCCGGCTGCAATAGTAACGGAGGAACGCGGCAGGTTCAAAAGTTTTGCGAAGAAATCTATGCAGGCCTCGTTGGCTTTGCCTTCGACGGGAGGGGCGGTCAGGGCTAGTTTTATTGCGTCGCCTACTTCGCCGGTGATGGCATTCTTCTTTGCGCGTGGGTGGACTTTGACCGCGAAGGTTGCTCCGCTGGGCGCGTTTTTTATTTCTGCCATCAAGAGTCTTTAGCACCGGGACAAAGCAAAACCTTAATCGCAGAGGACACAGAGGTACACGGAGAAGAATCTAAACTCTTTCCCCGAAAATCGCCGTCCCCACGCGCACGCAGGTTGCTCCCTCTTCAATTGCTACTTCGAAATCGTGCGACATGCCCATGGAAAGAACTGCGGTGCCCGGCAAATCACACGCGGCGATGAAATCGCGAATCTGATGGAGTTGACGAAAATAAGGTCGCGAGCCCTCCGGATCTTCTGTGTAAGGCGGGACGGTCATCAGACCTTGAATTTTCAGATTTCCCCATTGCGGCGCGCTTTGCAGAATCTGCTCCAGTTCGTCGGAGCCGGGTGCGACTCCGCTTTTTTCTTTTTCGCCACCGACATTGATCTCGATCAGGACGGATAACGACTTGCCCGCGCTTTCTGCTAACGTATTCAGTTTGTCCGCCATCCGCACCGAGTCGACGGAATCCACTGCATCGAACAACTCCGTTGCCTTCGCGGCTTTATTTGTTTGCAGATGTCCGATCAGGTGCCATTCGATGTCACGCAAGTCACGCAAAGTATTTGCCTTTCCCGCGAACTCCTGCACTCTGTTTTCGCCGAAAACGCGCAGTCCGGCAGCGTACGCCTCGCGGATGCTTGCAGCCGGAAAAGTCTTGCTCACGCCCATCAGTGTGATTTCGTCCGCATTGCGGCCCGCGCGCCGCGCCGCTGCCGCGATTCGCTCCCGCACCCTGGCGATATTTTCCGCAATCGACATTTGTGAGTCGCTGAAATGAACCTCGTGAGGCCGAGCTGCGCTCGGCTTGGACGGGGCAGAGCCCCGTCCCCACACGAGCATCCACCACGAGCGTTACATAATCGCCGTTGGCGGCGCCGGATCTTCGGGTCTGCCGGCGTTTGCCAGCGGAACTCGGATCATGACTATCGCCAGCACGGCGAGCGCGCCGAGCGCCAGAAGAAATGGCGGGGTCCACTGGACGAGCGTTACGTCGCGGCCAGAGCCCACCAGGGCCGCGATGAGCAGGCCGCAGAGCGCCTCGCCCGCGATCAGACCCGAGGCGGTCAGGACGCCGGCGTTTTCCACGCGCGCCTTTTGCGCATCGTTCAAGCCACGGCGATCGCGCAATTTGTCGGTGAGCCAGCGAATCACGCCTCCGACAAAAATGGCGAACGTTGTGCCTAACGGCAGATACATGCCGACCGCGAAAAGCATCACGCTTTTCACTTCGATCATGATCATTGCCAGTCCCAGCAGGATGCCAACGATCACCAGCGGCCACGCCATGTCGCCGCCCACGATTCCTTTGGAGAGCATGGCCATGAGCCCCGCCTGCGGGGCCGGTAGCGCGGGGCTACCGAAGGTGTATGCCTTGGCGAGGATCGCGATCGGGAAGAACAGAACGAGCGACGCCACGACGATGCCGAAAAGATCTCCAATCTGCATCTTGGAGGGCGTTCCACCGAGGATGTGTCCGACTTTCAAGTCTTGCAGCATCTCACCCGCCACAGCGGATGAAACGCACACCACGGCGGCTACTCCAAGTACGGCTGCAACTCCACCAGTTCCGGAAACGCCGAGCGCGACCATGAGCAGCGCTGCGATCACCAGCGTGCACAGCGTAAGTCCCGAGACTGGATTGTTCGACGATCCGATCATGCCGACCAGGTTTCCAGAAACCGCGGCGAAGAAAAATCCGACGATGATCATCACGCCGGCCGCGACGAGGCAGCCCGATAATATCCGCGAACTGGAAAGCGTGCCGGCTGCGCTGATGAAATAGTAGTAGAGCAGGATCATGGCCACGAATACGACGCCGATGCCGGCAAATACTGCCTTGGCGGGCAGGTCACGCTCGGTGCGATTGGCAGCGGCGTGCGCCGCCGCCGACTTTTTCAGATCGGAGACGGCACGGCCCATGCCGAGCGCCAACTGCTTGCGCATATTGAAAAGCGTGTAAGACGCGCCCACCAGCATGCCGCCGACCGCGATCGGCCGCACAATCGAAAAATAGATGGCTTGCGCCAGCAGCGGCCAGGCGATGGTTTCTCCCTGCGGCATAGAGGCCTGGATGTAGGGACCGAGGGTGAAGGTCAGGAGTGGAACGAGCAGGCCCCATGCCAGCAAGCCTCCCGCGAAGTTCAGGGCGGCGAGTCTGGGGCCAATGATGTATCCCACGCCGAGATAGGCGGGGCTGATGTCGGGCGCGGTTAAGAGCGTGGCGCCGCCGGTAATGGTGGTGGCTACGTTGGGATTCGTGCTGGTGCGGAGCAGCAACTTCTTTCCGAGGTCGCTGATCTTCACGGGGAAAGTGTTGTTAGGATTGAAAACATTGACCGCTCCGAGCAGATACATGAACGCGCCGAAGCCCATGTTGGCAAACAGAATCTTCGCGGCTTTGGCTCCCTGCTGTCCGGCCTTGTGAATCTCGGAGGCGGCCACGGATTCGGGAAACGGCAGGTCGGGATCCTCCACCATCACCCGGCGCAGGAGGGTGACGAACAGGATGCCGAGCGTGCCCCCGATCATCATCAGGGCCACTGATTTCCAATATTCCGGTACGCGGACACTCGGGGCGAGCGTCGGCCACAAGCCAGCCATCACAAAGGCAGGGATGGTGAATATGGCGCCGGCTGCTACCGACTCGCCGATCGAGCCCACGGTTCGCGCGATGTTCTCTTCCAGCAGCGAACCTTTCATCAAGCGCAGCAGTGCCATCGAGATAACAGCTGCCGGATAGGTCGCGGCAATCGTCATCCCCGCCTTGAGCCCGAGGTACGCGTTCGCCGAGCCCAGCAGGGCGGTCAAGAACAGCCCGATCAAAACGGCCCTGAAGGTAAACTCCTTCATTTCCATCGATTCCGGAACATAGGGGCGATGCTTGCGGGGGGCTTCAGTATTCGCCGCAGGTGCGCTCATGACGACCTCGTGGTCAACAGGAATTTCATCGATTCACACTAGCAGAGACGGCGCACCTTAACACGCCGAAAGGCAGCTTTACAAGTGCAGCGATCTCTTGTGGTAATCGGTGAGCGGAGGGCGCGCGTTTTTTATCAGCAAGGTTTGTCCGCAACTTTGCGTCTTGAACAGGGTTAGCATACTTGTATCCAGGAGTGTATTCCGTGACTCCCGTTGCCAGCCCCTCTGGGAGCCGGTTTTTCGAGGAATTCCACTGCCGGGGATGTGGGGGACAAGAAGCGTATCGCTCCCGCCCTCGCGGCTTCTTTGAGAAATACGTGCTTCCGTTGTTGTTACTGCAAGCAGTCCGCTGTGAGCATTGCTATCATCGGAGCTACGTCTTGCGCACGATTCCGGCGATCGAACGCCCGCAGACCGAGCATACGCAGTCACAGAGTCAGCCGCCGAGCGGTTCGAAGTCCGATGGTGGTGGCTGAATTTACCCGGTTGGTGTTTGTGGAATCCTAGCCTCGCTCAAAGGCGTGTTTTTCATCCAGTTGTTGACGGGCTGCGGCCATCTCAGATTCGAAGCGGTCTTTCCGATCCATCAGGGCGGGAAGCGCGGTCGCGTAGCGCCGGGCCATGGTGAAGAGTCCCTGGTGCGCGAGTCCGGCGGCGATTTCCGCGATGTGATCGGTGGCGGTATCGAGATAGAGCGCCTCGGTCGGGTCGCCCAGCCACACATCTCCGCCGACCAGACGCGTCTGCCAATACACTTTGCGCTCGATCGTGCGGGCGACTTCTTCGTCGGTGGCCTTGCCGAAAAACCACTTCTTGAGTTTGAAGTTGTAGTGGCGGCTGGACAAGGGCAGCGGTACCAGCTTGCCGGATTTCACGAACTCCGTCTGCTTGTGGTCGACCTCGTTGCGCAGAGCGTTGATGAGGGGAGCTTCCGTGTCTTTCGGTTCGAGCGAAGGCAGCACTTCGCGCAGCGTGGCAGAAAGGTTCACGGCTACAAGCGCCCGCAGCCCTGCGGAATTTTCCAGCGTGATCACCGTGTGCAGGACGTCAAAGTCGGCGCCGGAGGTGGCATGGCGGAAGGGCCATTCGAGCTTGAAACTGAGCGGGAGGCCGGTGCGAGTTACGTAGATGGTCTTGGTCGTGGAAGTTTGGGCCGGGGTGCTCATGGTTGATCCTTGCTACGTCGATCCTTGCCAATGTTGTAAGCAGTTATTTTAACCTGCGTGATTCTGTAGAGACGCGGCTTGCCCCGTCTCTACGGAAAATCAGATGCGCCACAACTGCCACAGGTTCCAGACTGCGGAGGCGCCCAACAGTCCGCACAGACCAGCCGTCACGAGCAGGCTTTGTTGAGACTCCAGCAGATCGGCAAATACCCCGCTGACGAAGACGAAGAGGAAGATGAGCGTGGCCAGATGGAATCCTTGCCCCGGAAAATTGGGAGCGCCTAGCGCGAGGATGAGTAACAGCAGCGCGATCAGGAGCGGCGCGGTGTTGCCGAAATAGCGTGTGCGCTTCCATCCGCGGTACGCGATCAGCGCCACGGGCAAGGCGAAAATCAGCGGCGGGCTGTTGACGAAGATCGTTTGCACAGCGTTGCGGTAGGAGACCGACACCCCAAACGCGGCGGGTTCGAAGTCCATCCAGCGCGCGTGCAGCATTCCTTGCCAGAACGACGCAGGCTCAAAGAAATAGGCGGCAAATAGCAGCACCGCGGCGACTGCCATTGCGGTGGTCCAGATAGCAAGCACGGCGCGCGGCCGGACCGGCGCTACCCAGAACATGAGCGGCAAAATCACCAGCGCCAGCACTCCCAGAGAAAACTGGTTGCCCGCTCCGAGCCCCAGAGACAACCCGAGCAGCAGAATGCGCCGCCAGTTCCAGAGCACAACTTCGCGGGGAGCGTAGAGGGTGTGCGCCACGGCGATGGCGGTGAAGACGGCTCCGAACGCTCCCCACACGGCGCCCATTTCACCCAAACTCTGCGCGCCGGCCACGTTCACGATCATGGCCGGCGAAAAACAGTAGAGTGCGAGCGCGATGTATCCGCCAGGGTTGCCGTAGAGACGGCGCGCGACATACCAGAGCGAGGCTCCGAGCATGACGCCGAAGAACAGGTACGGGGTCGCGGCCAGCAACGGCTGGAGTGATTCCGGCAACCACGCGGCGGGGCGCAACAGAAGCGGCGCAGCGGCGACGAGGTAATAGAGGGGCGAGCGGTCCTGGTCGTAACCGTCGCGCACGCGGAGATGGCCGGACCGGCCCGCGGACGGCACACCGGTGGCGGCTTCGGAACGCAACGACTCGGGAGTTCCCGCGATGGCGCCGCTCTGCCACTGCTCGAGGCCCTGGTAGATGCGCAGAGCCTGGCCGGAGTCCGGGAACCGGCCATGCAACGTTTGCACGCGGACCAGCCAGACGCACTGGAGAAGATAGACCAGCAGCAGCGCGGCCGCGGCAAATTGCGGGGCGCGGAAAGCATCGGGTTGGAGAAATCGTCGCAACATTCGCGTAACAGAGGAGACCGAGTGTTTTACCATGTTCGGGACACCGATGGATACCAATCCGCTTCCGCCTTCTGGCGAAGCGTCGACGTTGCAGCCCATCGCGGACTCTGCTCCGCTCAATCCCCCCGCGCCCGCGATGCTCGCAGAAGTTCGCCGAGAATCTCCATTTCGCGAAGTTTTCGCCGGACCCGACGGCATGTATGCGGGAACCCGCTGACTGATTTATCTGCTGATGGGCGGCGCCGTGCTTGTCATCGAGAGCGCGCTCATGCACTTTGTCCATCCTCAGGCGGGTGGGCCAGTTGGGCCGGAGGGAAGCTACCTGGTTTTCGTTGTGCGGAGCGCTTTGGGTCTTGTTTGACCGGGCTTATTCGGAGGTGAAGTACGGCGCGCGACTGTGAATACCTGCGTTTGTCCGATGGCGAACCAGAGTAGCTCCGCCCGCGGGGCATCTGCCGAGCTTTGCTCGGCTTGGACGGGCGAGGACGCCCGTCCCCACACAATCAAAATCAAGAGCAACGGCGGCGGGCGGGGGCGCCCGCCCTACACGGTAGAACCTTCGCATTGCTAAGGGTGATCGCGCTGTTGCCGGCGAGAACGCCGGCGCTACCCTTAGATATCCAGGTTCTTTACATCCAGGGCGTTGTCTTCGATGAATTTTCTTCGGGACTCTACGTCTTCGCCCATTAGCGTNNCACTCGGCTAGGTCTTCTAGCCTCACTTGCAGGAGGGTGCGGCGCTCGGGATCCATGGTGGTTTCCCAGAGCTGCTCGGCGGTCATTTCTCCCAGGCCTTTGTAGCGCTGGACGGTGTACTCTTTGCGGCCTTCGTTCAGGACGTAATCGAAAAGTTCGCGGGCTGTGTTTTTTTCGACGATCTCGGGCTCTTTCGCGCGGCGCGCCTGCGGCGCCTTGCCGGATTTCTTCTGGGCCTTCTCGGCTTCTTCTCTTTCGGCGGCGCTTAGATTTTCGCCTTCATCTTCTTCGTTGTTGTTATTGCCTGCTTCTTGATTTTCTTCTTCGTCTTTGTTCTTATCCGTGGCGCTGGCTGCCGACTTTGCGGGTCTCGGCACGCTCTCGACTACGAAGGGCGGCTCCAGATACTGCTCGATCTGCTTGAACTTGGCGATTAACTGGCGGGATTCCGGGGTCGAGGCCAGTTCCCAGTTGATGACATGCTCGGCTCCTTGCGCGTTCACGAACACAAGCGCCCAGAGATTGTGTTCTTCGTCGAAGCGCGCTTCTACGCTCTTTAGTTTCAAGTCCTTTTGCAGGCGCTTTAGTTCTCTTTCCAGTTTCTCGATTTTCTTGGGCGGAGTGTTCTTGTCGCCTTCGAAGTCGGCGCGCTTCGCCAGGTCCAGCTTGGGCAGCAGAGCGGTTATCTTTTCTTCGCGTATGCGCTTGTTCAGCTTGTCGAGGAATCCCAGGTACTCGTTCAGCACGGTGATGAACTTGGTCAGGGCCGCGCCTTCTAGTTTGGCGGCGCCTTCTCCATAGCGAATGATTAGGCCTTCGGAGGCCCGCTTCACCATTACCTTGACGAATTCGTGCTCGTTTTTTATGTACTGGTGCGACTTACCCTTCTTGACGCCGAAGAGCGGGGGCTGCGCTATGTAGACATTGCTGCGCTTGATCAGCTCCTGCATGTGGCGGAAGAAGAAAGTTAGCAGCAGGGTGCGGATGTGCGAGCCGTCTACGTCGGCGTCGGTCATCAGGATGATTTTGCCGTAGCGGACTTTGGTGGGATCGAAATCTTCTTTCGAGATGCCGGTGCCTAGCGCGGTGATCATGGCGCGAATTTCTTCGTGGGCCAGCATCTTGTCGTAGCGCGCTTTTTCCACGTTCAGAATTTTTCCCTTNNCGCAGCGGTTGGGATCGCGCTCGCTGCAGTCGGCTAGCTTGCCGGGGAGTCCTCCGCCATCGAGCGCGCCTTTGCGGCGGGTCAGGTCTCTCGCTTTGCGGGCGGCTTCTCTGGCTCTGGCGGCGTCTATGGCTTTGTTGATGATCTTGCGGGCTACGGCGGTGTTCTGCTCGAAGAATGCTCCCAGCTTTTCGTTGACTACGGCTTGCACTATGCCAGCTATGTCGGAATTCAGCTTGCCCTTGGTCTGGCCTTCGAACTGGGGCTGCGGCAGCTTTACGCTGATCACGGCTACCAGGCCTTCGCGGACGTCGTCTCCGGTTAGATTCTCTTTTACGTCTTTGAACAGGCCCATCTGCTGTCCGGCATAGTTGATGGTGCGGGTCAGCGAGGTGCGGAAGCCGGAGAGATGTGTGCCTCCATCGACGGTGTTGATGTTGTTGGCAAAACTGAAAACGGATTCCGAGTAGGCGTCGTTGTACTGTAAGCCGATTTCTATGTGCACGTCGTCCTTGTCGGCTTCCATGTAGATCGGCTTGTCGTGGAGCGTCTGCTTGCCGCGGTTCAGGTGCTTGATGAATTCGGCGATGCCTCCGTTGTATTTGAACTCGGTACGCTTGGCTTCGCTGGTCTTCGAGTCGGTCTGACGCTCGTCGGTGAGCGTGATGACGAGGCCCTTGTTGAGGAACGCGAGTTCACGCAGACGCTGCGAGAGCGTATCGAAGTTGTATTCGAGGGTGGTGGTGAAAATCGATTTGTCGGGCACGAAGTGAACCTTGGTGCCTGTCTTCACTTTGGCGGCGCCGGTTTTTCTCAACTTGCTGGTGGGCTCGCCTTTCGAGTACGTTTGCTCCCAGGTGAAACCGTCGCGCCAGATTTCCAGATCCAGCTCTTCGCTTAGCGCGTTTACGCAGCTCACACCTACTCCGTGCAGGCCTCCGGAAACTTTGTAGGAGTTGCTGTCGAACTTGCCGCCGGCGTGCAGCGTGGTCATTACCACTTGCGCTGCGGGAAGTTCTTCGTCGCCGACTTTCATGTTGTCGACGGGAATGCCGCGTCCGTTATCGACTACGGTAATGGAGTTATCGAGGTGGATGGTGACTTCGATTTTGTCGGCGTAGCCGGCTAGCGCTTCGTCTACCGAGTTGTCTACGACTTCGTAGACCAGGTGATGCAGACCTAGTTCGCCGGTCGAGCCTATGTACATGGCGGGGCGTTTGCGCACCGCTTCCATGCCGCCGAGGACTTTGATGGAGTCGGCGGTGTAATCTCCGTTGGCGGTTTTGCCGTTCTTGTTCTTCGCGTCGTTTTTGGCGTCGTCTTTCGCGTCGAGGAGTTCGGCTTGCAATTCTTTCGTGGCCATTCTGCTCCGTGGGAAAATGCCCGGACCCTACCCCAGCGGGCCAAAACCGGGCCCGCTGCGGGCCCCGGATCGGACGCCCGGCTGGAGGGACGATTCCGGGGCTGCTCGGATGAGGTCAACTTATTGAATTTTCTGCTATTTAGCTGTCATCTGAGCTGCGGTTATTTTAGCACAAATCGCGCTTATTTTGAGGGTTGGAATCGATAGGATAAACGGCGCTTTTTGTTGCTCTTAGGGACGTGGTTTTTTGGGCTCAGGGTGGAAGGGGGCTCTGCTCCGTTTCGACGAGGCAGAGCCCCGTCCCCACACCCGAACTTCAGGAACGCTCTAGTGTGCGGAGGGTTTTGCGCTACCGAAATGCAGGCCGTCCATCAGGTTGTCTAGTTCGTCTTCGCTGCCGGCTATGAAGGTGAATGAGACGATCTGACCCTTCGCGAGAAGGACTAACGTGCACTGGCGCATGGTGAGTTTGTCGCTTCGCGGCTTGACGAAATCGGCGCGCAGAAGGTGGCGCGATTCGACATCGAGGGCATAGGGTTCGCCTTCAGCCTTGAAACCTTTGGCGGTCGCGAGTTCCGTGAGCGGGCTGAGGTAGTCTTCTACTTTCTTTAGGCCGGGGTAGGACGCTGCGTTCTCGGAGGCGATCACTACCGCGGAGTTGATGGTGTCTCCGGTGGCCTCGGGAGGACGCTCGAAGACCGCGAGCAGGACTTCTCCTTTACCGGTTTCGTTTCCCGCTTGCATTTCTTTGGTGCGATAGACCCAGCCGTAGGGAACGTTATAGCGGAATGCGAAAGTGGGGTTGCGGTAGAGTTGTGCGTCTTGGTTGCCTGTTGCGGCGGGCTTGGCTGGTTGTGTGGCAACTGGCGCGGGTGCAGTCTTGCTTTGCGCCTGTGCTGCGAAGGTCAGGCCCAGAGAAACGAGCGCAATCATCGCTATAGCGAATCCAGAGTTGCCGTGACCACAGACGGCTGGTGAGCTTTGCTCGGCTTGGACGGGCGAGGGCGCCCGTCCCCACACGAGCCATGAGTGGTCATGCATCCTACTTATGTTACCAGCGCTGGAACGTTACTCCACTAACATGCAATCTCCATAGGAGTAGAAGCGGTAACCTGCCTCGACCGCGTGCCGATATGCCGCCATCACAAACTCCTTGCCGCCGAGCGCGCACACCAGCATCAGCAGGGTCGATTGGGGCAGGTGAAAGTTGGTTAGCAGCGCGTCTATGATGCGAAAGCGATAGCCGGGATAGATAAACACGTCCGCCTCGCCTTGTCCGGCCGCTACGCGATTCTCGCCTGCGCGTTCCGCAGCTTGCTTTGCGGCGTGCTTTGCCGCGAACTCGGCAGCGTACTCTAATGTGCGGACTGTGGTTGTGCCCACGGCTACCACGCGCCGCCCCTGGGCTTTCGCCCGGTTGATCGCTTGCGCCGCTTCTGGTGGAATCTCGTACTGCTCCCGATGCAGTTTGTGATCTTCCACTTTTTCTGTTCGCACTGGTTGGAAAGTGCCCAGTCCGACGTGCAATGTGATTTCGGCAATCTTGATTCCGCGGGCGCGAATCTGCTGGAGAATCTCGGGCGTGAAGTGCAGGCCGGCAGTGGGCGCTGCCACCGATCTTGCCATTGACCCCGGCGTTTGGGCGTAGACGGTCTGGTAGCGCTCCCGGTCGGACGCGCGGTCGTCGCGATCGATATAGGGCGGAAGGGGCACGTGTCCGATGCGCTCGATGCGGGCGAAGAAATCGGCGACTGGGGCGAAGCGGATGCGCCGCTCGCCGAAACGGCCACGCTCGGTGACCTCGGCTTCCAGTTCGGGTGGGGCGCCGGGGGGATAACCAAAGTAGAGTTTTTCTCCGATCCCGATCTTTCGCCCAGGCCGTACCAGGCATTCCCACTCGATCGGATCGTCCGCCACCTGGCGGGTCAGCAGAACTTCGACTTGCCCGTGGAGAAAATCTCGTGCGGCCGGGTTGTGCGGGCTCAGGGGCTGGGCCCGCTGTCCGCTGCGTTGGCCATAGAGACGGGCCGGGAACACCCGCGTATTGTTCAGGACCAGCAGGTCGTCGGGGCGCAGCAGGTCGGGGAATTCGCGAAATTTCCGGTCTTGCCAACTCCCAGGCAGCCGATTTAGATGCAGCAGGCGCGACCCGGCGCGATCCGCCAATGGCTCCTGGGCTATACGTTCGGGCGGCAGATCATACTGGAAGTCGGAGACGAGCATCGAGGAGATTATAGGGTTTGACTATAGGTTTGAAGACGGTGGAGCGACGGGCGTCTCGCGAGCCTGCCCTGAGCGCAGCCGAAGGGTCCTGCGGTTCGGCGGCCGGGCGGGGGCCCCGGCTCTCCACCAGCTTTTACAGATCTCTCCCCTGGCTTTTACATATTTTGACCTGCTTGTTCTTGTAAGGGTTCCGAGGCGTGCTGTAACATGAGCGCAATGGCCAGCGACCGCCAGCATCGTCTTGCGATTGTGCAGTTCGGCCGACTGCTGCAGCAAAACAGATTTGTTGCAGCCACCGACGGAAACCTGTCCGTCCGTCTCGACGAAACACGCCTGCTGGCGACTCCCACCTGCATCAGCAAGGGAAGGATGCGCGCTTCCGACATGGTGATTGTGGACATGGACGGAAAACGCCTCGCGGGTAGGCGCACAGTTTCGAGCGAGATCGGCATGCACCTGCTGATTTATCGCCTGCGCCCCGACGTGCACGGCATCGTGCACGCGCACCCTCCGACCGCCACCGGGTTTGCCGCTTCCGGTTACGATCTGAACCGGCCGCTGGTGTGCGAGGTTGTGGTCGGCCTGGGCTCGATTCCGCTGGCCCGCTATGGCACCCCGGGCACTCCGGAACTGACGGACGCTCTCGCGCCCCTGATTCCGCAGCATGACGCCATACTGATGGCGAATCACGGGGTGGTGACGTTTGGATCTTCGCTCGAAAGTGCCTACATGAAAATGGAAACCGTGGAGCACTTCGCGAGGATCGCGCTGGTCACGCACCTGCTCGGCAACGAGCAGCCGCTGGGTGAAAAGGAAGTGGAGAAACTGCACGAAGTGCGCCACCGCTACAACGGCGGAGCAACCGCGGCTGCGCCGCGCAGGCCGGTTGCGGGGGATGATCTTCAGGCGGGTGATCTGCAGACCGATGGCGATCCGAAAGAGACGGCCGGCAGCCGGCGATAGACTTACTCCCCTCCGATGCGCAACCTCACCCCGGCGCGAAAGTTCGCCGTCAGCGCGGGATATCCCACTACTTCGTTGTAGTGATCGTTGAGCGCGTTTTGGACGTTTGCGTATGCCGTGATTCGCGAATTGATCGCATACCATCCGCCCAGATCGACGCGCGCGTAACCGGCCGCGTGGTTGATGCCCTGGAGCTCAGGGGTGGCGGAATCAAAAGCGGAATCCGGGCGGCGGCCCACGAAGCTTCCTCCCAGATTTGCTCCCCAGCGCTTTCCCAGATAGCTGAGGAGCGTGGTTGCCGACTGCTTGGGGCGACGGAGCAANNAGCAAAGGATTTCCCGTGTCATATACAGGATCGCAAAAATTCGCTGGGGTGCAGAGAGGAGCTTGCAGATACTGAGTCGAGAGATAGGTATAGGCCGTGTTCAGCGATAATCTTTTCCAGATCCTGCCTTGCAGCTCGACTTCGGCGCCATGCGCGAGAGATCGCTGCACATTGAAGAACTGGCCCAGGCCTGCCTGATTGGTTCCATATTCAATCTGATCGTGGAAGAGGTTATTGAAGTAGGTCGCGTTCAAGACCCAGCGGCCGGCAAACAAATTTTGCTGGAAGCCGGCTTCGAAGGCTCGGGTGCGCTCAGGTAACAGACCAGGGTTCGCGACGTAGTAGGGAAGGTTGGCGAAAGTCTGATAGAGGGCGGGTTCCATGAACCCTGTGGCATAGGAAAAACGCAGACGCGTTCCGGAAAAAATTTCGCCGCCGCGCAACGCCAGCAGAGTTAGAGCAACCCGTGGCACGCCCGTATTGCCGAATGCGCTGTTGTGGACAAAACGCCCTCCCGCGATGGCGGACAGCCTGCCTAGCGTGAACTGCTGTTGCAGGTAGGCATCCTGCTCGAGACGTTGACCGGGAGTCTGTGCGCCATAGCTGCCAACAAATCCGTTTTCGTTTTCGATGCGATAACCGAAGGTAGAGCGTGTCGAGATTTGCTCAGAGGATCGCTCGGAATAATCGCCTTGGTATTCAAATCCGGCGTGGTTGATGTCGTTGTACGTGTGACCCGGAAAGTCGTCGTAGTTGAGAGGATTGCTGCTGAAGTTTACGTCGGTGTAGCGGGAGAGGTAGTCGAAGCCGGTGAAGCGCTGTTGCCAGCCGGAGGGCTCGTTGACGGTGAGTTCCAGGCTTCCTAGAAGATTGTTCTGGTGCGACCATTCGCCGGGGTCGGGCTGCAGCAGCGGATCGCCGTTAAACCTCCACTCCCCGGGCACACCGGTGTAGCTGTTGGAGTGGCGGACCCGGAGCCGCAGCGCAATTTGACCGGTAATCGCCACGCCGATATTCGCGCCTTGCAGCGAATCCGAGTACGCGTCGTTCACGCCCTGTCCGTTGCTGTCGAACTGGTTGCCGAAGAAGTTATAGTCGAAGCGCCGGTGGGCGGCCGCCAGAGACGCGTAGCCGTTGGCCGTTCCGAAATTTCCTCCATCGGCGCCGAAGCGGAGTTCGGGGACGGGAGTGCTCCCGGTGCGCGTCCATACCTGCACTACGCTGGTCATGGCATCGGAGCCATACAAAGTGCTCTGCGCGCCCCGCACAAATTCCAGGCGATCGGCTTGCGCCAGGGGGAGAGTTCCAAAGTCAAAGGTTTCGCCCGGGTTATCTACGGCAACCCCATCGACAATCACTTTGTTGTACGTGGACTCGCCGCCGCGAACAAAAAGAGAGGAGATTCCGCCGCGTTGCCCTGCTGTGTTCACGACCGCGCCCGGCAGGAAGCGCAGGGCGTCGTCCGCGGCAATCGGCTGCATAACTTCCAACTGCTGGGTGCTCAGAGTGTCGACCTGGTCGCCCGCGGCCTGGCTTGGGACTGGAGTGCGGGTCGCGGTGACGACCACGGTTTCCGCAGCCGTTGCCAGGCGGAGCTTGATGATGATGACTTCGGTGGTGGGGGAAACGTCCAGCGTCACCATTTCTGCCGCGAAGCCTGGAGCCAACACCTGGACACGATAGGAACTGGATGGAGCTTGGCGAAAAATCGCGAGCCCTTCGGCGGACGTGCTTTGAATGGCAGCGGGAGCGGGCTTGCCCAGCTTGAGCAATTGAACCTCGGCGCCAGCGACGGCGGCATCCTGCGGATCGACGACTTTGATTTTGATTTCGGCGGAAGCGATGGACAGAAAAATGGACAGAAAAATGTACAACAGAAAAAAGACACTAGCGAATACACGAGAACAGCGCATGCACGTCTCCCTTATCACGCGAAAGGGTTGTGTGGACGGTTCACGCCGGTCTCCTGGCTTTGCGAGTCAGGATGCGAGCTTGCGCTCGAATGAGCTTTGGCCCAGTGAGCTTTGGCCCTGCATCCGGTTACTACAATCGGCCTTCCCAGGTTGTCATTTTCAGATACCCCAGTGGCCGGTTGCGGCTTCCTCGCTTACAGTTGCGCGGCAGCGCGGGAATTGCACCCGCTTCCCATAGCGCCAGCGTGTCGCCGGCCTACGATCATGCGCGAACCTAATTTTGAGAAAGAGCAAAACAGCAGCCCAGCAAATCTACCGGGCACTCCGATACAAAGTCAATCGTTTGTGGAGGGACGGGCGTCTCGCCCGTCAAGTCGAGCGGCCGGGCGGGGACGCCTGGCTCTCCACTTGCTAGTTCTTTATGGCGGGAAACTCCTGCGATCCTACTTGCGCGACGTGCTCCTCGGCGAAGCGGGTGACGCGGTCGAGCGCCGCCTGCAACTGCCGGTGGAACTCAGCCATCTGCGCGTCCATTTCCGCCTCGGCGGCTGCGGCGGGAACTGGCATCTTGGCGCTGAAGCGCACCAGCGCTCGCGAAAATGGCTTGGGGATCATCAGCGCATCCCATGTATTCAGCACCCAGGCATCGCTGAGCGCCACGTAGAACGCCGCCATCGGAAACGCGCTGGCGCGCGCCAGCAGCACAGGGCCCGGCTTGGCCACGTATTTCGGGCCGCGTGGACCGTCGATCGTAAACGCCACCAGGTTGCCCCGTTCCAGTTGGNNAGCCACGCGCTCGGGAACACTGCCCGATGCCAGAAAGAGTAGATCACCGGCTTTTCGTAAATCGCGTCCGGCGGCGACGGCGGCTCTTCCCACGATATCGAATAGCGAAGAGTGGGACCGATCAGCGAAATCGCCAGATAGGTCGCCCAGCTGATGAACCACAGAAGAACTCTTTGTGCGAGCGAGAAGCGGAGCGTTTCCAAAACGGAGGGCGGCTCAGGCTCGACGGCGGCGGAAGAAGAACTCACGCGGATATTGTAGCCGGGGAAGAAAGGTTTAACTGACACCTGAGAGCTGACAGCTGAGAGCGGCTCTTTACGCTTCGAGGTAGGCCTCGATCCACTCCTTGAGCCGTTGCCGCCGTTCGTCGGTTGGGTCAAAACGAATGCCGAAGGTCTTGTTGCTTTTCTTCCACGTCACGTACCCGCGCACCCAGACGCGCGGCAGCGTCAGCAAAGAAAACGACACTTCCACCAGGCTCCCTTGTTCGGGCACGTGACTGCCCTTGAGCGACATTCCCCCCGAACTGATCTCCTGGCTGGTGGTGGTTATGCGGCCACCTTCGGTCATCACGACCACAACCTCCGTCATGACGGGGATACGCACATAGCGGCGGAACTCGTGCAGCACCAGCATTCGAGTCGAGCGCACCAGTTTCATCGCCGCGGAGCGCTCCAACGGCTCGTGAAACACCGCGTTGATGCACAACTTCGAATAGCGCATGGCATCCTGCGCGGTCCCGCCCAGCCCGTAAATGACGATCCGGTTGTTGGAAGCCGAGCTTCGCGCCAGCTCGATGATGCTGCCAGCTGCTTCTCCCAGCGGTAACACGCAGGCCTCGAACTTTTCGCGTTGCAGCCGATCCGCGTGCTCGCGCTCAATCGAAACCGTTTCGATTCCATATTGACGGAAACACTCGCTGATCAGCTGCGCCGACGCCTCGGGCAAATCAAACAGCGCGACGCGCGCAGTCGTCTTGCGATGCGCGGGATGGGGGGCGAGAACGGTAACAGTCGAAGTAGGCATTAGTCCCAGGGAATGAACTCCTCTAAAAACCCATTCTGGCGCGTCTTTTCACGGCTGGATAGGTTTCGAAGGGCTTAGCCCCTGTCCTATAAGGGCCATTACGAAAGCTGTACTTGGGCCGATGGCACCCTGCTCCCTTCGTTTTCCCTGCGTCTGTAGGGATGGGGCGTGCCCCGTCCAGGGAGGACGCGGCAAGCCGCTTCTCCACCTGTGTTCAGGTAAGATGTTGCCATCCT
>PLHP01000156.1:0-1727 GCA_003138955.1 Acidobacteriaceae bacterium | reverse complement strand
ATCGCGGCCTCGGCCGGAAATCACGCCCAGGGTGTGGCCTACCATGCCGGAAAGCTCGGCATCCGGGCCCAGATTTTCATGCCTCTGACCACGCCTCTAATCAAGGTCTCGGCGACGCGCGGCTACGGCGCGGATGTGGTTCTGCACGGCGCCAACTACGACGAAGCTTTCGAAGAGTCGGTGCGGCGCAGCCAGGCTGAGCACCTCACCTTCGTGCATGCCTTCGATGACGACGCCGTCATCGCTGGCCAGGGCACCATCGGTCTGGAGCTCATGGAGCAGCATCCCGCCCTCGAAGCCGTCATCGCCCCCATCGGCGGCGGAGGCCTGATTGGCGGCATCGGCTGCGCGCTGAAAGAATCGAATCCCAAAATTCAAGTTTTCGGAGTTCAGCCCTCGCGCCTGCCATCGATGAAAGTTGCCGTCGCGGAAGGCAAGCCGGTGACGCTTGTGGCGGCCTCCACCATCGCCGATGGCATTGCCGTGCGCCGGGCGGGGGACCGCACGCTGCCGCTGGTTCAGAAGTACGTGGACGACATCGTTACCGTCGAAGAGGAAGAAATCGCTAACGCCATCCTGCTGCTGCTGGAGCGCGAAAAAACTCTGGCCGAAGGCGCCGGGGCGGCAGCTATCGCCGCCCTGGTCAACCGCAAGCTGCCGCTGGTCGGGAAGAAAGTTGCCGTGCTGGTCTGCGGCGGAAACATTGACGTTACGCTGCTTTCACGCATCATCGAGCGCGGCCTCGTCAAAGACGGACGCCTCGTGCGCCTGCGCGTCCACCTGCCCGATTATCCCGGTGCGCTCAATCGCCTCACATCGATTCTGGCGCAGCATCGCGCCAATATCGTCGAGACCGACTACGACCGCGCTTACCACGGCGTAGGCTTGGGTGAGACCGCGATCGAAATCACCATGGAAACCCGCGGGCCTGACCACATCGCCGAAATCATTTCGGCGCTGGGGGCTGCGGGATATACGCAGGAACGCGTGCTGTAGGTTTTCACCGCCGAGACGCGGAGAGCGCCGGGAGCGGCGATGAAAACCAAAATCTTTACCACAGGGGGCACTGGGTAACACAGGGGAACCCGTTGAATTTTTCGGCGCGCTCGGCTTCTCAGCGGTCAGCGTCACTCAAACTGCTTCCGAAACCGCTCCAGTTGATCCTTCACTTCCCCAAGTTCCCGCCGCAACTCCGCCACTTCTTCTTCCAGCTGGTCGATACGCGCCGCATCCGCCGAATTGCGCTCGACCGCCGCGCTGGCCTGCGCCGGCATTTCCGCCTCCACCACATCGCCGGCAAGCAGATGCGCATATCGCGATTCTTTCGTTCCCGGCTGGCGGCGCAGCACCTTCGCCAGGGGCGGTTCGCGCTGCATCAACTTTTGCAATGCCGATTGCACATCCTCCAGCGTTTCGAAGCGGTGCATGCGCTCGGCTCGGCCGCGGAGTTCGCCCGGGGTCTGCGGACCCCGCAGCAGCAGCACGCACAGCACCGCAGTTTCGGCACGCGTAAAGTTAAATACTTCCTGCAAGCGCTGCTCGTATTTGGTCACGCGGCTGTCGGCGCCGCGTGCGGGTCCAGCCAGGCGCTGCTCCTGGAGACCTTCGAGCGCGTCGCGCACCGTATCCTCGTTCAACTGCATCACCGGATCGCGATTCGACTTCTGGTTGCACGCATTCACCAGCGCGTTCAGCGAGAGCGGATAGTACTCCGGCGTGGTGATGTC
>PLHP01000327.1 GCA_003138955.1 Acidobacteriaceae bacterium | reverse complement strand
CACGCGGATCGTGCCTTTGCCGTTCTCAGGCTGAACGACTTCACCTGGCTCGGCATTGACCGAAGCGCTGACCGAAGTGTTGACCGAAGTGCTGACCGAAGTGCTGCCCATCCGTCCTCTTTTCCCGCCCTACCCGTCGCGCCCTACCTGCGCGGCCAAACTTGCCCGGTCGAACTGCGCCAACTACCTGCGCTCAAAACGGTACTCGTCAATCACCACCCCGACTCCACGCCGGCCGCCATCCGCAAAACTGCGCACCACTCGTCCGCGACAATCGACCTGCACGTCGGCTTCTGCGCCCACTACGTCGGCGGGAAGAGAAATCGTAAAATCGACAGCCGAACCAACGGGCACATCGGCATCCATGCGGAACAGGACGCCGTTGGCGGAAATGTTCTCGGTCTCGATCGCCTTTTCCGTGATTCCAGGCGGGTTGACTGCCGACTTCAACGCTACCGGCAATTTGATGGGAAAGCGCGGCGCGCTTTGCACGTCCGTATAAACCCTTCGATTCTTGCTGACATCAGCAACGGTTCCTTTGGCGGCTTCAGACACGTTTGCGACGACCTTTCTTCCGGTTCCTGCCGTGCACCCACTCTGCTTGAGCAAGTGCACACTTCAGGGGCGAGATTACACCCCAACATGGGCAATGCAAAGTTACGGAAGTCATGGAACAAAGGCGGCGAAGTGTCGGTGGTACAGGGACTTAGGGGTGTATCTCAGTGGAGGTGTCGGCCCGACACTCAGCCCTCGGGTCGAAGCATTTTGCTTTCACCAGTTAGCGTGGAGCGCCGCTAGGGAAGACTTCCGCGGCATGCCCGGGTGGGAACGGGCTGAGTGCTCAGAACTTTGTCGCTTCCGTGAAGTTAAACTCCTTCACCTTCATCGCCGGCACCACCATGTCAAACGATTCCTCTCCGCTGGCGCGAACCGGAACGCTCATCGCTTCCACGTTGGACAGCATCGAGATCAGGCTTTCGTTAAAGCGAAAATTGCGCAGTCCGCACTGCACCTTGCCGTTCTCCACCAGGAAGGTCCCGTCGCGGGTCATACCGGTCACGATCTTCTCGTATGGATCCACTTCACGGATGTACCACAGGCGCGTGACCAGCACGCCGCGTTCGGTGGAGGCGATCATTTCCTGTACGCTCTTGGGTTTTTCTGGCCCCCCGAAAACCTTATCTGGCACTTCAAAAACGATGTTGAGCGGCATCTCGCCCATTTCGTTCGGCAAGGGAAATCCGTGCCCGGTGGGTGCGATGGGGCCGACCTTGCCCGCATACGCCGAATTCTTCATCTTCTGCGCCGTGCCGCGCGCATACACCACGCGCTTCACCACGCCGTTCTCGACCAATTGCACGCGCTGGCGCCGCACTCCCTCGCCATCGAATGGCGAACCGGCCTGCAACCGATGCGCGGCGTCATCCCAGATGTTGATGTTTTCCCCGAAGAGTTTGGTGCCGATCCGATCGTTGAGAAACGATCGCTGATCGAGAATCGCCACGCCGCTGTAGTCCCAGAACATGAAGCCTACAATATCGAGGACCGCGGCCGGTTCAAGAATTACCGTGTACTTCCCCGGTAGAATCTCTCGCGGATGGGCGGACTCGACCGCCTTTTGCGCCGCCGTCTCCGCCAGCCGCGCGGGATCGAGGTTACGCACATCGGGTGAATTCAACTTCTGCCAGCCGGAAGAATCCTCGGCCAACATAGTGATGGAAATCTCCGCCAGCGTCTGCTGATGCCAATTCGCCAAGCCGCGCGAGTTGAAGATTCCTTCCCCGGATTCGGAATTCGAGTAGATGCCCGCAGTCGTCAGCTTGTGCTTGCCGGCCACTGAGACTACGCGTTTGACCACCTCGGCGCGATCGGCGGGAGTAATGCTTGCGGTCTCTTCAAAGAAGCGCGTGGAGCGGGCGCCCTCGCCCGCTGCATTCGCCTCGTCCGCCGTCGGCATCGGCAGCAAGTCCGGGTCCGGTTCCTGTACTTTCGCGAGATTCTCCGAGGCGGTCACGGCCCGCTGCAAACTCTCGTCGTCAAATTGATTGACGGTAGCGCGCGCCGTCCGGCCGGCAAAATTCGTGCGGATCGAAACGATGGAGTTCTCTTCCTCCACATTCTGATGGACGGTGTTGTTGGCGAACCGGGTCAGCGCGAAGTGGGAGCCGGTGAAGATAGCTTCGACCTCGTCGGCGGACGAGAAGCGGCGAATCCGGTCGAAGATGTCGGCGGCTTGTTCTTTGGTCAGCATTGATGAAAATTGGTAATTGGGTAATTTGTAATTTGGTAATTTGAAACCGGCCCGTTGCCCCTTGATTTTGGGTTTCTAAAATTGCCAAATTACCCGATTACGAAATTACAAACTTGCCCGTCACCTTCCCTGGTACGCCGATCCGACGCGAATATTCCGGAACCGGGCCGGGCTCGCCCCATGTCCTGTGCCCACGACCTGCTGCGGCTGGCCTTTGCCGCAGTTTGGAGTTCCCCACAGCGTCCACTGGTCGCGCGAGCAGATCGCGTCCATCGAATTCCAAAACTCCGTCGTGATTCCGGAATAAGAAGGATTTTTCAGCATCCGCGCCCGCTTACCGTGCTTGATCTCCCACGCGATCTCACATCCGAACTGAAAGTTATAACGCTTGTCGTCAATCGACCAGGACTTGTTGGTTTCCATGTAGATGCCCTGGTCGGTCGCGGCAATGAGCTGTTCTAGACTCAGCGGCTTTTCTCCGGGCAGAATGCTGACGTTGGTCATGCGGATCATGGGCAGCCGGTTCCACCCTTCGGCACGCAGCGTTCCGCCGGATCGCGTGGCGCCGATGGTGTGGGCGGTTTCGCGCGAACTCAAATATCCCGTAAAGCGTCCATGCGTAATAATTGGTGTCGACTGCGCCGCTACACCTTCGTCGTCGTAGGCGAACGTCCCGAGGCCCGGTCCGTGTTCCTGCCGCGCATCGGCCACGACGTTGACCAGTTCGCTGCCGTAACGCAGCTTTCCCAGTTTCTCGAGAGTAAGAAATGAGGTGCCCGCAAAATTTGCTTCCATGCCCAGCACACGATCCAGTTCAATCGGATGCCCGATGGATTCGTGAATCTGCAATCCCAGTTGCGATCCATCCAGAATAATTGTGGCCTCGCCTTCCGGGCACTGCTCGGCGTGGTGCAAGGCGACGGCTTCTTCCGCCACGCGATGGGCATTCTCCAGCAATTTCATTTCCTCGATCAGTTCGTAGCCGCGGTTCTGCCAGTGCCCGCCGAACGAGTTCGGATAGGATCGCTTCTGAATCTCGGATCCGGCAAACGCATACGCCGTATAGCCGGCGCCGGTCGAATATTTTGTCTGATGGATGCTGGAGCCCTCGGACGAAAGAAACCACGACTCTTCGCGCTGAAAGTTCATTCCCGTTTCGGCGAGCGTGACGCCCGGAACGGCGCGCATCTCCGCGTCGACCTTCAACAACAAATCGAGATTCTGTTCCACCGACGTGGTGAACGGATCGACCTTGTGAGGTGTCGTCCACTCCGCCACCGCTGCGGGTTCGGCAGCCAGTCGAACATTTTCCCGTTTCACACGCGCCGAGGCTCTCGCAATTTCAACCGCCCGCGCGGCCGCCACTTCTACCGCGGCGCGGCTCAAGTCCGCGGACGCGGCAAACCCCCACGCGCCTTCCGCGATCACGCGCACGCCGATGCCGAGGGATTCGGACTCCGAGGCATGACCCATTCGTCCGTTCTTGGTGGTCAGCGAGCGGTTGCGAATCGAAACCACCCGCGCGTCGGCATAAGTTACTCCTCGGACGGATGCGGCGTCGAGAGCCAACTGGGCAGCGGTCTTCATCCTGGAATCAACTTCATCCTGGAATCAACCGTATCACGATCAGATGAGGATTTGAATTTGTTGCGGACGGTCGATCAGTGCAGCCCCGGGGCGGCCACCGCCAGCGGCGGCCGTTTGCGCGAAACGTCCAGAAAGAAGCGGCCGGCCCGCAAATGGTCTTCCTTCTTGTTCGGGCCGTCTTCGTTGCTGCCGCCGGAATCAGTCCACACCGCACCGATTTCAACCTTATCGTTGTGATTGCCCGAGCCCGCCATCTTGGTGGGCTGCCGGCGCTGTTTCTCCACGTAGGCCTTGATGACTTGCGCCGTGGTCCTGGCGGCGAGATAACCGTGCTCGCCTTCTTCGAGCAACGTGCACACGACAATTTCCGGATCTCTTCTCGGCTCCACGCCCACAAACCAACCGTTGTCCTTGAATTTTTTTCCGCCCGCGCCCAGCTTCGCCTTCAACGCATTGCTGATGGTCTGCGCGCTGCCCGTTTTGCCCGCAAGGTCAATGCCCTGCAGATGCGCACTGGGCGCCGTTCCGATCGGCGCGACCACGTTCGCCATGGCATCCGTGATGAGCTCCCAGTTTGCCGGATCCAAAGGCACCCGCACTTCATCGGGCGTCGCCGCCGCCGGTACTACATTCGGAGGCAAATCCGTCGGATTGATGACGTGCGGACGCCGCAGCAGTCCACCGCTGGCAATCGCGCCCAGGGCACGCGCCAACTGAATGGGCGTGGTCGCCACGGCGCCCTGGCCAATGCCCACCGAAATGGTTTCTCCCGCGTACCACTTCTGCTTGAAGTTGCGGATCTTCCATTCTTCCGACGGCATCACACCGCTGACTTCCTGCGGCAGGTCAATGCCGGTCTTTTGACCCAGTCCAAGTTCAGTGGCGTATTTCGCGATGCGATCAATGCCCAGCTTCTCGGCCAACGTGTAAAAGAAAACGTCGCACGACTGGTAAATGGCCTTGCTGATCTCGACCACGCCGTGCGTGCGGTGCTCGGCAACTACCCAGCACTTGAAATAGCGGCCATAAAAATTGGCGCCGCCGTTGCAGTTCACATGCATGGTCTGGGCGATGCCTTCCTGTAACCCGGCGGTCGCCATGATGATCTTGAACACCGATCCGGGCGCGAGCTGCGCCTGAATCGCCTTGTTCAGCAGCGGATGGTCGGGATCGTCGATCAGCTTGTTCCACTCGCCCCGTGAAATCTTCACTGCGAAATCATTGGGATCGAACGTCGGCCGGCTCACCATCGCCAGAATCTCGCCCGTCCGCGGATTCATCGCCACCACCGCGCCGTTCCTCCCCTCGAGTGCCTCCTCGGCCGCAATTTGCAGATCCAGATCCACCGTCAGTTTCAGCTGCTTGCCCGGCTCTGCGGGCGTTTCATCCAGCCGCCCGACTTCCCGCCCGCGGCTGTTCACGATCGCGCGCCGCGATCCGTTCTTGCCCATCAGGATGCTGTTGTATTGCTTCTCCACTCCACTCACGCCGACCACGTCGCCGGGCGTGTAGAGTTCAAACTGCGGCTGGTTGAGCATGTCTTCGGTCACTTCGCCGACGTAGCCGATCAGGTGCGCCATGAAGCCGTTGCGCGGATACAAGCGCCGGTGCGCCATGATCGTTTCAAGTTCGGGAAGCTCATTCTTGTGCGCCTCGATGAACGCCAGCTCGTCGGGCGTAATGTCTTCCTTCAGGAAAATCGGCTGGTATTGTGGCATTGACGAGAAGCGCCGGATGCGCTGCCGTACTTCGTCGGGATTCAAGTGCAGCCCTTTGGCGATGGCGTCCGCGTCCGCGTTCAAATCTCGCGGAGAATCGCGCAGCAGGAGCGCGGAAAACGACGGGTAGTTATCGACAATGATCCGGCCTTCGCGATCCAGGATTTTGCCCCGCGGCGCCAGAATCGGCACATTGCGGACGCGGTTCTGCTCCGCCAGTTGCGCGTACTTGCCGCTTTGCATCACCTGCAACCGCCACAGCCCGTACGCCAGCAGCAGAAAAATGAACAATACGATGTACTGCACGGCGGTGAGCCGGAGGGCGGAAACTTTTTCTTCGCGGCCGAACATCAGTTCCTCAGTTCCGGCAGTTCTCAGTTCTTGCCAGCGGCACAGACGCCCCGCCTGATCGAAATCGGCGAGCGATGGGCCTGGAAAGTTACTGGAATAGTTAACTGTATTCTACCCCCTGGCCCATCCTGCCCGAAATATTGAAGCGGAAACGAAAGTTTTCTGTTCGAATACTGGTAGCTCTAGTGGAGGGACGGGCGTCTGGCCCGTCCAGCCGGGCGGGGGCGCTCGGCTCTCCACCAGCAGGCGTTTGGAGCCAATCGAGGGGTCATGTCCAACCGTGGATTGAACTTGGCACTTCCTCGGGCAACAATACAGGCATAGGTTAGGTCTAAGCTTACTTCCAGCCAAGGAATTAAATGCGGATTCGCAGTTTCATCATCGCTTACGCGCTCGTGCTGGCCATTCTGCTGTTTGCCGACCGGCGCCCAGCTTCCACGCAGCAGGATCGCTTTTCGCACGTGGTGGACCTTACCGATGGGCGAAAGGCAACGGCGCTGCACGCCAACGCTCCGGAATCCAGAACCCGTATTATCGCTCCCGGTGCGCTCATTCCCGGGACTTGGGCTGCCGGGCAGATTCCGCCTGAGCGCCTCGTGGCTCCGCTCGTAGTTATGGATTTGAACTCCGCGCTCGATGGCAGCCCGCAGATTTCTCTCGACGATATCGCCGCGTGGGAAGCGCATCACGGCATGATTCCGCAGGGAGCCGTAGTGGCCATCCGCCGCGCCGGCGCGCGCAATGATCTTTCGACCGCTGATCTGTCAAGCACTCCGCTTCCCATAGCCCGCGACGCGGCGATGTTCCTCATCGAAGCTCGCTACACTATTGCCTTCGCTGTCGAGACACCCGTGAACTTGACTTCCGACCGCACGCTGGCGCGGCAGTTCGCCCTCCACGGAGACTACGTGGTGGAAGGGACCGCGCGCTTTACCTCGCTGCCTGCGACCGGCTCGCTCATCATCGTTGCCCCGGCAAAAAACAAAGAACCTGGCGAAGCCCCCGTCCGCATCCTCGCCATGGTGCGTTAGTCGTCGGTCCTTATCGTTGGTCGTTCGCGGGTCGTTTTTTTTCACGCACTTTTTTCTGCACCACAGTTTCGTTGGGAATCATCTACCTCTCCGGAGGGAATTTCATGTCTGACCCCCGCTATCCAATCGGAAAGTTTTCCAACACTGGCCCACTTACGGCTGAACAGAAACAGCAATGCTTGACCGATATCGAGCAGACCCCCGCCCGTTTGCGTGCCGCCCTCGGCGGACTTTCCGACCAGCAACTGAATACCCCCTACCGCGATGGCGGCTGGACGCTCCGCCAGTTGGCCCACCACGTCCCGGACAGCCACATGAACTCCTACATTCGGTGCAAGCTGGCGCTCACCGAAGACGCGCCGACCATCAAGCCATATATGGAAGATCTCTGGGCCGAGTTGCCCGAGGCCAAGCACGCCCCCATCGAAGTGTCGCTGGCCTTGCTCGACTCCCTGCACCAGCGCTGGATGCTGATGCTCCGCGAGCTCACCGACGCGGAATGGAAACGTACCTTCCGGCATCCTGAACTGGGCCCGATGTCGCTCGAAAAGAATGTCGCACTCTACGCCTGGCACGGACGCCATCACGTGGCGCATGTCACGAGCTTGCGCGAGAAAATGGGCTGGTAGGAAGGTGGTCAGAAAATAGTGGATAGCGAGCCGCGACCTTCCTACGGCAAACCGGCCTTCCACGCCAGGTAACTCGCTGCCTCGCGCATCACCGCCGCGAACCGCTCCCACAAAGGGTGCGGGCGCGACTCTGGCCTTGGCGCCAACTCGACTTGCACGCCTTCGTGCTCAAGCAGGGCGCGAATGCGAAATACGTGATACGCATCGCTCACCGTAATGCAGGTGCGCATGCCATTCGCGCGCATGATGTTGGCCACCCGCGCGGCCGACTGCGCCGTATCGGAACCTTGCGTCTCCGCGATCAAAGCCTGCTCCGGGACGCCGCGCCGCAGCAGATAGTCTCTGCCAACGCTGCCCTCGCTGAAATCCGGATCCTGCGCCGATCCGCCGGTCGTGATCACCACCGGCGCCATTCCTTTCTGAAACAGTTCATAACCGTGATCCAGCCGCGCCCGGTAAACCGGCGAAGGACGTCCTGCGTACTCGGCAGCTCCGAAAATGGCGATCACATCCGCTTTCTTTGCGGGCGCTTCGGCGGCGGCGCGCACGATGCGCGAGCCGGTAACGCCAAAAAATAACAACAGCGCTCCCACCACCGCCAGCAACAACAGCGACCAGGGACGAATCCACAAAGATTTTTCCTGGTCAGGTGGATTGTGATCTTCGGCCATAAATCAGGTTTCAAAGTTTCAAGGTTTCAACGTGTCGAGGTTGCAATCTTTAAGTGACACTCTGATTGGCCCTCCGAGTGATCGTCTCTGCAACCTTGAAACTCTGAAACATTGAAACCTGATTTAAGACAATGCTTCGACAATATCCTTGGTGGGAATTGCGCCCTCGCGCAGAATCTGCCAGGTGCCGTCTTCCTTGAAGTGCACGATGGTCGATGAAATTGTCCGCGGAGACTTTCCACCGTCCACAATCAGCGCGATGCGACCCCGCAGTTGCTCCTCCACCTGCTCTGCGGTCGTGCATTCCACAGCGCCACTCAGGTTGGCGGATGTAGCCGTGATCGGAATTTTCGCCGCCCGCACCACCGCCAGCGGGATTTCCGCCGCCGGCACGCGCAGCGCCACGTTCCCCGTGTTCGCGGTGACTTTCAGCGGCAGGTGCGACGCCGCCGGCACGATCATGGTCAACGGCCCCGGCCAGAAACGCCGCGCCAGAAGTTGGAAGTCATCCGGCAAGGGACGCGCGAATTCTTCCGCCTGGTCCACGTTCTCGATCAGCAGCGAGAGCGGTTTGTGCCGTAAGCGCGACTTGATCTCATAGACGCGCTCCACCGCGCGCAGGTTGAACGGGTCCGCCGCCAGGCCATAGAACGTGTCGGTCGGCATGCCCAGCACCTGCCCGGCGTGAATTTGTTCGGCAGCATACTTAATCAGCGAAGCTTCGGGCGTTACGGCATCAATTTTCAGGATTTCCGCGCGCACTCTGGTCCCTTCCTCGTTGTCGCCATAAACAATGCGGCGTAAACAAATGTCGGCCTACACATTGTCGGCGTAAACAATGAAATGTACCATACCACGAGCCTCGGCCGAAGCCCGACCGGACACTCGTATTATCCTGATCTTATCCTGATCTTGGTACCGACCTATGAAGCAAGACGCGAAGGCCGCGCGAACTCGCCGTCAAGCGGACCGTTTGCGCCCTGTCGCCGGCCGCTACAACCAGCGACTGAAAGAACTGCGGCTCGCATTCCGCCGCGCCGAGCTGACTTCTCGGGGGGAGTGTGCCATCGAAGGCGTCAAGCTGATCGAAGAAGCATTACGCAGCGGCCAGCCTCTTGAAACCGTATTCTTCAGCGACTCGGCCCGCCCTCTTGCCGAAAAACTCCTGACCCAGATCAACGCTCGCACCGAAGCGCTCGTCTTGCCGAATGCACTCTTCAACTCGATCGTGCCGAGCGACGCGCCCCAGGGCGTGGCGGCGCTGCTCAAGTTGCGAACTTTCTCTGCCGCGCAACTGCTCGACCGCTCCGGCGACGGCCCGATCGTCGTGGCCGCCGGCTTGCAGAACCCGGGCAACCTGGGCACGATCCTGCGCTCGGCCGAAGCCTTTGGCGCCGCCGGAATTTTTCTGACCGAAGGAACCGTCAGTCCTTACAACGCGAAAGTTTTGCGCGGTTCGGCGGGTTCGGTCTTTCGCTTCCCTTTCGTGCAGATCTCTTCTCTGGAACTACTTCCACTGCTGCGCGTGCGCGGCGTTCGTCTGCTCGCAACTTCTTCGCACCAGGGAACTCCATTGCCACAGATCTCATGGACTCTGCCGCTCGCGATCTTCATCGGCAACGAAGGCGCCGGGCTGTCCCGTGAACTCACACGCCAAATGGACGAAACCCTGGCGATCCCGCAAGCTGCGCAAGTCGAATCGCTCAACGCCGGAGTTGCCGCCAGCATTGTGCTGTATGAAGCAGCAAGAAACCGCACATGAATTTGTAATTTTGCAATCGGGTAATTTGGTAATTTGAAAACTCCATGTCAAGGGGTATGGGGGGGCGGTTTCAAATTACAAATTTACAAATTACCCAATTACCAATTCCTCTCTGTGGTGAAATGATCTTGTGAACTCATGAACCTGTTCGCGCCCATCCCGAAAGACGATCCCGCCGCTCAGGGCACTCGCCCGCTCGCCGATCGCATGCGCCCGCGCACGCTCGATGAATTCGTCGGGCAGGAGCACCTGGTCGGGCCGGGCAAGCCGCTGCGCGTGCAGATCGAGCGCGACGACCCCACTTCGATGATCTTCTGGGGCCCTCCGGGGACCGGCAAGACCACCCTGGCCAAGATCATTGCCCGCATCACCAAGGCCGACTTCATCGAGTTTTCCGCCGTGCTCGCCGGCATCAAGGAAATCAAGCAGGTCATGAGCGATGCCGACCGCGCCCGCCAGTACGGCACGCGCACCATCGTCTTCGTCGACGAAATTCACCGCTTCAACAAAGCGCAGCAGGATGCCTTCCTCCCGCACGTGGAAAAAGGCAGCATCCGCCTGATCGGTGCCACCACCGAAAATCCTTCCTTCGAAATCAACTCCGCGCTGCTCTCGCGCTGCCGCGTTTATTTGCTGAAGCCGCTGACCGAAGATGAGATTGTTCTTCTTCTGCGCCGCGCACTCAGCGATGCCGAGCGCGGCCTCGGCCCGATGCATCTCGAAGCATCAGAAGAAAGTCTGCGCAAAATCGCCGCCTACTCAAGCGGAGACGCCCGCAGCGCCTACAACGTCCTGGAAGTAGCCGCCGCCCTATCCAGTTCGCCTTCTAAAGACGCGCGGCTAGCCGCGTCTCCGCCCGCAGCCACCGCGATCACCGAAGCGACCATCCAGGAAGCCCTCCAGAAGCGGGTTCTGCTCTACGACAAAGGCGGCGAAGAGCATTACAACATCATCTCCGCGCTGCACAAATCGGTTCGCAACAGCGATCCCGACGCCGCCCTCTACTGGCTGGCTCGTATGCTCGAAGCGGGAGAAGATCCGCTTTACATCGCTCGCCGCGTCGTCCGCATGGCGGTCGAGGACATCGGCCTCGCCGAACCGAACGCGCTCGCGTTGTGTATGGCCGCTCGCGACGCCGTCGATTTCATCGGCATGCCCGAAGGCAACCTCGCGCTTGCGCAAGCAGTCGTCTATCTTTCGGTGGCGCCAAAATCGAACGCGCTTTACACCGCGTACGGCGCGGTTCAGCAAGACGTGGAGCAAACTACCGCCGAGCCCGTCCCGCTGCACCTGCGCAACGCCCCTACCGCCTTGATGAAAGGCCTCGGCTACGGGAAGGGATATCAATACGCCCACGACACTAAAGACAAGGTCGCCGACATGCAGTGTCTGCCCGACAGCCTGCGCAATCGCGTGTACTATCGCCCAACCAATGAGGGAGTCGAGAAGCGGATTCGCGAACGCCTGGAAGAGATCAAACGGCTTCGCTCAGGGTTGGGATGACCTCGGGACGACAAAAGTCTGGCGAATTGAGAGTTGAAGAGCGGAATCTCACTTTCGCCACGGGCTGCTATCTCGATAGCTAGTTTATAATCATAAATTCTCGCTCCCAGCGTGGAGTAATCTGACGGAGTCATCCAAATATGATTCGACAGCTTCAAAATGCGGGGCCAACCCTGAAGATCATTCTGGGCGCATTGCTCGTCATTATCTGTGCCTCGATGGCGATCACGCTCATTCCCGGCGGCATCGGCTCCAGTTTCGGCATTGGCGCGCCTCCGGCGGGCGTTCTGGCCACCATTGGCGACCAGCAAGTGACCGTGAACGAGGTGCAGCGTGAAGCCAGGGCCATGATCCGGCAGCAGTTTCCTCGCGGCGGAGCGCAGGCCAGCTCGTTGCTGCCCTTTTTCGCCGGTCAGGCCGCCGAGCAACTTATCAATGAGAAGGCCTTGATTGCCGAGGCGCACCGCATGGGCTTGCGCGCCAGCGATGACGAACTGCGCGATGAGCTCCAGCACGGGCAGCTTGGCACCATGCTCTTTCCCGACGGCAAGTTCGTTGGGCAGGAAGAGTACGAGAATTTCGCCCAGCGCTTCGACATGACGGTCCCGCAGTTGGAAGCGCGGATAAAGGAAGATATTCTTGTCCGCAAGTTGCGCGCCCTGGTTTCGAGCAGCGCTTTTGTGGGAGACACCGAAGTCCGCGACGAATTCGATCAGCGCAACACAAAGGTGAAGTTCGACTATGCCGTGATCACCCAGGCCGACATCCTGAAGGGACTGCACCCCACCGACGAGGAACTGAAGGCTTTTTACGAGCGCAACAAGGCGAAATACAACAACTCGATCCCGGAGAAGCGGCAGATTAAGTACGTGGTCGTCGATAGCGCGAAGATTGCGGCGGCAACGACGGTCACCGACCAGGACCTCCAGGCTTACTACGATCAACACCGCGACGAGTACCGCGTGCCCGAACAGGTGAAGGTCAGCCACATTTTGATCAAGACTCCTCTCCCAGCGCCCGGCGCCAAGGAGGATGAGAAAGCCGTCACCGATGCGCGCGCGAAAGCTGAAGACATATTGAAACAGCTGAAGGCGGGCGGAGACTTTGCCAAACTCGCGGAAAAATACTCGGACGATCCCGGCAGCGCCAAGAGCGGCGGCGAACTGGGCTGGATCGGCCGCGGCCGCACCGTCCCTGAATTCGAGAAAGCTGCCTTTTCACTCGGCAAAGGTCAGACCAGCGATCTGGTGAAGAGCAGTTACGGCTTCCATATCGTCCATGTCGAAGACAAGCAGCAGGCTCATCTCAAAACCCTCGCCGAGGCGAAGAGCGAGATCGAAGAGAAAGTGAAGCAGCAGAAGACGGCGCGCGCGACCGAAGCGGCAGCGAATGCTTTGCTCAGCCAGGCGCGTACGGCCGGATTCGACGCCATCGCCGCCAAGGGTCAGGCTGCAATCACCACCGAATTCTTCAGCCGAACCGATAGCTTGCCCGGACTGGCTGCGAATCCGCAGTTTATGGATGCCGTTTTCAACGAAGCGGACAAAGCCCCGCCCGATGTTGTGCAAGTCCCGCAAGGCTACGTGGTTTTCCAACTGCTCGCCGTAAGGCCTCCGGCTACGCCCACGTTCGAAGAGATTCGTTCGCGGGTCGAGAGCGAGTTCAAGAGCGAGCGTGCCGGCTTTCTGCTGCAACAGAAGACGCAGGAACTCTCCGACCGCGCCAAGGCTGAGCACGATTTGAAAAAAGCTGCCAAAGATCTGGGTGCGACGGTGAAGACGAGCGATCTGGTTGCGCCCGATGGACAGGTGCCCGACATCGGCTCAATGGCGGGCGCTAGTGCGATCTTTTCTCTGAAGCCGGGCCAGATTAGCGGGCCGATCACTGCCGGCGGCAACGGCGTGGTCGCTCAACTTCTGGAAAAACAGGCGCCCACGGATCAGGAATTCGCCGAGAAGAAGGACGGGATCCGCCAGTCGCTCCTCGAAGGCAAGCAGAACGATCTGTTCGGCCTGTTCGTTTCGAACCTGCGCAAGGACATGGAAAAGTCCAAACGGCTTAAGGTCAACCAGGAAGAGATGAAAAACCTGACCCGCCAAAGTGGACAAGAAGGTTCGTAGCGAAAAAGTTCGCAGTTCCCAGTTCTCAGTTCTCAGTCGATGCTGAGATCTGGCAACCTCCCACTGAGAACTGAGAACTGACAACTGACAACTGAGAACTGAATTTGAATGTCATTCCCGCGCGCCAGCGGTATTCTGCTGCATCCTACCTCGCTGCCTTCGCGCGGCGGGATCGGCGACTTTGGGCCGGCGGCGTACGCGTTCGCGGATTTTCTCGCCTCCGCGCGGCATGGTCTGTGGCAGGTGTTGCCTCTCGGCCCGCTCGGTTACGGAAACTCGCCCTATTCTTCCACTTCGGCTTTTGCCGGGAATCCGCTGCTGATCAGCCTGGAGCGGCTCGCCGATCGCGGCTGGATTGATCGCGCTCGGGTCGACGCTCTAGCCGTCGGCGTCGAGCCCGTGGATTACCCGGCGGTTTTCCACCAGAAGCTGCCCCTGCTGTTTGAAGCGGCGCACAATTTCGTGCGCTCGGCTGCACCAAACGCGCGCTCACGTTACGAGAGCTTCTGCCGGCAAAACCAGTGGTGGCTCGATGACTTCGTTCTCTTCGATGGTTTGCGCGCGCGGTTCAAGCTGGAAAGCTGGAACCGCTGGCCCCGTGATCTGACTCATCGCGATCCGCTGGCGATCGAGAAGGCTCATGCGGAAATGCTGGAAGATCTCGATCTCCGCCGCGCCGTGCAGTTCTTCTTCTTTGAACAGTGGCAGGCGCTGCGAGCCTACTGCGCGCAACGTTCGATTCGCGTCGTGGGCGATATTGCGATCTTTGTGAATTTCGACAGCGCCGATGTCTGGACCCATCCCGACCTGTTTCGCCTGAACTCCGAACTCGATCCCGAGGTTGTCGCCGGCGTGCCCCCGGATTTTTTTAGCAAAGACGGCCAACGCTGGGGCAATCCTCTTTATCGCTGGGATGTGATGCAGAAGCAGGGATATTCGTGGTGGATCGACCGGATGCGCTGGCTCACGCACAATTTTGACTACATCCGCCTCGATCATTTCCGCGGGTTTTCGCAGTTCTGGGAAATTCCGGCGGGCGAGCCCACCGCGATTCATGGCCGCTGGGTCGATGGTCCGAAAGACGATTTATTCGTGAAGCTGCGCGAGGCTCTGGGCGGCCTGCCATTTTTCGCCGAGGATCTGGGATACATCACGCCCGACGTTCATGCTCTCCGCGAACGGCTCAAGATTCCCGGTATGGCCGTGCTGCAGTTTGGTTTTGGCGACGTCGGCGCGCACGCTCATCTGCCGCATACTTTCACGGCAGAGAAGGTGGTCTATACCGGCACCCACGACAACGACACCTTGCTCGGCTGGTGGGAATCGGGCGCAACGGCATACGAACGCCAGCAGGTGGAAGCGTACCTCGGCCGATGCGAAGACGGCATCAACTGGGCGATGATTCGCGCCGCCTCCAATTCTGTCGCCAGCCTCTGCGTGGTGCCAATGCAGGATGCGCTGGGGTTGGGAAGCGATGCCCGCATGAATGTGCCGAGCCGCGAACTGGGGAACTGGCGCTGGCGTTTTCACGCTGATTCGTTGCGCCCAGAGCTGGCGGAAAAACTTGCCACACTCGCCGAACTCTCCGACCGGCTTCCGCAGCCGTTAGCGGCGGCCGCCAGCGAAGGATGGGCGGCCTGAGTAGTGTATTCTCGCTTGCGAAGCAACAGGCGCCTGGTCTCAGGTTTTCCTGAGACCTTGGACCTGAGACCTTTTCTCTCTGGAGTACAACGCCGTGACCGAGCCCGTCGATCCCATCATTCGCGCCCACGCTGTCGAAAAGTTCTACGAGCAGCCGGATGGGAATCGCATTGAAGTGATTGCGCCCGTCGATCTTGACGTAGAGCCGGGCAAAATTATTACCCTGCTCGGTCCCTCCGGCTGCGGAAAGTCCACGCTGCTGCGGATTTTGACCGGACTCAGCCAGCCTTCGTCGGGCAAGGTTCTGTGGCATGGACAACCGATTTCGCCGGAGAACGCGGGCGTGGCCATCGTCTTCCAGAGCTTTGCTTTGTTTCCCTGGCTGACCGTGCTCGACAACGTCGAAGCGCCGCTCGAAGCTCGCGGAGTTCCGGCTATGGAGCGCCACAAACGTGCCCTGCGCATTCTCGATACCGTCGGCCTCGATGGCTTCGAGAGCGCCTACCCGAAGGAGCTTTCGGGCGGCATGAAGCAGCGCGTCGGTTTCGCGCGCGCGTTGGTGGTGGAACCCGAAGTCCTGTTCATGGATGAACCCTTTTCCGCACTCGACGTGCTCACGGCGGAAAACCTGCGCAACGAATTGCTCGAGCTGTGGCTTAGCAAGAAGATGCCAACGAGCGCGATTTTCATCGTTACGCACAACATCGAAGAAGCGGTGCTGCTGGCGGATCGCGTCATCGTGCTGGCAAGAAACCCGGCCTGGGTACGCGCCGATTTTCCCATTGAACTCGCTCACCCCCGCGATCGCAAATCGCCGCGCTTTGTCGAACTGGTGGACTACATCTATAAGATCATGACGCAGCCCCAACTCGCGGTGGCCGTGCCCGACGCTGCCGCAGCCGTGCAAAAGCCCGCTCGCCAGAAATATCAGATGATTCCGCATGCCCGCGTCGGCGGCATCGCCGGCCTGCTCGAACTGCTGCAGGACCGCGGCGGAAAGGAATATCTTCATCGTCTCGCCGAAGTCCTCATCATGGATGCCGAAGATCTTCTCCCGATCATCGAGGCTTCGGTTCTGCTCGGCTTCGCCACATTGAAAGAAGGCGATATCCAAATCACCGCCGAGGGCGCTCGTTTCGCCGAAGCCGACATACTCACCCGCAAGATTCTTTTCCGCCAGGCCGCGCTTAACCACGTCGTGATCCTCCAGCAGATCGACAGCATGCTGCACGCCAAGGCGGATCACTCCATTCCCGAGGAATTTTTCTACGACATCCTCGACGAGCATTTCAGTCAGGATGAAGTGGAGCGGCAATTCGATACCGCCATGAACTGGGGCCGCTACGCTGAGATTTTCGACTTTGATCGCGAATCGCACCGGTTGGTCCTCGCCGAGCCCGTCGGCGAGCCGCATCCGCCAACCACCACTCCGGTGCAGTTGTGAAGCGTCCGCAACAAATCGTTTTCCGGCCGCTGGTTCGCATCTGGTCGGTGTTGCCGCGTGTGAGCGTGGCGGGCCTGCCCGATCTCATCATGTTTTCCGGCGGGCTGGCGCTTTTCTACGGCGTCATCCAAGTCGGGCGCAACTGGCTCGGCCCCTTCCATCCTCAGCTTGAGATCAGCCGCAGCCCCGGCGCACTTCCGGTCTATGCCGGATACTCACTGCTGCGCATCGCGCTGGCCTATGTTCTCAGCATGCTCTTCGCCGTCACCTACGGATACGTTGCCGCTTACCGTTCGCGCGCCGAACGTTTCATGATTCCGCTGCTCGACGTTCTGCAATCCATTCCGGTGTTGAGCTTTCTTCCCGGCGTGATGCTGGCCATGGCTGCGCTTTTTCCGGGACGTCAACTGGGCGTCGAGATGGGCGCGGTCCTGCTCATTTTTACCGGACAGGTGTGGAACATGGCCTTCAGCTTTTATGCATCTCTGAAAAGCATTCCGCGCGAGATGCGTGAAGCGGCCACGATCTACCGCTTCAACTGGTGGCAGCGCTTCCTCCAGATCGAGTTGCCCTTCGCTACCATCGGACTGGTGTGGAATTCCATGATGTCAGTCGCCGGGGCGTGGTTCTTTCTGATGGCCTGCGAGCAATTTGGCGACTTCCGCCTGCCCGGCCTCGGCTCGTATCTCCAAGCCGCTGCCGACGGCGGCGACACCGGCTCGATTCTGCTCGGCATTCTCACCATGGTCGCCGTGATTGTGCTGATCGACCAGTTCGTATGGCGTCCCGTGATCGCCTGGGCTGAAAAATTCAAAATGGAGCAAGTTGAGAGCACGAGCGCTCCCACTTCCTGGGTGCTCGATTTTCTGAAGCGTTCCCGTGGCGTCGCGGTCTTCCGCAAGCGGGCAATTCGTCCGCTCCGCGGACTGATGATTCACTACTTTGCCCGCCACGAAGTTCGCACCGAATCCGCAGGCGAGAACCAAGCGGTTTTGTGGCTCTGGCGAGTCGTGGGAACCTCGGCTCTCGGTGCGATCGGCTACGCCGTGGTGCGCGTCGTCATGATCTTGACCGGCCTGCACGGCTCCGATTTCCGCCAGATTGGCATCGGCCTTTTTGCCACCTGGCTGCGCGTGAATGTCACGCTTGTGCTGGGCGCCCTCTGGACCATCCCGGCCGGGGTCGCCATCGGATTCAACCCGCGCCTGGCGCGCATCGCTCAACCGCTCGCGCAGATTGCCGCTTCGGTTCCGGCCACGGCGGTGTTTCCGGTTGTGCTGCTGGTTCTGATTCGCCTGGGCGGAGGCCTGGGATTCGGCTCGATCGTTCTGCTGCTGCTCGGCACACAGTGGTACATCCTGTTCAACGTGATCGCCGGTGCCATGGCCATTCCCACCGACTTGAAAGAAGTGGCCGGCGTTTTTGGCATCCGCGGCTGGGAGCGTTGGCGCAAACTGATTCTGCCCGGAATCTTTCCTTTTCTCGTTACCGGGATGATCACGGCCTCGGGCGGCGCTTGGAACGTCAGCATCGTCGCCGAATACGCCCATCTCAAAGGCCAGGTCTATTCGACAGTGGGCATCGGCGCCATGATTTCCGCGGCCACCGACGCCAAGAATTTCAATCTGCTGCTCGCCAGCACGATTGCCTTGGCCGCCGTGGTGGTTACTACCAACCGCCTGCTCTGGCGGCGGCTTTATCGCCTTGCCGAGACGCGCTTCAAACTTGAAGGCTAACTCTGGTTCAGTTCTCAGTTTCCAGATCTCAGTTCTCAGTTCTCAGTCAACCCAGAAACTGAGACCTGAGGCTGATACCGTTATGACCCACCGCCTTCCGTCAGTGGAGGCCTGGCGCCAAGCCGGCATACCTGTACCGCATCCTCCAAGGCACGCGCTAAATCGTTTCCGAGCGACTTTAGTTCTTCCGGCCGCATCCGCTTTTGAATTGCCTCGAACAGTTGCCGTTCTTCCTTGCGGATGTGCCCGGAGAACAACTTCACAAACGTTCCCAGTTCGGCTTGGTCCATCGTGCCCTGTCCGGCGTGGACAAAGTATTCCCGCAAGCGTTCGTGTTCGCCGCTGAGTTCTTTCACCAGCGCGACGAGCTCCGAAAAACGGCGAGCGGCGGGAAACAGAACCTTTTCTTCCGCTGCGAAATGGAATTGAACTTCGTCCGCATAAAGCTGATGCACTTCCAGTTGCCACGGATCCAGATCGACCGTGCTCGCTTGCCGCAGCGCCCGATCGAGCCGCACACAGAGCGCCAGCGCGTGCTGATGTTGATGGGAAAGGGGGATCAGGATTGGATCACGCAGCATAGACCTATTATCTTCCTTTGTTAAGTCCGCCTTTGCTAAATCCGCCCGCGTGTTGAACAATGAATAGTTGACCTGGCCGCAGCGGCAGATTCCGCTGGCGCGCCAGGGAAAACGCAAGGAGCCCCCATGCCTGCAACTGGAGAACTTATCCGCCTGATGAATTACATCGACGACATCGCCACCACCCTGCGCCGCATCAGCGCCAGCATCCCGGCGATGACCAAGGAGGAGTGCGCCCGCCTGGGCGAATATATCCGCAAGTCCGAACCCAGCTATGAGAGCGTGCTTCAGCACCTCGAGCAGGCGGGCAAGTAGTGGCTGAAGTTCGCACGATTGCCGTGATCGGCGCCGGCGTCATGGGCCGGGGCATCGCGCACGCTGCTATTCTTGGCGGCTATCGCACGATTCTCGAAGACCTTTTTCCGAACGCACTGCGCAAGGCGGAGACGGAAATCCGTGCCAGTCTCGACCAAGCCGTTAAACTTGGCCAGGTCAATGCCAGCGATGCCGCCGCCGCTCTTTCGCGGATCGAGTACGCCGGTTCGGTCGATGAAGCCGCGCGCGAGGCCGATCTGGTCATCGAAGCGGTTCCCGACGAAATGGAATCGAAGCTCGAAATCTTCATCATGCTCGATAAGTTCTGCCGCCCCGCCACCATTCTCGCGGCGAATACCTGCTCGCTCAGCGTTACGGAGATCGCAAGCGCTACCTATCGCGCCAAGCAGTGTGTCGGCATGCGCTTTTTCAATCCCGTGCACACGATGAAGGTGCTCGAAATAGTGCGCGCGCTTGAAACCGATGACGCGACGCTGGCCGCCGTTGTCGAGGTCGGCAAGCGCATGGGCAAGGACGTTGTCGTGATCAAAGAGGCGGGTGGCGTTAGTTAGTGCCAGCCGCATCAAAGTTTGAGGATCGGGAATCACGGGGCGAGTCCTCCCGAGACCTAAAAACCGATAGTTTGTCCCACTTTTCTTGCTGTTAACTCCAAAGGTATTAACCCGTGTTTACCACTACCCCCTCCCCCCTTCTACTGGAATCATAGGGTTAGGAGGTGTCGAGCCGCCAAAATCCAGAGTCTAAAGGACTTATTTTCAAAATATTCCGGAATAAGGACTTAGCTCGATTTTGCGCTGCGCTCACTGCGTGGAGCCGATGCCCACTATTGCTTTATCCCACTTTTGCCGAAGAGCGCTGAAATGGCTTTGGGGCAGGTGCGAGGGCCGACTTCATGGCACGCTCGTATACTGCCCCCAATCAGATGGCTATTGTCGCATTGCAGCGGTGGTGTGTCTGTGATGGGGCCCACAGATGATTTGTGATGAAAAATCAAAGAGCCGGAAGTGAAAGCCCCCTGTTCACGCAAAAGCTTGGGCAGAGGACTCTGAGGAAGCGGGTGCTGCGGGCACCCACACATTCGCAAAGAACGCGAATGTGTGGGGCACCCAGCTGTAGCTATGTTTACTTATTGATGTCCTGCTTCGCCTCCAGACGCTTTACTAGCCCGTCCACGTAGCTCTTCTGGTTGTCCGGAGCTCCCGCCAGCGCCAGCTTCATTTCCCTTGCGGCGTCGTCAAAGTTGCCCTGTGCGCAGTACATCCGAGCCAGGCCCGAATGGACGAACCACTGGTCGGGATGCTTCTTCGCGTTCTCGCGGAAGATCACGAAGGCCTCGTCACTGCGCTTTTCGGCCTGCAGTTGACGGGCGTACAAATGAATTTGCAGCGGGCTGGCCATGTCGAGCGCCTTTTTCTGCGCGATCGCGGCTTCGTCCTTGCGATTGAGCGCGGTCAGGACTTTCGACTTGGTCAGCTCGTTATCGTAACGATCTTCATTTTCTATGGACTTGTTGGAATAGTTGAGCGCATCATCTAACGCGATCTTCTCGGTGAGCAGATAACTCGCCGCATCGTCCCAACTCATCCACGTGTACTGCGAGAGATTGCGAAGTTGTTTCTTGAGGCTGGCCTGCACCACATCGTGCACATCCACCGCGACCTTGAACGGGACCGCGATCTTCTCCCACTCCAGCTCAACCACCGCTGAATCCGGCTGCAGTTGGTCGAAGTCGTAGGTCAGTGCGTTATGCATATCTGCAGCCTTGGGCTTCACCGTCACGCGGAGTGCATCTTCCGCCTCGGCATAGGTGAAAGCGCCCCAGGAAGTCGAGTTCTTGGAAAAAATAATTGTCCATTCATCGGCGTTCGGGATCATGTGGAGCCCGTAAGTCCCGCTGTCGAGCGGCTTGCCTTCGATGAGGACGGGGTCGCTGAATGTGATTGTCGTATTTTCATTGGCTCCCGCACGCCAGACCTTGCCGTAGGGAACCAGGTCATCCCAAACCTTGCGTCCATTCACCAACGGGCGGTGATAGCCGATCGTGATATCGGTAATTCCGATGCGTTGTGAGATCTGCGCGCGCTGGCTCTGGCGGGGCAGATCGAGTACGAACGATTGCGCCGGGCTAAGTTCCGACATAGCGCCCGACAGGGCTGCCATCAGCAGGCAGAACAGGAATCCTCGCAAAGCTGCTCGAAACATGGGGAATGCCTCCTTACGATGTGCGTCTATCGCAACGTTTGATAAAAACGGGCCCCGGATCGTGGCCCACCCCTGGTCGATTCTTAGACGTATCCCGATCCCGGCGGTGAGCAGGGGTACGGAATTTAAATCGAGCCCCTTTCGCGCTTTGCCGACCCCGAGGTTGTCTCCAGCGCTACGAATAGCGGCTGCGTCTCGCCTGTTCCGGATGAGTACAATGAATCCGTGCCAGACTCCAACTCTTTGCGGAAAGTTCTCGATCACTTGCAGCTCTACGATCATCCGCTGCTTGCCTTTTCCGCGCGCGAGAACAACGGCGTGATCGAAGTGCTAATCGATCTGAAGAACTCGACCGTCCCGGTTCACACCTACGTGCTTCCGATTCATCCCCGCGACCTCGATCATCCCCAGTTCGCCTGGCACTTGCAGCACCAGCTCTATGACGGCCTGCACGACTATTTCATCGAAATGTTTATCCGCACCCCGCAGGATCGCGCTGTCCCCCGCAGCCGGATGCCTGGCGGAGAGGGAAGCCAGGGAAGCTAACGTATTGTCCCTCCGCGAACAAATCGAGCAGGAGATTCGTCAGCGCGGCCCTATCCCGTTTTCGCGCTACATGCAGATTTGCCTCTACGATCCTTGCCATGGTTACTATTCCGCCAACGCCGAACAATTCGGCAAAGCCGGAGACTTCTATACCTCGAGCGACGTTCACGCTGTTTTCGGACGCCTGCTGGCGCGGCAGTTTGACGAGATATGGCAAGCGCTTGACCGCCCTCCTGAAATCGAAATTCTCGAACTGGGCCCCGGCCGCGGCCTGTTTGCCCGCGATGTGCTCGACTGGTGCAACAAGAAGTTCTCCGACTTCTTTGCCGCCCTCACTTACACGTTGCAGGAATCGTCGCCCGCGCTGCGGACCAAACTGCAAACTACACTCGAGAACCACCTTGCGGGCGGCAAAGCGGCGATCTCCGCGGAATCAGCAGCGGCGGACATTCATCGCAGCCTGCCATCCGAGGCGCCGCTGATCGTCTTCGCCAACGAATTCTTTGACGCTCTACCGGTCGAGATTCTCGGCGCGCACGGCAAGCTTTACATCGCGCTCGAAAACAATCGCCTGTGCGAAACCTGGCTCCCGCCGCTTGGCGGAGAACTGGAATTCCTCGACCGCTACGGCGTCCATCCTGAAGGCGGCGAGCGCATCGAAGTGCCCCTCCTCGCGCAGGGTTGGATGCGGCAAATCGCGAACTTCATCGCACGCGGCCGGCTGCTCATCGTTGTCATTGACTACGGCTACACGCGCAACGAACAGCTTTCGGGTCGCTTCCGGGGCACGCTCATGGCTTATCGCCATCACTCTGCCAGCCCCGACCCTTACCAGGCTCCCGGCCAGCAAGACCTCACTGCCCACGTGAATTTCACTGCGCTCGCCGCGGCGTGCGAGCAAGGCGGTATGCGCTCGGAAAAGCTGCTCACGCAATCGCAATTCCTGATGGGCATTGGGGAGAAGAATCAGGTTGCCGACGCCTTTGAAGATTGCCGCGTCCCGCAAGAAAGAGCGAAAGTGGCTCTCCAGCTAAAACATCTGGTCACGCCCGAAGGCATGGGAGAGAATTTTCGAGTGATGATTGCCTGCCGGGGGATGGATCCGAAGAAAGTGGCTGCCCTGAGCGGCCTGAGCTTTGGAAGCAGCGCTTAGCTGTCAGCTCTCGGCTCTTGGTCAATTGCTGGATTGCCGGGCACCGAAACGTTATACTTAGCGGAATTTGTGGAGGGTCGTTATGAAGCGCTTACTTTTTGTTGTTGGTCTGGTCATCGTGTTCAGCTGGACTTGTATTGCTCAGACAAACGCCGACGATTCTCCTGCCACGAAAGCGGATGTCGAACGATATTTTCAAATTGTCAAATCTCACGACATGATGAAAAAACTGATGGCGTCAATGTCGCAAAGTTTTCACCAGATCACGCACCAGCAATATCTGAAACACAAAGACGAACTGCCCGCCGACTACGAATCCAAGATGACCGCTAGAATGGACGAGATGTTCGACAATATGCCCTGGGATGAAATGACACAGGCCATGGTTCCGGCATATCAAAAGCACTTCACCAAGGGTGACATCGACAATCTCGTGGCGTTTTATTCATCGCCTACCGGCGAAAAGCTGTTGCGCGAGCTGCCCTCCATCATGGCAGAGTCGATGCAAGACATGATGCCGATCATGACCAAGTACACGGACACGGTCAAACAAACGCTGCTGAAGGAGACCGACGTCATGATCGCCCAGTCTAAGAAGCAGCCCAACACTAATGCTCCCGCCACTCACAATTAACCTTTGAGCCGCCCGCTGCACCAAAGGCCTCGTTACCAAAGGTATGCACCATTTCCGTTGTATTTAACATTCCTGAAATATCTTTACAGTAAACTACGAAAAGATGAGCTCACCTCGCGTCTCTCGCTTTGCGCTGCCCTTGCAGGTCGCTGCCGTCTGTTACCGGCGGGTGAATTCGCATGCCGAGTTTCTGTTGGTGAATACCAACGGCGGCGGCAAGTGGACGTTTCCCAAGGGAGCCCCCGAACCTCGCCTCTCGCATAGCCAGGCTGCGGAACGCGAAGCCAAAGAAGAAGCGGGCGCGAGCGGCATCATCGAGCCCCGCCATTTCCATATCTACATTCACTCGAAGGGTGTTTTCTGGCAGGCGGGCGGCGTGCAGGAATACGTGGTCAAAGCTTTTTTGATGGACGTCCGCCAAACTCGCCGTCCCGAGGAAGACTTCCGCAATCCCACCTGGTTCGATGCAGAAAAAGCGCGCGTTATCCTGGCCAAGGGCCGCGAAGTCAAATACGCCCACGAACTCCAGACCGTGATCGACCGCGCGCTGGAGCACCTGGGCATAGCGCGCATGGCCGCCGCCGCCCGCTAGGGCTCGTGTGGGGACGGGTGTCCGGCCCGTCCAAGCGCTCAATAGCGACTACGCTTCTCAATCGCAATATCCTCTCCGGGCAGAACGCGCTCACCAAAGATTTCCCTGCGCATGGCCGCGAAATCAGGCCAGTCGCCGGTCGGCCGAGGCGATCCTTCTGGAACAATGCGGGCGATTACCTCGTCGCGCTCCCGGAGTTCCACAGTTTTGCCGGCACGCAGCCACGCTTTCAGGCGCTCGACGTCCCGGAATTGGCGAATGTTTACGCTAGGCATGTTACGAATTGTGGCACATTATCAAAGGCCTGAGCCAGCGCGGAGGAGGCTCTTTGGCAGCCACTTATTCTGCATGAGCTAAGAACCATCGCTGACAACTGACAACCGACAGCTGAGAGCTAATCGCTCCCGTCCGCTATATTTAAATAGAGACACCCCATGATCCAACTCTCCGGCGCCGGCAAGCGCTACGGGCACAAGCTCTTGTTCGAGAACGCCGACTGGATGATTACGCCAGAATCACGCATCGGTCTGGTCGGAGCGAATGGCACCGGCAAATCGACCATCATGAAAATTCTTGCCGGGAGCGAGTCGCTCGACTACGGCGCCATCTCGCGCGCCAAGGGCATTTCCACCGGATACCTTCCGCAGGACGGCCTTATCTTGACCGGGCGCACGATTTTCGCTGAGTGCATGTCTGTGTTTGCCGAACTCGATGCCATCGAAAAGGAAATGGAGTCGCTTACCCGCAGCATGTCGGAACTTGATCACGCGGGTCCCGAATACTCCAATGTCGCCGACCGTTACCAGAGGCTCGAACACGAATTCGTCGCCCGCGATGGCTACACGCTCGAAGCCCAGGTCGGACAAGTCCTCACCGGTCTGGGCTTTCACCGCGACGACTGGACCCGTCGGACCGAGGAATTCTCGGGGGGGTGGCAGATGCGCATTGCGCTCGCAAAACTTCTGCTGCAGAAGCCCAACCTGCTGCTGCTCGACGAGCCGACCAACCACCTCGATCTCGAAGCCCGCAACTGGCTTGAGGACTACCTGACCACCTATCCCTACGCTTTCGTCCTCATTTCGCACGACCGCTACTTCCTCGACATCACCGTCAAACGGATCGTGGAAATCTGGAACAAGCANNCAGCACGACCGCATCGAGCAGCTCGAAGTCTTTATCAATCGATTCCGCTATACGGCCACCAAGGCCAAGCAGGTGCAGAGCCGCATTAAAGAGCTCGAAAAAATGGAGCGGATCGAAATTCCGGAGGAAGAGAAGACCGTCCATTTCTCCTTCCCGCAGCCCAAGCCGAGCGGGCGCATCGTCGCCGAGTTTGCGGACGTGGCCAAGAGTTACGGCGGGCACGGGATTGGTGGGCACAAGGTTTTTGAGAAAGTGAATTTCATGATCGAACGCGGGGAGCGCGTCGCGCTGGTCGGAGTCAACGGAGCAGGGAAGTCCACTCTCATTAAACTGCTGGCCGGTGATGAGCCGCTCACGGCCGGCGAATACAAGCTCGGCCACCACGTCGAACCCGACTATTTCGCGCAGGACCAATACAAGGAACTCGATCCGCAAGCTCGCATTCTCGACGACCTCGGCGAACTCTCGCCCGCCTCCACGCAAACCCAGCTGCGCAGCCTGCTCGGCTGTTTTCTTTTTTCGGGCGACGATGTCTTTAAGCACATCGGCGTTCTCTCCGGCGGAGAGCGCAATCGCTACGCGCTGCTCAAAATGCTGCTGCACCCCGCCAACTTCCTGCTGCTCGATGAGCCCACCAACCACCTCGACCTGCGCGCCAAAGACGT
>PLHP01000246.1 GCA_003138955.1 Acidobacteriaceae bacterium | reverse complement strand
ATGTCGAGTAAGCAAAGCGTGTCGGCGTCGCCAAAGGCGGTCGTGAATTCATCCATCAGATCGCGAGTGCGAGTAAACCGGTGCGGCTGGAAGATCACATGCACGCGGCGAAATCCGCACTGGCGAGCGGCCGCCAGCGTGGCCCGGATTTCCGTAGGATGGTGCCCGTAATCGTCAATCACGCTGACGCCCGCCGCTGCCCCTTTGAAATGGAAGCGGCGGTCCACGCCGCGAAAACCGTCAAGCGCGGAGCGAATCTGCGCCCCGGGGATGTCGAGTGCGGTGCCCACCGCAATCGCAGCCGTCGCGTTCAGCACGTTGTGTGTGCCCGGAACGTGCAGCGTGAACTCTCCGAGATCTTTCTGTTTGTAAGTCACGTTGAAGCGGATGAGCGGGCTGTGCTCTCCGGTGGCCAGCGGCGACCTAACCGGCGATGATCCAACCGGCAACGATCCAACTGGCGGCGCTCCCATGCGGATCAGGAAATCCGACCCCCGGCTAGTTCCGTACGTCGTCACCCGCCGATGGACGCGCGGCAACAAGCGCCGCAGCACCGCATCGTCGTTGCAGCCGACGACCATGCCATAAAACGGAACGCGCTCCATAAATTCGAGAAACGTACGGCGAACGTCGTGCATGTCGCGGTAGCAGTCCATGTGCTCGCGGTCAATGTTCGTGACCACCGAGAGAATCGGCGAAAGCTTCAGGAACGACCGGTCGCTTTCGTCCGCCTCGGCGACCAGGTATTGCGACTTGCCGAGCCGCGCATTCGAGCCCATCGCGTCCACGCGCCCTCCAACCACGACCGTGGGATCGAGGCCACCAGCGGCCAGCACGGTTGCAACCATTGAAGTCGTAGTGGTCTTCCCATGCATGCCGGCAATCGCGATGCCGTACTTCAGCCGCATCAACTCGGCGAGCATCTCGGCGCGTTGAATCACCGGTACATGCAACCGACGAGCTTCGGTAACTTCGGGATTTTCGACCGGGATTGCGGAACTCGTAACCACAACGTCCGAACCGGCAATGTTGGCTGCGGCGTGTCCCTCAAAAATGGCCGCGCCCAAAGCAGCAAGTCGCTGTGTGACCGCTGAATTTTTCAGATCGGAGCCGGAAATCTGGTAGCCGAGATTCAGCAGCACCTCGGCAATCCCGCTCATGCNNCGATACCCACGAAATGAATGCGCCGAATCTTGGCGAACATGAAAATCGATGATAGACCATCTAGCCGCGGAGATCGCAGAGAACGCAGAGAAGCTCGGGGAAACACCCCCAAGTCTTCTCTCTGCGTGCTCAGCGCCCTCTGCGGTTAAAGGTTCGGGTCAAGGCCGGCAAGCTTTCTAACCATCTCCGCGATTTCTTCGACTGCCTTAGGGTGCGCCAAAGATCTCGCCGCCGCGGACATGCTCTGCAGCCGCCGCGCATCACCGATCAGAGCTGCAATCGTATCGACCAGGTAAGCCGCGCCCAAATTGCTTTCTTCGACCACAACCGCCGCGCCCGCGCGTTCCAGTGCCCGCGCGTTTACATTCTGATGATCATCGGCCGCAGCCGGGAACGGCACAAAAATTGCCGGCTTGCCTGCCGCTGTAATCTCGCCGACCGTGCTCGCGCCCGAACGGCAGACGAGCAAATCGGCGCGGCCGAACGTACCCGGCATATCGTCGATGAACTTGTGGACTTCGCCCGAGATTCCCGACTGCTGATACGCGGCAAGCACATGGTCATAGTCGCGCTGCCCAGTCTGATGAATGATGTGGATCCCGGGAATTTTTTCGCGCAAACCGGCCAGCGACTCGATCATCGCCTGATTGATGGCCCGCGCGCCCTGACTACCTCCAAAAACCAGCAGCGTGGGCGCGTCGCCAACTCTCGCGGGAATCGCAAAGAACGCCTCGCGCACCGGCACTCCCGTCACCCGGCAGTTGGGAAAATACCGGCAAGTTTCTTCAAAGTGCACCGCGGCGGCGGAAACCCAGCGCGCGATCATTCGATTGGCAAATCCCGGCACGACGTTCGGTTCGAAAGCAAGCGTCGGAAGACGCCGGCGAATCGCAGCCACCATCGCCGGTCCGGAGGCGTATCCTCCGACCCCAATCACCACCTCGGGATCGAACTCCGAGAGCATCCGGGAAGAAGCCGCAATCGCACGCGGCAAATCAAACATCGTCTTCGCCCGCGTCATCAGGCTGACATTTTTCAGCGCGCCGACCTGAATCAGCTCCAGACGAAACCCCGCCTGAGGCACCAGCCGCGTCTCAATCCCGCGAGCCGTCCCAATAAAAAGCACCTCAGCGCCGAATTGCTTCTTAAGCTGTTGAGCGATGGCCAGCGCCGGAATAACGTGCCCGCCTGTCCCGCCGCCCGCGATAACAATGCGCATGAAATTTGGTACCTGAAGGCGCTCCCGGAATGCCCTGCAAAGAGTGTCGCACGGCGGCCTCGCGAATAGCGATGCCCTGCCGCAAAGCCTCGAGTTCAGCGAGTTTCCTGGACCTGTCGCGCCAACTGGCTTAGTGACTCCTCGTAGGGCGCGCGGGCAATACCGCGTTCGGTGATGATGGCGGCTA
>PLHP01000056.1 GCA_003138955.1 Acidobacteriaceae bacterium | reverse complement strand
AATTGGGGGGGGGGGTACCCCCCTGGCAATCTTTGCCAACCATCTTTGGCGGGCGGCCCACATCCCTCCGGCGGTTAGGTATTACGCCCATTACGAATTGTCAGCACAGAAGAAAACGGGGGTGCCCCACTTCTCGCGTTTTTCGAGAAGTGGGACGCCGCACAGCCGACGCCAAAGGGCGGGACATGGGATTCCACAGCCATCAAGAGCTTGGGACTTTGCAAGGACCTGCCCTACGCGAACCGCACCTTAACATCCGGCCCCTTATCCAAGTGAATGCTCTCAACAAATCGCACCCGTCCAGTCCTCAAAGTCAGAATCACCGAAGATGTCCGAGTCCCTTCGCCAAAGAAGCGGACGCCTTTCAGCAGCGCCCCTTCGGTCACGCCGGTCGCGGCGAAGATCATCTGCTTCCCCGGAGCCAGGTCTTCCGCCTCGTAAATTTTGTTCTTGTCTTTAATCCCCATCTTCGCAATGCGCTCTTCCANNCCGCCCGATCCCATGACCGCATGCACCCCGGTTCCGATCACCGCCGCGGCAATGCCCGCCGAGAGATCGCCGTCGCCAATCAGCTTGATGCGCGCGCCCGCCTTGCGAATTTCCGAGATCAGCTTCTCGTGCCGCGGACGCTCGAGCACCACCACCACCAGGTCCTCCACGCCGCGATGCATCCGCCGCGCGATATTTTTCAGGTTCACGGCCACCGGAGCGTCCAGTTCCACCGCGTTCTTGCACGATGGCCCAACCACGATTTTTTCCATGTAGCAGTCGGGAGCATGCAGCAACCCGCCTTTTTCCGAAGCCGCCAGCACCGTAATCGCTCCCGGCGATCCGGTGGCGCAGAGATTCGTGCCTTCCAGCGGATCGACCGCGATGTCGACTTGCGGAACCTCGCGGCCGTCCAGATACGAGCCCCCCACCTGCTCGCCGATATAAAGCATGGGCGCGTCGTCGCGCTCGCCCTCGCCGATCACAATCGTGCCGTGCATCGGGACCGTGTCCATCGTCCTGCGCATAGCCTCCGTCGCCGCCTGGTCGCTCAGCGGACGGTCCCCTTGGCCCATGGTGCGCGCCGACTCTATGGCCGCGTTCTCCACCACGCGCAAAAATTCCAGCGCCAGATCGCTCTCAATATTTTCCCCAAAATTCTTGGCATGTGGTTCGGTGCGGGTCTGAGTGGCCATAAATTCCTCCAAAATAAATGCGAACTAGGAATATTACTCTCAAACGGTGATTTTCTTGATTCTGTACTTCGGTCTCGGCAACTACCCGAATCTCGCCCGGTGCTCTTTCAAAACGCACCGGTCCATCACCACCAACATTCCGGCCTTTCGCGCCTTCTCCGCCGCGCGTTCGTTGATCACGCCTTCCTGCAGCCAGATCGCCGGAATCTTCAACTGGATCGCCTGCTCCACGATCTCATCCACGAACTCTGGCCGCCGGAACACATCCGCCAGATCGATCTTCTCCGCCACTTCGAGCGGTATTTCGAGCAAAGACGGATACGACTTTTCTCCGAGCGCCTCCGCAATCTGCGGATTCACCGGGATTATCCTGTATCCGGCCGCCTGCATGTATGCAGAAACGCCGTGACTCGGCCGCATCGGACTTTCCGACAATCCCACCACGGCGATCGTCTTCATCCGTGAGAACAGTTCGTAAATAGGATCGGATGGCTTCAACCGCGACTACTCCTTCGCGCTTCTTTTTGCCATCTTCTGGTTATACATGCGCAGCGCCAGCTTGCGAATCGTGTCCGTAACCTCTTTGTTCCCCGCTAGATTCTTCAGGTCATGAACCAGCAGGTTCTTCATTAATGTCAGCGAGACATCGAGCGGCGTGCGCGGGTTGCTGACCAGGTTTCGCATGATGCTGTAATTCTTCATAAACTTCCGCTTCAGCGGAATCGTGCGCAGCACCGCCTCCAGCACATTCTTCTGCGTCGCAAAAGTTTCCACCTCGCTCTCCGAAACTTTGGGCGACTCCAGCACCGCCACCGCTACCAGCTTCGTAGAATCGCGAATCAGGATCGCCCGCTCTTCCTTGCTGCCGCGCATCGCCAGCGCGATCCGGCCCTTGATGTCGAGCCGGGAAATCTTCATCAGCGCGGTATCGCGCCTTTCCGGATGGGCTGGAATTGGTGGCCTCTTGCCATGGGCAGCGACTGCGGCTCCGATGGACTTTCCCGCTGCCGCCGAGTTCTCGGCGGTCGCGTCAGCACTGGCACTGCCCGTGGCGGCAGCGGCCGGCGCCACAACCTCACCCGCCGCCTCGGCGCCCACCTCTTCGTGCGCCATTCCTAGGGGGTGGAAAGGCATGGGCTGGAACGGTTTGTCTTTTTCGGCTGCCAGCTCCACCGCGTTCTCTTCCAGATACTTTGTGACCGTACTCTCGATGACGGCGGCCGAAACGCCCGCTTCGGTTGCGTCCGAATCTGCTGCCCGTCTGGTTTCCAAAGCAGCCAGCTTTTTTGCAATCTCGCCGAGTTCATTTGGACGCAGGTGGGCATTCGCCTGCAACGCCTGCAACAGCCGCATGGAGCTCATGACTCGCGGGCTCGTCAACAAAGCTTCTACCGTCGAGCGCGACCCTCCCACGGCAACCCCGTCCAGCGACTCTTCGCTTACGGCCGGATTCTGCGCCAGTGCCGGCAACAGAGGAGTCCGCAGATTCTCCGGAGAAAGAAAATATCCCAGCACCTCGGGGCTGGTCTTGGAATCGGCAGCCGCGGCCAGGCTGGCTTTTTCGTCCCAACCGGCCAGCGTTAG
>PLHP01000155.1 GCA_003138955.1 Acidobacteriaceae bacterium | reverse complement strand
TCGTCCCAACCGGCCAGCGTTAGACGCGCCTGCTCACCAAACAATTTGTTATGGAGCGCCAGATGAACTAGGATCTCAATCGTCTCCCCAGGCGGCGCCGCGAGGGCGCCGTGCGCCGCCGAATGCATCAGGTTCGACGGAATCTCCGAATTGCGGATCAGATCAAGCATTCGCGCCATCGTTCATCTCCCCGAATTGGCTGCAGATTTCTTCTTCGCGAGCTTCTTCGTGAACTCCTTCGACCCGCGCGGTTTCCTGCCCACCGCCCGCTCCAATTCCGCGACTGCAAGCTCAAGTTCGCGCGTGATGCGGTTCGGGCTGCGCCGCTCATATTCGTTGCTCAAGGCGCGATAGTACCAGAGCGTGCCTTCCTTTTTTCCCGTGAACCGCGCCCAGATGGCTTCCCCGTGTTGCCGGTAATCCGCCAGAATCGTGCGCACGTTGTGCAGCTTGTCAGACGCCGAAACCAGCCGCGTATTCACGTCGGCATGCTTCACTTCGCGCAGATAGTCTTTCTTCCGCTCCAGCCACTCCGGCTTCGGCTCGCCGAACGAATCCGTACAACCCTCCACCATCTTCGCTACCCGCAGACCAAACTGCTTGCGCACCTCGCGCAGCCTCGGCATGCCGCCGCAATCCTCGACCACATCATGCAACAGCGCCGCAATCGCCATATCTTCGTCACCGCCGGCTTCCAGCACCAGCGACGCCACCGCCATCAGATGCGAGAGATAAGGCACCGCCGATTGCTTCCGCGTCTGTCCGGCATGCTTCCCAGCGGCATAGCGGAAGGCGTGCTGCAGGCGGGGTCCAAGGTGCGGCGGCTTTAGCGTATTGTTGCTTTTCATAAAAAACTGTAACTTACGTAAACCCGCGTTCTCTCTGCGGGCCCCTGTGCACCTCTGTGTCCCCTGTGGGGAAGACTTCGCCGCGTCCGTATGACCATTCGGCGCATGCCTAAGCCTTCTTCTCGCCCCGCCGCATGCGCAGATAAGCCTGCATCAAAGGCCGCAGATCGCCATCCAGCACACGATCTACGTCGCCGATCTCCAGTTTCGTGCGGTGATCCTTGATCATGCGGTAAGGTTGCAGCACATACGACCGTATCTGCGAACCGAAATCAATGTCGAGCTTCGAATCCTCAATCTTCTTAGTGACCTCGCGCTTTTTCTCCAGCTCAAATTCGTAAAGTTTGGAGCGCAGCATGCTCATCGCCTTCTCCTTGTTCTTATGCTGCGAGCGTTCATTCTGGCAATTGGCTACCAGGCCCGTCGGGATATGCGTGATCCGCACCGCTGAATCGGTTGTATTGACGTGCTGTCCACCCTTGCCGCTCGATCGGTAAGTGTCAATCCGAATGTCATCCGGCTTGATATTGACCTCAATGCTGTCGTCAATCTCAGGCGAAACATACACGCTGGCAAATGACGTATGCCGCCGCTTCGCCTGATCGAAGGGCGAAATGCGCACCAGTCGGTGCACCCCGATCTCGCTCGTCAAATAACCGAACGCATACTGGCCAATCACCGAAAATGTCGCGGACTTGATTCCGGCCTCTTCTCCGGGCTGGTAGTCGTACATCTCCGTCTTGAATCCCTGCCGCTCGGCCCAGCGCAGATACATGCGCAGCAGCATCTCCGCCCAGTCCTGCGACTCGGTTCCGCCCGCTCCGGGATGAATGGTCATGATCGCATTCAGGCCGTCGTTCTCGCCCGAAAGCAGCGTCTCGGTTTCCACTCGATCCACCAACTCGCGCAGAGAGTCCAGGTCACGTTGCAAGTCAGCCGCAACGTTCTCACCTTCGCCGGCCAGATCGAAATAGGTGGCGATGTCGTCGGTCCGGCGCGCCAGGTCGCCTTCGAGCGACAACATGCTTTCCAGGCGCTTCCGTTCCCGCATCACTTGCTGAGACTTTTCAGGATTCGACCACAGCTTGGGATCCGACGCCTGCTTTTCGATTTCGGCAAATTGCTGGCGCAGCTTGCCGGCGTCAAAGATACTCCCGCAGGTCGTGGACCTTGGTCTTTAAAGAAGTGTATTGCTGTTCCAGCTCATCTAGCATTGCGTATCACCGGGCATGTCTTATTCGGTTAGTCGTTAGTCGCTCGTCGTTAGTCGTTCGCGAGCTCTTGCTAACGACAAACGACCATCGACTAACGACCAGACACAAAACGCGCAATCAGCGCGCCTCCTGAAATTATCGCACACAGATATGCGAACCAATCGCCGTGCCGGGTGTAAAAGGTGGTACCCGAAATCAGGGCATAAGGAGCCGCCAGCGCGGTCCGAACCTGCCGCGGAGTTGCCGCCGCAATCCGTCCGTAAGGATCGATCGATGCCGTCATCCCCGTATTCGTCGCCGCCAGCAGCCACCGGTCATTTTCGATGGCCCGCATTTCGGTCTGCTGCAGGTGCTGTTTCCAGGCGCCGCTGTCGCCGTACCAGCCGTCATTCGAAATGTTCAACAAAACCTGCGCGCCCTCGAGCGGTCCCTGCCGCACTTCGTCGGGGAAGATCGATTCATAGCAGATAAACATTCCCAGCCGCTCGCCTCCGGCATCCAGTGGCGTGCGCGACGCACCGCGCTGAAATTCTCCCACTTCTTTGGTCAGGCCTCCGGCAAAGGCAAACAGCTGCGGAAACGGCAAGTATTCACCGAAGGGCACGAGATGCACTTTGTCGTAGCGTCCAACCCACTCACCCTGCGGACTGACCAGGACAGCGGAGTTGAAAATCTGCGATCGTTCTCCGCCACTGTCTCCGCCGCTGCCTCCGCCGCTGTGCATTGCCGGAGCGATTCCAATCGATCCCGCCACCACCCAGGTCCCCGACTGCTTCGCCAGCGCGCTCACTGCATCTCGGAACAAAGGATCGTTCGTGTAAAACGGCGAAGGCGACTCCGGCCACACAATCAAGTTATAGGACACGACAAACATGTCCGGGGACCCGGCTGCCTGTTGTCTGGCGGGTTTTCCTCCCGGGGGATGTAAACTCACGGCGGTCAAGTCCCGCAGCGTGTCCTGAAAATATTCCTTCGTCCACATCGCGCCTTCCAGAATCGGAATATTCGGCTGCACCAAAAGCGCGGTATGATCCGCCGGCACATGATCGGCCGGCATATGATCGGGCGCCACCCGAGGAGGCGCCAGCAACTGTCCCGCCTGCAGGATCGCCGTCGCCACGCAAGCCGCCACCAGCAGCCGTTTCCGCTGCTCCCTCGCAACCAGAAACGCCGCCGCGAACACGCTGTTCACGAGCAGGATTTCAAACGAGAGCCCATAAACGCCGGTGAGTGTAGCAATTCGCGTGAGCGCAAAATTCGCGGTCTGCGAGTATCCCAGAAGCTCCCAGGGAAAAGCGGTAACGCGCGTCCGCGCAAGTTCCACCGCGACCCAAAGAAACGGAGCCGCCACCAGTGCGCGCCGCAGCGACGCCGCCGACCTGGCGGCCTTTAATCCAGACTTGTCTGATCGAGACTTATCTAATCGAAAGCCGTTTGAGCCCGCAACCAGAGCCAGCAGCAGCCCGAACATTCCGTGATAAAGCCCGACATACATGCAAAACAAGATCAGCGCCAGCGCGGCAGCCGGAATCGGCAGCCCGCCATAGCGATGCATGGTGTCGAAAATCCAGTAGCACGTCCCGGCAAACCACAGAATCCCGCACCCGTAGCCCAGTACGAACCCCTGCCACGGCGCGGCGGGCAGCAAGCGCGCCTGCCCATCCAATTGCAGAGTCTCCGGAACGCGTCCCCTCAAGATGGCAACGAGCAGCGGCGCCACCGCGACCCAAGACAGCCCATAAAGCCCCGGCAGCGGAAAAATCACAACCTGGAGGACTGCCGAAACCAGCACCAGTCCCCACGCGCTCGAATGAATTTGCCGCACCCGCAAGGATAGCAAAGTTCCCTCCGAAGTCAGTGCAGCACAGGCAGATTCCCGGGTTTGTACACTCCTGACGCAGCGCAAACCGTTGACGTACCCTCGCTTTCGTTTTCGGCCCGCGCCGGAACCGCGGCTCACCCTGCGAAAGCAGTTCGATGTTGTTCTACCTTGCGCTTATCGGATAGCATGAAAAATTCGTGAATTTCTCGCGGCCGGTGGCTGGGATACGACTGGTTCGATGCTTGGTTAAAGAGGGGGAATGGAAAACCATACCGCTAAGCAATCTCTGCCAACGCTGACGGGATCCCACACTCAGCGGGTGCTGGTGGCCACAACCGCCATGCTGGCGTTTATCTCGTTCTGGCGGGCGGCTGCGATCGTGCTCAATGACATGGGCTCCTCCGCCTTCTATGCAGGCGCCATTGCCGAGCACTTCGTTGGCAAAGCCGCTCCCTGGTTCATCCTCGCCATCATGTTGCTCTCCTACGCGGTCCGTTCGGTTTACATCGAGAGCTGCAGCATGTTCGTGCGCGGCGGTGTGTATCGCGTGGTGAAGGAGGCCATGGGCGGAACCCTGGCCAAGTTCTCAGTTTCGGCGCTCATGTTCGACTACATTCTGACCGGGCCCATCAGCGGCGTGTCGGCGGGCCTGTACCTGGTTGGGCCCTTGTCTTTGCGGCTGGCGTTCCGCGCTTTCGTCGTCGTGGTCGGAGTCTTGATGCTGGCGGGGGCCGTCAACACGGCGATCGTGGGCTCGAACGGCGTCCTCAACCGCGTCTCCGAGGATGGCATTCTCCCCTACTGGTTTCGCCGCCCCCAACGCCGCTTCGGGACCTCTTACCGCATCTTGAATCTGGTCGTGGGCCTTCAGCTCCTCACCATTTTCCTGAGCCGAGGCAATATCTTCCTGCTCGGTGAGGCGTATGCCTTTGGCGTGATGTGGAGCTTCGCCATGAAGGGCCTGGCCGTGCTGGTGCTGCGCTACAAGCAGCCCGGGAAGCGGGAATTTCGTGTGCCCCTCAACCTGATGGTTGGGGGCGTCGAGATCCCCGTCGGTTTGGGCCTGATCACGGTTACGCTGGTCGCACTGTGCGTCATCAATCTTTTCACCAAGCAAATCGCGACCCTTTCCGGAGTGGCATTCACGATCATTTTTTTCGTCGTTTTCGAAGTCTCCGAAAAGATGACCAAGCGCAGCGCTGCGGCTCATACCCAACTTGACCAGTTCAATCTGGAGCCGGGCGACGACCTCACCCCGAAAGGGCTCGGAGTGCGCCCGGAGAATATTCTGGTGATGGTCCGTAACTACAACACGCTTTATAACCTGGGGGCGGTGCTCGACCGCGTCGATCCGCGCAAACAGGATGTGGTAGTGCTCCACATGCGATTTCTTGTACGCGCGGAATCGGGAGAGGGCGATCTGGCGCCGGAGCAGCTTTTCAGCGTGGAGGAACAAGATCTCTTTACCCGGGCGCTGGCCTTGGCCGAGAAGAAAGGAAAGACGATCCATCTGGCGGTCGCTGCCGCCACCGAAAAGTGGGACGGCATCCTGCGCGCTGCCCAGAGCTTGCAGTCTTCGGCGGTTGTGTTGGGCCCGTCTCCCACTCGACCGGTGACTGAGGAGGCGCGAATCGCCGGCCTGGCCTGGGAGCGTCTGCCGGATCCCAAGCCCCGACTGATTCTCGAGATCTATTTCCCGGGCGGCCAGGAGCATATCTTTTATGTCGGCCCGCACGTGCCGCGGCTTACACCCAAAGAGATCGATCTCCTGCACGGCATCTGGCTGGAACTGAGCGGCGATGTTGCCCCGGAGGAAATCCATCACCACGACGTCGTCCACTTCGCCCTGCAGGAACTCCAGCAGGACCTGAGCAATGCAGAGCGGGAGAGTGTCTTGCGACGGCTACGGCTTCATCTCGAGGAAATCAAAGACCGGCGCGCATCAAGTTCTTGATCGTAGCGCCGGCCAACTGGCACCCAAGAGCCATTTACACCCAATAATCCCACCATTTATCGTCAATACTTGTCATTACTGTGCCTAAAGATCGGTTTGTGAGCCGAGGGAATCTCCGGCTCATCACGCGAAGCGTTAAATTCCCCCTTTATATCTAGGTTGGCATGAAGGCGACAGAGGAGAAGACTATGCGCAATCACTGCTGTCCGGTTAAAAG
>PLHP01000010.1 GCA_003138955.1 Acidobacteriaceae bacterium | reverse complement strand
TGCTCTGGCTGCCCCGAGCTTTCCAGATGCGCCAGGAGTTGCGCGCCGCCGAAGCGAAACTCGCGGCCACGCCTGAAACTCGGGCCGCCAAGGAAAGCACCAAGGAGCACCCCGATGCCTAAGGGCGAAGTTCCGGAGCGCCAGTTCGTCCGCTTCAGCCGGTTGCAGCGCATCCTGCACATCTGCATGATCGTGAGCTTCATGTGCCTGGCGCTGACGGGGTTGACCCTGAAGTTCTCCTACACAAGTTGGGCAGCGGTGCTTTCTCATCTGCTCGGAGGATTCGAAAGCGCGGGCAACATTCACCGCAGTGCCGCCCTCGTGATGTTCGGAGTTTTCGTTGCCCATCTGGTGGACCTGTACCGGCAGAAGAAAAGCGAGCACGGTTCGTGGCTCGCGCTGCTGTTCGGACCGGGCAGCATGATGCCGAACCGCAGGGACCTGACGGAGCTGGTGGGAACGCTGAAGTGGTTTGTGGGCCTGGGCAAGCGGCCGGCCTATGGCCGCTGGACGTACTGGGAAAAATTCGACTATTTCGCGGTGTTTTGGGGAATCGCGGTGATCGGTTCTACCGGCCTCACGCTCTGGTTCCCGGTGTTCTTCACGCGGTTTATACCGGGGGCGTTCCTGAACGTCGCCACCATCATTCACAGCGACGAGGCGCTGCTGGCCACGGGCTTCATCTTTACCGTCCATTTCTTCAATACCCACCTGCGCCCCGAAAAGTTTCCCATGGACATCACGGTATTCACCGGCCGCATGCCGCTTGAAGAATTGGAAAGGGACAAGCCCAGAGAGTATGAAGCCCTGGTCGCCAGCGGGCGACTGGAAGAACACATGGAGGAGGCGTATCAACCAATCGTCACCCGCACGATTCGAGCCTTCGCCTGGGCAGCGCTGACGGTCGGATTCTTCATTGTGTTGTGGATCATCTATGCGATGTTGTTCGCGTACCGCTAGAACCGATTTGCGGTCGACTTTTTTGCGCTTGAGTTTTTGCACTTGAATTAAGGAGAAGGGTCTGGAAATGCGCGCCACTCGGGTTGCTTTGATTTACCTGGCTTTGCTTCTGACTTCCGCCGTGGCTGCGGCTGCGGCCGCCGGAGACCAGGAATGTCTGGCGTGCCATGGCGAAGCGGGAATGAAGTCCGCCGCCGGCAAAAGCATTTCGATCGACCCGGCCAAGCATGCCGCCAGTGCCCACGCGGTTCTCAGCTGCAAGGACTGCCACACTGCCATCAAAGAGTTTCCGCATCCCGCAAAAATCGCCAAAGTGCAATGCGCCACCTGCCATGCCGACGAGGCCAAAGCGTTCCCAGCCAGCGCCCACTCCACGCTCGGCGAATCAGCGTGCGCAACGTGTCACGGCAGCGTGCACGAGCTCACCACCGCGGAGAAACTGATTCCCGGAAAGTGCACGGAGTGTCACGCGGACGAAGTGAAGGCCCTCTCCTCAAGCATTCACGGCCAGGCCGCGAAACACGGCGACCAGGACGCGCCCAAATGCGTCTCCTGTCACGGTCCCATCCACGCAGTGAAAGCCTCCAGCGAAGCGGACTCGACCGTGGCCCGCAAGAATCTGGCGGATACTTGCGCAAAGTGCCACAGCGACGCCGGGTTCCTGTCGCGGCATAAAATTCCGGTGGCGCATCCGGCGGATTCCTACAAGCAAAGCGTTCACGGCCGCGCAGTCGCGCTCGGCAAGAATGCGGCAACGTGTTCCAGTTGCCATGGCAGTCATGACATCTATCCCGCCACCGATGCCCGCTCCAAGGTCAATCACTGGAAAGTGCCGGATACCTGCGGCCAATGCCACAAGGAAATCGCCCGCGAGTTCAACGAGAGTGTCCACGGCGAAGCGGTCAAGAACGGCGTGCGCGATGCGCCCGTTTGCATAGACTGCCACGGCGAGCACCTGATCACGGACCCGAAAAATCCGAACTCGCCCTTGAACGCCGAGAATGTCTCCTCGCAGACCTGCGGCCGTTGCCATGGCGATCCCCGCCTNNTGCGGGCGTTGCCATGGCGATCCCCGCCTGGCGCTGCGCTATGAATTGCCGGTGGATCGCCTGTCATCTTACGCTGCCAGCTATCACGGGCTCGCCCTCCAGGAAGGGAAAGTGACCGCGGCGAATTGCGCTTCATGCCATGGCGTGCACTCCATTCTCCGTTCCAGCGATCCGCGCTCGACCGTCAATGCCGCCAACCTCCGCAAAACCTGCGGGCAATGCCACCAAGGCGTGGCCGAAGCCAAGTTCACCGTCGGTCCCATCCATGTGCAGACCGGCGCCGGCCCGAACAACCCGGTGGTCGAGTACATTCGCTGGACGTACTGGGTGCTGATCCCTGTGACGCTCGGCTTCATGCTGCTGCACAACCTGCTCGACTTTCTGGCCAAGCTCATTCGCCGCCGCCCGCGCCGCGAATCCGGCGAGACGGTGCTGCGCATGAACCTGTGGTTCCGCATCGCGCACTGGGGCATCATGGTGAGTTTCCCGACGCTCGCGTTCACGGGCTTTGCCTTGAAGTATCCCGAGTTTTGGTGGTCCAAGCCGCTGCTGCTCTGGGAGTCCGCTGCCGGTTGGCGCGGCGGCCTGCATCGCACCGCGGCCATCGTCATGCTCCTGGCCATCGCCTACCACTTCGTGCATCTGGCGCGGAACAAGCGCGATCGCGCTTTCCTGTGGGCCATGATCCCGACCATCAGGGACGCCACCGACATGGTGCAGGTCCTCCGCTACAACCTCGGCCTCACCAAACAGGAGCCGAAGTTCGAGAAATTCAACTATGCGGAGAAGATGGAATACCTGGCCTTCATGTGGGGGAGCGTCGTCATGGCCGTCTCCGGTTTCCTGCTCTGGTTCAACAATTTTGCCCTGCGCCATTATCCGAAATGGGTGACGGACGCGGCCACGGCAGTGCATTGGTATGAAGCGATCCTGGCCACCTTCGCCATCATCATCTGGCACTTCTACATGGTG
>PLHP01000331.1 GCA_003138955.1 Acidobacteriaceae bacterium | reverse complement strand
GAGGCCTTAGACACTCAGAGCACGGCTATTTTGCAATTCTTGAAAGATAAAGGGATAGCCAGTGAGGAAGAACTTGCCTCCCATTTGAAGCAGGCGGGAGACGCGAGTGGCGTCAGATGGCTTGCGGTCCGGGTGAGGATAGATTATCTGTTGTCCTCCGCAATCAAGGCAGCTGAGCCGGATGCCAAGAAGGAGTCTCCGAAGCCTACGGAAAACAAGCAAGAAGCGAAACCAGCCACAAAACAGTTGGGCGAAAAGGAAACCGCTAAGGGCGCGGAGCAAGTTGCTGCCAACGGCAAACCTGAGGCGGACGAACTCGGTGCCAGTGTCGAGAAAGGCCGGAATCAACCCGGCGAAGAGAATAATAAACCGAGCAAAAATGCTGCGGAGAACGTAGCCTGAATAGGGCTCTCACCTATTCTTCGTTCTGATCCCGGTCCTCCGACGTGGTCTCGGCGGCCGCCAAGGCGTGCGCCGCAACTAGACCGCAGATTAACGCCCTGTGTTCACGCTGTTTGACAGTTGACGAAACCAGGCGATCGCGCTCACGACGAGGAGGGGGTAGCCGGGGTTCTTGGTCGTGTCCCGGGCAAACCGGAGACCCACCCACTAACTATCTAGGATGGGGAGTCGAAATCCCGGCCCTCGGCTGCCAGGCGATCCTGCGGGGTGTTCAGGTTGAAAAAACTCTGCTCGGAAAAACCGGCTGCCGCTAGTTCGTCCTCTGCGATCACCCGGATAGACACGCTGGAAAATGCCGCATCGATCTTGTACTTCCCTGCCCGCAGAGCCTGCTCGGCGGCGACGGAGAAGTCGCGCCGATAGACGGCACAGAGCGGCTGAAGGCCTTTGCTGGTGCGAGGCACGGTGACGATGGCATGGTTATCTGCGTCTTCAGCGGTCGCGAAAAGAAACGCGAGCAGTTCCGGGGAGACGAAGGGCATGTCCACGGCGAGCATCAGGTTCAACTCGGCGGTTGAATGCACGAGCGCGGCGTGAATGCCGGCGAGGGGACCGCATCCGGGAAAAATGTCGGCCACGACGGATCCATATTTCGCAGCATCATATTTCGCAGCGTCATATTTCGTCGATCCGGATTCCGCAAACCTGGCGGGGTCGCCGACGATCGAGACCTTGCCGCAGACCGGGCCCATCACGGTGAGCGCGCGATCCAAGAGTGTTTGGCCGCCAAAATCCAGAAAAGCTTTATCCGCACCCATGCGAGAACTCTTGCCTCCGGCGAGGAGAAAGCCCATGCGCGACAGTTCGGTTTGGGTGCCATATGGAAAAGCATAAGGCCTAAACCGCGATACACGAAAGTAACCTATTCAGAACGGCCAAACCGTCGGAAGATGAATGTGTCTCAATTACGAGGCACCACTCTTTATCATGTCGCAGAAACTCATGGACGTTCTCATGTTGGGACGCTGTTCGCACGAGTTTTCCTGGCCGCGCCGCGCGGCGAATGGAGAGTACTACCAAGTCTGCCTGCTGTGCGCGAGCGCTTACCAGTACGACTGGAAGACCATGCGTCGTGGAAGCCGGGTCGACGAAGCCGATGGCGGATGACCACCGACCGTCCGACGCCGCTCCGGTCAAAAGCAACCGACCTGGATGCCCCGGGCACGGCGCCTTCGAGTCGAAGCTTCCGATTCGATACCGCGGAAAAAATCTCCAGTACCTGGTACGAGGGAATGATCCAGAACATCAGCCAGTCGGGGGTACTGTTTAACGGCCCGCAGCAACTGCCGGCGAATGCGCTTATAGAACTGATCTTCGAGATGCCCGAAGAAATCTCCGGCCAAAAGAACAGCAATGTACTTTGCCAGGGGAGGCTGATTCGGGTGAAGGACGCGGTTGACAATACAGAGGACGCTTTCGGGCTGGCGGCCTCCATCCTCGATTACAAGTTTCTCCACCAGCACTGACCTGCGAACGGGGACCGAACGCGAGCGGCTTGCCGGGTCGGCATTTTCTTTCCTAATCACCTTCCAACCGTCGCGCGTGCGGCGGTTGCCGCGCGCCCCGGCGGCTGCTAGAGTTCTCTCAGGACATCGAAAGCACCCTGCCCACTTGGTCTGACAGCGCTACGCCCGCTAGCTGGAGCCGGCAGCGTTTTAAAACATGTCTGAAATTAGGGCCAATCTGAAGAATTGGATCGCGCGGAATCGATATTCGGCGCTGGCGCAATACTTGGGAGCCGCGCTTGCGGTATGGGTGGCGCTCAGCTGCTGGACTCTTTCCGCCGCGCTGCACCGCCATCTCTTTGTGCTTTTGCTGGCGGCGGTGCTTTTTACCGCTCGCTTCCTGGGCTTTGGCCCCGCGGTTTTCTGCTCGCTGGTTTCCACCGCTTGCCTGGATTTTTTTGCTGTTCCGCCCTACTTCACCTTCCGCATCGGCACGAGCGCCGATCTGGAGCGGCTGACGGCTTTCCTGGCCATTTCCATGTTCGCCGCGAGCATGGCTCGGCAGAAAACCTTGGCGGAATTGCGCGCCGATCGCACGACCCGCGAGATGGCTGCGATCGTGGAATACTCCAGCGACGCAATTTACAGCTCCCGTCCCGATGGCACGATTACCAGTTGGAATCGCGCCGCCGAACAGCTCTATGGCTACACGGCCGAGGAGGCAGTGGGGTTGCCGGTGGCGCGATTAGCGCCGCCCGAACGCCTCGACGAAGTGGAACGCAACCACGCACTCCTCAATGGCGGCGGGCACGTGGCTTCCTATCAGACCGAGCGCATGCGGAAGGACGGCACCCGCTGTCCGATACTGCTGACGGTGTCGTCACTTCGAAACGCGCGCGGCAAAATTGTGGGAACGTCCGCCATCGCCCGCGATCTTTCCGCCGAGAAGCAATCCGAAGACGCCATGCGCCGCAGCGAAAAGCTGGCCACCGCAGGCCGGCTCGCGGCTTCGATTGCGCACGAGATCAACAATCCGCTGGAGGCCGTCGTCAACCTGCTTTACCTGGCGCGCCATGACTCCAGCCACGCCGCGGAATATCTGGCTCAAGCCGAGCAAGAGGTGGGACGCGTAGCGCGATTGGCACAACAAACTTTGGGGTTTGTGCGCGATGCCAGTGCTCCGGGTTCGATGGACCCTGCCGCGATCATGGACGAAGTTCTGCAGTTGTATTCCGGCAAACTGGTGGGTCGGCAGATCCGCGTGACGCGACGCTACCGCAGCGGTTGCGAGATCGCGGGCTACTCTGGCGAGTTGCGGCAGTTACTGGCCAATCTTATGGTGAATGCGGTGGATGCGATGGCGGACGGAGGTTCTCTGCAAGTCCGGGTGGCGACGGGCCGCGACTGGTCCAACGGCAGGGAGGGAGTGCGCATAACGGTGGCCGACAACGGCAGCGGGATTCCGCGCGACGAACTGCGCCAGATCTTCGAACCCTTCTACACCACGAAGAAGGACAGCGGAACGGGGCTCGGATTGTGGGTGTCGCGCGGCATTGTGCAGAAACACGGGGGATCGATTCGGGTGCGGAGCCGGGCAGACGGCCGCGCGACAGGGCGGGCGACCGGAACCGTGTTCTTCATCTTCCTGCCGCAGCAGCAGGAAATCAGCCGGGTGGCATGAGCAGAGCTTTCCTCTTTGCTCACAATGACTTGGACGAAGCAGAAGTACAGTGACCTTCGTGCTTAGAAGGCCGTGCCCGAGCGGCTTATAATCATTTAAATCCAAGCAGACTGGGCACTTAGCCCATGTGGAACCTTGTCAAGTGGAACCTTTTCTTGCACCTGCGATCTTCGCTTTTGGGCTGTGCTTCGGCAGCTTCCTGAACGTGTGTATCTACAGGCTGCCGCGCGGCAAGTCGGTGGTAACGCCGCGCTCCGCGTGTCCGCATTGCGGAGACTTGATCCCTCTCTACCACAACGTGCCCGTACTAAGCTGGCTGATTCTTCGCGGAAAATGCCGCTCGTGCAAGGCGCCCATCTCGCCACGCTACCTGCTGATCGAACTGCTCACGGGCTTGCTCTTTCTTGGCTGTTACACGCATTTTGGCTTGACGCTCGGGATGCTGAAATGCAGCGTGCTCGGCTACCTGCTGCTGGGCTTGATCTTCACCGATGCGGAAACCAAGCTTCTTCCCGACGCGATGACTCTGCCCGGGCTGGTTCTGGGAATCTTGTTCAGCCTGGTGGTTCCGGTGAATGACCTGGCTTCGCGGATCATGCCTGGTATCGTATCGCCTGCGATGAGAAGCGAGATTTCGTGGCGCATGTGGTCCCTGTCAGACTCATTGCTGGGAGCGGCGGTCGGCGCCTCGTTTCTTTACGGCGCGGCAGCGATTTACCTGCGCGCCCGCGGGGTCGAAGGCATGGGATTCGGCGACGTCAAGCTGATGGCGTTGATCGGCGCGTTCCTCGGAACCAAGCTCACGGTATTAACGATTTTTGCGGCGTCGCTGGCGGGTTCGATATTTGGACTGAGCATGGTGCTCGCAGTCTGGATCAAACGGACTCGCCGCTTTGAGGCGCGCGGCATTGCTTCGGGCATTGCTTCGCGCATTTCCTCGAAAGAGGCTCGGCGGCGCGCGTGGCAATCGGCGCGCCTGGCGCTCCGCTTTTACGAGATGCCGTTTGGCGTGTTTCTCGGCAGCATGGCGATCTTGTCGTTCCTGTTTGGAAACCGGCTCCTGCAGTGGTATTGGAGGACGCTGTGAGGCTGCTGGCGAATCCGCTGGCGAATCCGCTGGTGAATCCGATGTTACTGCGCATGGGCCTGCTTCTCTTCGCAGCCGTGGCGGCTTTCGGGTTGGGCTTATTCCTGATTCGGCGCCTGCGGAAGAATCTCGCAGAGGAATCCGAATCGCTGAATCACGCTCCGTTGGCGGCGGAGGGTTTGCCCGTGCACGCCTATCACGCCGTCATCCAGCAACTGAAGCAGCAGAAACATGAGCTCACCACACGGCAACTGTCGGAGCGCAGAAAAGCCAAAGCCTCCGACACGCTGAGCTCGACCATACTCTCGAACCTTTCCTGCGGCGTTCTGTTCTTGAATACCAGCGGCCTGGTGCGGCAAGCGAACTCGGCGGCGCGCAAGATGTTGGGATTCGCCTCGCCGGTGGGACTGCATGCCGGCGATCTTTTCCGCACGGGGACGTTGCGCCCGGAAGACTTGCGCCCGGAGAACATGCACTCAGGAAACAACGGATTATCTTCAGAAGCGAGCATCGAGCAAGCGCTCGCCCCCGCTCTGGCGGGGACGTCGGCAATTCGAGGGTTGGTGCTGAACTACTGCACACGGGATGGAGAGAGCCACGTACTCGAAGTGGCTGCTTCTCCCGTTCTGGCCGAAGACGCCAGTCTCATGGGCACGACTCTTGTGCTGACGGACAAGACCGACATCGAGCGCATCCGGCACGATCAAAAGGTACATCAGGAAATCTCTTCGGAACTAGCGCTGGGACTGCGCCATTCGCTGACTACGATTGCGGGATACGCGCAGCAACTGGCGTGCAGCCGGGATGCGGAACTGGCGCGGCATTTGGCGGATGGCATCGCCCACGAAGCGGCGCAATTGGACCGGACCATTGGCAGCTTCCTGGGTGGCGCCCGGGTTGCATCCACGAGTTGTTGATATTAGCGAGGGCAAGCCGCGATCAAAATCGCGGGCTTGCGAAAGGATGATGACATGAAGCACACGAAACTTATGGCAATCGTTACTCTGCTCCTGCTCGGGGTCAGCGGTGCAGCCGCTCAGTCGCTGGGGGATTACGCGCGGGCGATCCGCAAGGACAAAGCCGAGCCGAGTTCGACCACCCGCCACTACGATAACGACAACCTGCCTGCCACCGAAGGTCTGAGTGTGGTCGGGCCGGCGCCGGAGGCTGATGCCAACGCCGGGCAGAAAGCGGCTCCCGTGGACTCCTCTGCGGCGGCTGCCGCGCGCCAGAAGACGGCGGACGAGTGGAACGACAAAATCGCCAAGCAGAAAGCAAAGGTTGATTCCCTGAACCACGAGATCGACCTCAACCAGCGCGAACTTCGTGTGCGCGCGGCCGCACTGTATAGCGATCCGAGCATCAGCGCGCGCACCCTTGAGTGGAATAAGGACGACGCGAAGTACAGGAGCGAAATCGAAACCAACCAGAAAGATCTTGATGCCGCCCGGCAGCAACTCGACGAAATGCAGGAGCAGGCGCACAAGGCCGGGGTTGTGGAGAATACGACGGGCAAAGACAACAACAAAGCCAGCGACAAGGACAACAGCAAGGACAACAACAAAGATAAAGAGTAAAGATCGCCGATTGGACTGTCTTCCCTGCCCTGGGGATCAGGCCTTCCCCATGCGCTCCCGAATCTGGCGGGCATGATGCCGCCCGTGGACCCAGTGGAACCTGCGCCACTCGCGGGCCGTCAAAGGTCCGAGGATCAGGTGGTCCATGATTTTCGTCCGGGCGCCGAACCGGCACTCGCAATCGTCCAAGCCCGAATCCATCTTCTGCAGCTCAGGCGCGATGGCTTGCTGAACCTGTTCCGGAGGCATTCCTCGCGGGGTCACGCGCTCCGGGGACTTGCGGCCTGCGGGGAGATACCCGAGATTCACGACCAGCAGAGTGGCCACGCGATGCTTCAGCGTGGCGCGCGTAGCCAACGGAGCACCCTGTGCCAGGCATTTTGCCAATCCGCGGTTGGTGTTCTGGTAGGTGAGGAAAAGGTGCTCTAGTATCTGCGCCGCACTCCACTTTCCGGCAGGAGCCTGAGCCAAGCCGCCGGCGGTGGCACCGCCGGCTGCATCTTCGAGTTCCCGCCGCAAACGTTCGAGATAGGAATCCATGGCGCCGATTCAGTACAATGAGTCGCGAAACGACGGTTCGCCGAAGAATCATCGCGAAACGACGAATCGCGGAACGACGAGTCGCGAAACCATGGCCAAATTACTACGGAAAGCCCGATCAGGAAATCGTCGATGAAAAAAACAGTCGTTGTCTTTGCACTTGCAGTTGCCATTCTAGCAGCCGGATTGATGGCCGGGTGCTCTTCGCAGCCGAGCAAGCCGGCACCGGCGGAGAAGCCTCAACCGAAGGCGCCGGAGGCAATCACCGGAAGCAGCGCGTTCTATAAGTGCTACATCTCCGCCCGCCTCTGGGCGCAGGATGCTCAACCGTATCGGGTGGAGTCACAACCTACCACGGACTCCAAGGGCCGTGACGGCAAGGCGGCAGAGTGGCGCGCCGGATTCGCCTCGCCGTCGCAGCACACGACCAGGCCCTATACCTGGGCAATGGGCGATGTGTCTCACAGCGTCGAAGACAGCTACAGCCCGACGAATTCCAGCACCCAGGTCTTCAACGTCCAGTTTCTCAAAGCGGATACGGATAAGGCCTTTGCCGTCGCCCAGCAGCACGGCGGAGACAAGTTGCTGGAGAAAGAACCCGACACACCTGTTCTTTATGTGCTGGAGTGGAACCGGCAGACGAACGAACTCCTGTGGCACGTAATCTATGGGACGGACCGCGACACCGCCAAACTGCGGGTGGCGGTGAACGCATCGACCGGGGAGTTTTCGCGGGTGGAGAAGTAGGAAATCGGGCCGAGGTCGAAAGAACTCATTCTGAAAGTAATTAAGGGGCGCGGAAACCTATCAGGCGGCAATCCGGTACTCGCTCTGAACCAAGCCGCTCGGATAGTGCTTCGTCGCGACGTGATGCAGCCGCACATCGCGCGGCAAGGCGCCGAAGAGAGGAATTCCGTCTCCAATGAGCACGGGCACACGAGTGATGATGAGACGTTGAACCAGGCCTGCGCGCAAGAATCCTTGAATCGTGATCCCCCCGTCGACGTAGAGGTGGTGGGCGCCACTGGCGGCGAGTTTGGAAACAATCTCAGCCGGAGGCCCGGCCATCTGTTCCACAACGCCTCCGCGCACTGCGGAGAAGTCGAGGGGCCGGCTGCTCAGGACTACTACGCGCTTGTCACCGTATGGCCATTTCGCAAAGGCCAGAACCGTCTCGAAGGTCTTGCGGCCTATCACCAGCGCATCGACGCTAGCGATGAACTCGTCGTAACCGTGGGGTTCGCCGCCGCCCTCCGGCAGAAAATCGAGATCGCCATTTGGCCGCGCCATGAAGCCGTCGACGCTGATCCCGATAAAGACAGATACCGTCATAGTGGGCTCCTCACCGGTGGACGCCTAACCATCCAAGCTCCCTTTCCCAATTCCCTTTAGCTCACTGCGCTTTCGCGAACCGGTCGAGCGCAGCGTGCGCATCTTTGGCAAACGGGCCTTCGGGCAGAATCTTCAGGTACTGCTCGTAGTATTTTCTGGCTTCGGTTTTATCTCCTAGTTTTTCCTCGCACACGGCAAGACGGAAGCTGGCAACGGCGTCGTTGTCTTTGTAGTAGAGAGCGTCCTTGTAGCGCTCGAGCGCGCCGCGATAGTTCTTGCGCCGGAAGTAATAATCGCCGACCTCAATGTCTTTCATCGCCTTCATCGGGTTCCAGGCATGGAACTCCTGGACGCCGGAGGTGTCGGGGCTGTCGGAGACGTCCAGATCCGTGACGGCAGACTTGCTGGCAGGATGGTTCTTGGCATCATCCTTGGGTGCGCTGATATCGATTCTTGTATCGAGGCTGGAGCTTACCTCGGCCTCACGATTGCGGGCGGCAGCCTTGGCCGAGGCGGCTTTGTCGGATGCCGTCTTGTCTGACGCATCCTGGGCCAAGGGTAAAGTCGTCAGCAGGGCCAAAGAAACGATCAGGAATCGAATGCGCACGCCTTAATTGTATCGCCTTGATCCGTCGTGGGCGAAAGGCCGACGGGCGGGAACGCCCGTCTCTCCACCCGGCGGGACGCAAAAAAAGACAGGCCGCCCACAAAGGGACGGCCTGGTTTGGCAAAGTCCTCCGGGGAGGAGGGAAAATTAAACTTATAACGACGGCGGATTCGCGCTTGCCGTCGGAGTCTGGTCGCTGGGCGCTTGCGCCGGTGTCGTTGTGGCCCCAGTGTTGGTCATCAGGCGGATATTCACGCGGCGGTTCTCGGCGCGGCCGCTGGCAGTCTTATTGGTTTCGACCGGCTTATCCTTACCCAGCCCGATCATATAAATCTTGTAGGCCGGAACGCTTTTCTCCGCAGCCAGGTACTGAATTACGGCGTCGGCGCGGCGCTGGCTCAGATCGTAGTTGTACTCGGAGTTGCCCACCGAGTCGGTCGCACCCTCTACCGTGATGATGTATCCCTTGGTAGTGGCAACGCTGGCAGCCAGCTGGTCAATGGCTTCCTTGGCATCCTTTGTCAGAGTGTCCTTGTTGAATCCGAAGTGCACCGCCGTCTCCACCACCGGGCGATAGTTATCGAGGTTGACGACAGCGTTGGTCAGACTATCTACACGCTGGGACGCGCCGTTCGCCGACAGTTGCGCCTT
>PLHP01000341.1 GCA_003138955.1 Acidobacteriaceae bacterium | reverse complement strand
GATGCGCTGCTGACTGAGCGCCAAGACTTCGTTGCACGTGCCCACCGGGTCGCGCAAGCTCATCATCAGGAACAGGAGCGCGAGATGCCGGCGCTGTCCGCGGCTTAAGCGTTCCCTCAGGGCCCAATCGATGATCGTCAGTTCGCCGGTGCGGTTGTTATAAAGGAGATTGCCGGCATGGGGATCGCCGTGAAAAATGGCATCCTCCTGCGCCGACAAAAGAGGCACGGCCACCAGCGCCTCGATCAGTTGCTCAGCAACCTTCCTGCGGCCAGACGCCGGCAGCCTGGCAGCCGCGTTCGTCACCTTTATTCCATGTTCCTCCGTGAGCGCCGTAATGTTCCCGGTACACAGCGGCTGGATCAGTTGCGGCACGCGCATGCCAGACATGGTCCGATAGAGATTCCACGCCTCGACTAACGTCTTCTGCTCGCGGACAAAGTTGACCTCATGCCGCAGCAACCGTCGGACTTTCCTGAAGGTATCGGGGATAACGTCGGCGGGAAATCCATAGTGGTGGTGCCGGTCTCCGAAGTACTGGGCCAATCCCTGCAAGTAGTCCATGTCCTCGGCAAAGTATTCTGGAATATGCGGCTTCAATACTTTGAAAACGCCGCGCTCCCGTTTTCCGCTTGCGGGATTTCGCCAGGTGAAGCGCACCACCGCGCTGACGCTGGCCTCCGACAGGATGACGGGCGCGATTCTAACCGCGTAGGTTTCTAGCCGTGGCCCCAGATCCCGCTGGATGATGGCGCGTATGTCCTCGGGCTTAACGTCACGAATTCCATTTTCCAGCCGCGCCAGCGCGTTTCGCAGACCGGGCCGCAAATGCTGGTTGCGTGCGATGACTTGCCCCAGTTTCTGGAGGCCGGGGACTTTTGCTATCAGCCGCAGCAAACGCTCTTCGGCCGACGTCTTCTCGGGAAGCTCGAATTGCTCCAGCAGCTTCGGGGCGAGGCGCGCCGGAGATAGTCGTGCCACTACGAACATCATGGCGTCCCGCACCGGCGGACGCCACTTCACGTAAGCCTCCGGAACCAGCCTCTCTACCGGAACAATCTCGTCGACAATCCACCGCGCCATCGTGTCCCGCAAGGATTGGCCGGTCGGGCTTCGCAGCACATCTTCAATGGCGCGGATCCGGTCGTCCTTCGTGGCGCCTTGGGGCAGGAAGTGGGCAATGGCGGTGCGCAACTGTTGCGGCGGGAGCTGGCGCAATCCCGCTTCAATGACTGAAGCATCAATGACCGAAGCATCCAGCATGGGGGTCAAGCCAAATAATAACTCCATAGGAACTGATTCCGCAGTGATCCCCATCACCCAATTTCGCCCACGGCCTGCTCTTTACTAATCTCGGCTGGGAATGCCACGGACCTTGGCGTCGTGCAGTTGGTGGCAGAACGGTGGGTGCCCCGTCCAAGCTCCGCTTGGGCGGCCCCGAGGCAGGATTCGACATTTGACGCGGGTGAGGGTTCAGAGTAGTGTTGTAAGAGAGTGAGCAATTCTTCTCCTCTTTCAGGTCCCCTGAACTAAGTCAGTTCATCTGAAGTACCCTCCTCTTAGTCCGAAGCATACAGAGGTCTTCCTATATGATTGATCTTAAGGCTCCGAAACAGCCGCAGTCAAAGATTGTCGTCGGCCTGAAAAGCTCTCCTGGCAAGGTGGCGATGATGCCAGACCTTGTCCCATCACAAGACAGGATAAGAGGGCGGGCCTATGAGTTGTATGAAAGCCGGGGTCGTGAACCCGGCCAAGACGAACAGGACTGGCTCCGTGCCGAGCAAGAGTTCCTCAAATGGCAGCAGTAAAGGAACCACATCTACCGTCACCCGTGAATCTGTTGGACGGCTGGAGCGGCCATGGATTGCTTAACCTTAACATGGATTGCTTAATCTGCAAGGATCTGGAACGAGCTTTTGAATCCAGGCGCAGCATGTACATCGAGGCCCTTTCCGCTGCGTATTATCGGGTCAGCACGGAGCTTGCGGCCTACAAGAACGTCGATATGGAGCGCGCCAAGAGCGACTTGGAAGAGCACCGGTTGGTATGCGTCTCCGCCACTAAAGTGAGATAGTTTTGATCGTTGGGCCGCCAGGGCGCCAACAACAAGACAGTAGGTTGAATGAGAAGAACGAGCGTTCGATCTGAGAATCGGGCCCCAAATGTTCTCACCCGCGATCATCATGCAGCTAATCTCCCCATTTTGAGCGAAATACTGTGCGCGGCCGAGTTACTTATGCTGCATGCCGCGCCCATCTATTACGGACTAGGAACACCTCACGGCGACGGTTCGGGAGTGGTTCTCATCCCCGCCTTCCTCTGTCCCGATCATTACTTATTCCCGCTGCATAAATGGCTGGGACGGATCGGGTACGAATCCTTCCTTTCCGGCATCAATTTCAACGCAGAGTGCCCGAACCTCCTGATTAAACGCTGCCTCAATGAAACCATGGAGAAGGCACTCGCCAAGACCGGCCGCAGGATCCATCTGATCGGCCACAGTTTGGGAGGCATTATCGCCCGTTCCATCGCGGCCCAACGGCCACAGGACATCGCTTCCGTCATCACCCTGGGCGCGCCGTTCCGCGGCACAGTGGCTCACTCCAGCATTCTCCGCGCAGCCGAAACGGTCCGCCAGCGGATACTGAAAGAGCACGGCACGGGAGTGCTGCCCACTTGCTATACCGGGCGTTGCACCTGCGATTTTGTGGATTCCCTCCAGCGCAACATGCCATCGTCGGTGTTGGAAACTGCGGTTTACACCGCCGATGACGGAGTGGTTGATTGGCGGTATTGCAGGACAGAGAACCCTGAATCCGATTTCGCAGTCTCAGGCACCCACATCGGACTGGCCTTTAATTCTTCCGTATACACCATCATTGCCAACCGTCTGGCTAAGACACATTGCGCGGAGAGTAAACGAAAGCCGAAGGGCGTCCGGTTACGCTTAGGCGGCAAATGGGCAACAACCTGAACGCGGCAGCTCTTTAGTCGGGCAGGACTTTGCCCCGGGTCTCCAATCCGAAGGGTATCACCAGCAGGCCGATCCCAAAGGCAATCGCGGTAAACGCGACCGGCTTGCCGAGAGTCCCCATGCGGCTGACCAGCGCGCCCACCCCGAAGTTGACTCCGGCGGCAATGAAGCGTCCGAACGAAGTGGTAAACGCAAACGCGGTCGCGCGCACCGTGGTCCCGTACTGCTCCGGCAGCCAAAGACTGAAGACGGCGAAGTTGCCGCCAAAGAAGCCCAAGAAGAACAGCACCGCGATGAACGGATGCAGTCCCTGGGGCAGGTAAAACGCCCAGCCAAAGCTGAGCAGGATGCAGACCGCCATACCGAAGAAGTAAAAGGCCAGGGTGCGCTTGCGGCCAAAGCGTTCGGCCAATGGAGGAACCGCCAGGCATCCCAGGATGGTCCCCAGCGACAGCAAACCCATCCCGAAGGAAGACATGCGCACGGCCTGCGGCTGCAACATGCCGGCACGTTTCGCCAAGCTGATGATTGCCGTCGGAGCATAAACTGCCGCCGCCCACAGGCCGCAGATGGCCGAGGCCAGCAGGACGGTATTGACCAGAGTGCGCCCTGTGTAAGGAGGACTGAAGATCCGGCGCAAAGAAGAAAGTCCGCCGGTTTTCACTTTGGCTTTTTGTTGCCAGCGTTCGGGCTCCTTTACGCGAAACAGAACCACGAAGGCCACGACCACGGGCGTCAGGCCGCACCAGAACATGGCGCGCCATCCATAGTGGGCCGCGACCGTGTAGTTGAGAGCCGAAGCCAGAAAAAAGCCCGCGTAATAACCCGTCTGCAGATATCCGGCGCCCATCTTGCGGCGGTCTTCCGGCCAGGCTTCGGCGACGTAGGTGCCCGCCAGCGCCCATTCGCCGCCAATTCCGATGCCCGCCAGCAACCGGAACAATGCCAATTGCCACACCGTCTGCGACAGAGCGGCCGCTCCCGTGAAGATGGCATAAACGAAGATGGTGGCAGCGAGCACCCGTGTGCGGCCAAACTTGTCGGCAATCGGCCCCCAAATTAACGACAGTCCCCATCCGACGAGGAAGAGTGCAAACAGTATCGATCCGGCAAACCCCACATTGGCAGGAGTGGCTTTGTACCCCGACTTCGGAAGCAGCTCCGTGAGCGCGGGGCTGAGGACGAGCGCATAGATCACCGAATCCATGCCGTCCAGCGTCCAGCCAACCCATGCGCCCCAGAATCCAGTGATTTGCTGGCGTGAGAGTTTGGTGTGAACTGCGGGTACTGGGCGGATCACTGCTTCATTGGCCATGGTGTCCTCCTGCGCAGTGAGGATGAGCGCGAAACCAGCGATTTGTTGGGCGCGGGCAGCATACCACACCTTGTCAAGGGCGCACGTCAGGCCGGCCCCTGGCAGGCCGCGCTGGAAAAACTAACGCTTCGGATCAGGGCATAGCTTTAGCGATGCCGTAAGCTGATTCGCGTAGCGCCGGCATCTTGCCGGCTGTCGCGACGGCGTCCCGCTGTCGCCGGGTGCCCCACCCTTCGTTTTTTGAAGGGTGGGATTCTGCGCCCACCGCTTGTGATCTTTCGCTGACTCCCGCGGCCCCCTCGACCGTAGAGCGCACCGACGATCCCCATCACCCACCCTTTTCGCAAAGTGCGCGAAAAGGATGGCTCACCCGGCGGGTATCGGCGGTGACGGGGCCGCCCAAGCGGAGCTTGGACGGGGCACCCGGCGAAATTCTGCGTCTCCAACTGGCGAAGTACGGATCAATCGGCCGAACGGCCCAAATCCGCTCCCGGCGCGGGATTCAGGCCACCATTTATAAAACTTTACTTGACACGGGGGAGGATGAGTGCTAGCGTCGGTGACGCTTTGTTGGGTCGTGCCATCGGTCAGTCGGGCTCATTAGACCGAACTTTCTTCCTGTTTTCGCTTGAGCTCGGGCGAAAACTGCCCACCGAAAGGAAACTGTCCACCGAAAGGAGACACATGAAAAACGCACGGTATTTGTACGCGGGCGCAGTCGTTGTTGCGCTTATCGTAGGCCTCGGGGTCTGGAACCCCATACACGTCAAAGCGGGGGGTGGAGCAAGCCAATTCTCGCTCGATCCTTCCTGGCCCAACGAATTGGCAGCTCCGGTTAACTATAACTATTTGACTTGGCCGACACCAGCACCCACCCCCACCGCGGGTAACTTCGTCGGCCGCTGGGTACAGGGTGAAGTGTCGGGAGTTTGTGTCACCGCAGACGACAACGTTTACACCAGCAACCGCGCCTGGGAAGTAGGTGTCAGCATAAGCGGCGTCGTTCAGAACGCTGAGTCAGGCGCGATCGATGGGGAGGACGCTACCCCGGCGATGGCGCAGCCCTCTCCTCCGGAAGTGTTGTTTAACAAGAACGGAAATGTGATCACTTCGGGAAGCTTTGGTAATCCCTCGGTCTGGCCCGCCGGGACTAGCTCAGGGGCATATACTCTGGCTGCGTTCCCTGGTGTGGGCGCATCTGGGCGCAGCGCGTACATGCCGCATGGCTTACACGGCTGCTTCTCGGACTACCAGGGCAACCTCTGGGTCGCCGGCAACGGGGATGGGATAGTGCAGGAGTATAACCCCGCAGTGGCTGGCCCCCTGGGCGCAAGCGCAACCTACAAATTCCAGATCGGGACGAAGGATGTCTGCGACACCGTCGCGGCAACCGGCGGCCCTTGCAGTGAGTCAACCGACAACAACAACAGTATGCTCTACCTGAACGAGCCGGCGGATGTGGCGGTGGACCCCGAGATCGGACCAGTCTCCGGCAAAAGAGGTGACGTCTACGTCGCTGACGGCTACGGCAATCACCGGATCGTGGTCTTCAATCCGGCGTTAACCTCCAAGAGTAATCCGTATGGCTACGTGGGGCAGTTTGGCACGACCTGCGGACACGACGAAACCCCCAACGGTACCACCACCCCCGGCACCCCTTGCGAGCCAGGAACTTTCGGGCAAAGTGGGGGCGCCCATCCGCACTGCGTGGTGCTCGGCAACGACGGCCTGGTTTACACGTGCGATCGTCCCAACAGTCGCATCCAGGTCTTCCAGAAATCGTGTGCTAGCTTCGGGCTGACACCAGCTGGCACCCCGGGAACATATAACCCCCCTCCCGCGCTTCCCGCTGCGCAACCGGTCTGCGCTCCAACCCGCGTCATTTACATCGGGACGAACGCCCAACACTTCCCCGCATCCGCAAATCCGGCAGCAGTCTCGGCAATTCTGTACGCGAGCGCCCGAGCTGCTGACGTCGATTTGTGGCCCAACGTCGACTCTAACTATACGAAGGAGTCGGATCCCCCGCAGTACATCCTTGACGCCGATCTGCAAAGCGGCAATGCCTGGGTATTGGACTTTTCCACCGGCAATGTGCTCTCCGCCTTCGGTCGGTGCGGAATCGCGCCTTGTCCCGGACACAACCCTGGCGAGTTCTCCTACGCCCACACCATCGCCAGCGACTCCAAGGGTAACGTTTACATCGCGGAAGTCATCACTGGCCGCCGCGTCCAGAAATTCGTGAAGGTGTTCTCCGGCAACTAACCACGTATAGCCCGTTGCAGCGGCGGCCAGGAGCCTTTCCTGGCTGCCGCTGCTGACGGCCCAAAAGGCTCTTCTATCATGCTCAGGAACCGCTTCCGATTCACAGCCTCCGTGTTTCTCGCCTTAGTGCTCTCTTCCTCGCTGCTGGCGGCTCATGACCTGCCCGTGAACACGATCATGAATGCTTTCGTAAAGATCGAGCCCCATCAAGCCCATCTGGTAGTTCGAATCCCGCTGGACCTGCTGCAAGGTTTGTCCCTTCCGCTCAAAGGTGACCACTACGATCCGGCTGCGTCGGGCCCCGCGACGCAGCAGGCGCTCCCGATTCTGGCGGAGGGCTTCATGCTGCTGGAAAACGGGGTGCGGCTTACACCCTCGGAGTCGAGCGGGCGTTTATCGCTGCCCTCAAACCGTTCATTTCAGGACTACGATGCCGCGGTCGCGTTTATTGCCCAACCCGCGGACTCGAGCACGACCATCAGTTACAACCTGGGTTTCTTTGACGCCCATTTCGTCTACCCCATTGCATCGCCGAAATCCGTGTTCAAGATCCGGTCGCTGATCGGTGTAGATCTAGGAAATATGATCAAGCTGACGGTCCGTTACATGCCGCTGGGCGAAAGCGGCCGGGCCATGATGATCACCGGCGATTCTGGACCCGTGGACCTGAACCCGGCGTGGTATCAGGCTTCGAAGGGTTTCGTAGTTCTCGGAGTTGAACACATCCTGAGCGGCATCGATCATTTGCTCTTTCTGCTGTGCCTGATCATTCCCATTCGGCGGATTCGCGGCCTGATCCCCGTGATTACGGCTTTCACGCTGGGGCATTCCGTGACCCTGCTCGGATCGGCCTTCAACCTCGCGCCCAGCGGCGCGTGGTTTCCTCCTTTTGTCGAGACCGCCATCGCCGCTTCCATTCTCTACATGGCGCTGGAGAACATTGTCGGCGCCAATCTCCATCATCGCTGGATTATCGCGGGACTGTTCGGACTGGTTCACGGGTTCGGGTTCTCCTATGCCCTGAAAGACCAGCTGCAATTCGCCGGCTCCCACTTGCTGGTGTCGCTGTTCTCTTTCAATGTGGGAATCGAGCTCGGACAACTCGCGGTCCTCTGCGTGGCGGTTCCCGTGCTCGGGCTCGTCTTCCGCGGCGCGCTCGCGGGACGAATGGGAGTGATTCTGCTTTCGGCGATCGTGGCCCATACTGCCTGGCATTGGATGATCGACCGCTGGAATGTGCTGTGGCAGACTCCGTGGCCGCAGCTTACCGGCCAGGGACTCATGATATTCGCGCGCTGGGTTGCTGGCTTGCTGCTAGCTGTAGGCTTGGCAACGCTCATCTCCAGATGGATTGAGCGCAAACGTCCCTCTGCCTTCGCGCCCGGCGTGTAGAGCGGACACTCCTGTNNACTCCTGTCCGCTGCCTTTGACTTTAATTCTTAATTATTGGCTGATAGTTACCAGACTCGGTTGATAAGGTCTTTTATGATGCCGGGTGCTTCGCTCTTTCATCACCGCCAAGCGGTGGCCGCACATGGAATCCCGCTCTTCAGAAAACGAAGACCGGCATCAAGGAAAATCCCTCCCGCTTGTCATCCTGAGCGGAGCATGGCCTCTTGTCATCCTGAGCGGAGCATGGCCTTCACGAAGTGAAGTCCGTGCGGAGTCGAAGGACCCCTACACCCCCGAAACTCCCAGCGAAGTGTCCAGGCGTTCTCCCCAAGGCCCGTGTGGAGCGGACACTCCTG
>PLHP01000391.1 GCA_003138955.1 Acidobacteriaceae bacterium | reverse complement strand
CGGCGGACCATCCCATTAGTTATACCCCCAAACAGACTCTCAACGACGCTGGCCAGAAGTCGGCTTGGAGGAAATGCGGCTCTACGGAGTGCTGTGATCTCCTCGAACCCCGTTTTTGGATAACTTCCCATTTGCCGACAACACACCAGAATCTTGACGATCAGATCACTCCGTGCGGGCAAAAAATCTGGGCGGCCCCTAATACAGGCCAGAGCCGATGACTTTCTGACTACTCTTCTGCGAAAATGCGCGCTGGGCCGATTGACTCAGTCGCCTTTGTTCGTGACAACGTGCTCCGCCGGTTTGACATGCTTCCTCAGGATTTCATCCAGCAGAAACAAGTCGGTGAGCAGTGCGCGGAGATGAATGGAAGCGTTCAGATTATCAATCAACTGCGAACTGATGACGGGTTGGGCCAGAACTAGCTCAATGGCGGCGAGAGAGTCGCGGGAATCGCGATCGAGAACCGCGAGAAACGCCGCGTATTTTTCGGCTGGATCGAGACCTTCCTCTCGCACTGCCACCGTACAAACTTCCGCCAGTCCCGTCAAAGCTTTAACGGCGCGTTGCAGGAACTCACGAATTTGCCCACCCGATTTGCTGCCTTCGTCAGTGCGGAGACCCTGGGCTGCGTAGGCCAGCATAAACTCGTAGCACTCTTCCACGGCCTCACAACGATTCCCAACTTCAGACAGCATCGGTTAGTCCTCGCCCTTCCAAACCCTTGGAGTTCGATGCCGAAGAAGATGGGGACGAAGATGTCTCCACCACCCATCGCTTGGGATCATGCTCTTCCAAATAAAAGTCGCGGCTCATCCAGCCGAAGATCATCGACTTCGTGATCGCGCGCTTCTCCGGCCGCAGTCCGAAGTAGACGTGAACCATGATCAATGCGATCAGTCCTATGCCCGATAGGCCGTGCAGCACATACATCATGCCCCAGGTCATGTCGCTGAAAAGATATGGATTGCGGGGAAAGAAGACGGTGCGCACACGAAACATCATGAACACGCCGGTTATGATCGCGGAGAGACCGGCGGCGATGATGGCGCCGTGGTAGAGCTTGTTCTCCAAAGGATATTTCGCGAATTTGTCCGGAGGAGGCTCGGGCTTACCGGCAAATCGCATCATTCTTCGCCATGCGTCCCGCAGGTCAATGCGATCAGGCCAGATCGACCAGAAGTCCATAAAGAAGGACGCATGGATGATGTGAAAGAGAATGGAAGCGGTCAAGACGACGCCCGCAATCCAATGATAAGTCACCCATGGAAACTGGACTCCAACCTTTGGCAGAAAGGCGGTAAACAGCAGCGTGAACATGGAAGCTGCCATGATCCAGTGAAACATTCGCGCTGTTAGCGAGTGTCTGGGCACATGCTCAGGGATGCGCTCCGCGACGGCCGGCGAAATAGTGCCCGCAAACTCTTTTGGTTTGGCGAAATATCGCAGATAGGCGGCGTGAACAATAAAGAAGAGGAACCCAGCGATCACCGCGACCCAGATCAAGAACCAGGCGATATGGATCGGTACAAGTTGTCCCCACGGACTCGTCGCCCGTTCTAAGAAGTCCATGTTGCCTCCTCTGCCCCCGCTCCTGCTCCCACTCCGATGATGGCGCGCTTCACCAGATTTCTCATCAGCGGGATTTTGTAGGCATTGAACTGCAATGGGACTGCTCCGTGCACGGCCAGTTTCCCCGCCATTTCACCTGTCGCGGCGTTGCGTGGCTGGCCACGTACCGCATCTTCAACCGTCTTCAAACGCAAGGGGCGCGCGGCGACTGCGTTAACCGAAATTCGAATGCGGTCGATCGTCTGGGCTGAACTATCGCCCGAAGTGACCATGGCTGAGGCGACATTCATCAGCGGGAAGTCCCAAACGTTGCGGTCTCGAATTTTCTCAAAATAAAATTGCCTACCCGCCCACGTGGACGGAATGCGAATGGCGGTAAGCAAGTCCCCGGGCTGCAAGATGTGCAGGCGGGTAATGTCGATGTCAGGACCGATGAAGTAATCTTCTGCGTCCACGACGCGCTCCCCTTTGCGCGTGCGGATGACAAACTTGGCGTCAAGGGCAATAAGGGCCGGGGCTGAATCGGAGGGATTCACCGCCACGCAGCGGTCGGCGTGCAGAATCGCATGCTCGCGGTTGCGGCCCTCCGGTGCATCGGCATAGCAAATGTTGCCGCCGGCGCGATAACACGGCCAACCGCTTCGGTAATACCAGCAGCGCGTATCCTGCGACACATTTCCGCCAATCGTTCCCTGGTTGCGGATCTGCGGTGATGCCACCAATTCCGCAGCCTGCGCCAGCAGATCATACTTCTGCTTAATGATGGGATGATTCACGACTTCGGTGAGCGTCGTCGTGGCGCCGATTTCGATACCGTCGCTGCCGGAAGCGCGAATGCCGCGCAGTTCGCCGATTCCACTCAGGTCGATCACAACCTTCGGCTTCTTGATTCGATCCTTCAGCCAGTCGAAGCTGTCGAGTCCTCCGGCCAGCACCCAAGCATCGGGTCCGTGCTGTTCGAGAAGTTTCTGCGCGTCGGCCACGGAAGCCGGCTGAAACAACTCGAAAGCGGCCATTACG
>PLHP01000335.1:3876-4859 GCA_003138955.1 Acidobacteriaceae bacterium | reverse complement strand
ACGACCACCGGCCCGCTCGGTCAAGGCTTGGCCAACAGCGTGGGCATGGCGATCGCCGAACGCTGGCTGGCAGGGTATTTCAATCGTCCGGGATTCGAGCTGTTCAACTACAACGTTTGGGCGATTTGCGGCGACGGCGACATGATGGAAGGAATTTCGTCGGAAGCCGCGTCGGTCGCCGGGCATCTGAAACTTTCGAACCTGTGCTGGATTTACGACAACAACCACATCACCATCGAGGGCAATACCGATCTCGCCTACGATGAAAATGTGGCCGCCCGCTTCGCAGCCTATGGCTGGGACGTCCAGCACCTCCGCGATGCCAACGATCTGGTCGCGCTGGCCGACGCCTACAACCACGCCTTCAGCGTGACCGATCCAAGCACAAAGGACCGCCCCAAGCTGATCATCGTCAACAGCCACATTGCTTACGGCTCACCCCACCGGCAGGACACAAAAGAAGCGCACGGCGAGCCGCTCGGCGAAGAAGAAGTCAAACTGACCAAGCGCTTCTACGGCTGGCCGGAAGACGCCAAGTTCCTGGTGCCCGACGGAGTGCGCGACAATTTCCGCGACGTGATGGGCAAGCGCGGGCGGCAATTGAGCGGGCAGTGGAACGCGCTGTTCAGCAANNGGAATGGCGACCCGCGATTCGTCCGGCAAAGTTCTCAATGCCATCGCCAAGAACGATCCCTGGCTCATGGGCGGCTCGGCCGATTTGTATCCCTCGACGAAGACGCGGCTTACCTTCGACGGCGCGGGCGATTTCGAAGCGGGTCATTACAACGCGCGCAACTTCCACTTTGGCATTCGCGAACACGCCATGGGCGCCATCGTCAACGGCATGGTGCTGTCGAAAATCCGCGCCTACGGCTCGACCTTCCTGATCTTCAGCGACTACATGAAGATGCCGATCCGCCTCTCGGCCGTCATGGAAGTGCCCTCGATCTGGATCTTCAGCCACGATTCCATCGGCGTCGGCG
>PLHP01000335.1:0-3833 GCA_003138955.1 Acidobacteriaceae bacterium | reverse complement strand
TCCTGACGCGGCAAGCTGTGCCGACATTCGATCGCACGAAATACGCATCCGCCGCAGGCTTGGCTCGCGGAGCTTACATTCTGGCCGACGCCGAAGGGGGCAAGCCGCAGGTGATCCTGATGGCCACGGGCAGCGAGGTTTATCTGTGCATCGACGCCTACGAAAAATTAAAAACGGAAGGCATCCGGACGCGCGTCGTGAGCATGCCTTCGTGGGACTTGTTCGAGCGTCAGGATCAGAGTTACCGCGACGCGGTGCTTCCGCCCGACGTCACCGCGCGAGTCGCGGTCGAGATGGCTTCGACATTAGGATGGGTGCAATACGCGGGAACGAAAGGACGCATCATAGGGATGCACACTTTTGGAGCGTCCGCGCCGCTCAAGGACTTGCAAAAGAAGTTCGGCTTCACGACCGATGCCGTACTGCAGGCCGTACGCGAACTGCTCGGGAAGTAAGAATCCAGCCCGGAGGGGCGCCCGAACTTAGCCCAGCGCTTCAGCGCTGGGAAGGGTAGAAAAAATGACTCAAGTCCCGGAGGGACGACCCAGTTCTCCCGCACACTTTTGGGACTAGGCGTCACGTCCGAATCGAGAAGTAACAGTTTATTAACGTCAGGCAATTATTCTGCTGCCTGGCTCAGTTTAGGAGATGGTTATGAATCCAGTGAGCACGCTTGAGACTGCAAAAGCCGCGAATCCTCTCACCCAGCTTCAGACTTTCGGCCAATCGATCTGGCTCGACTACATCCGCCGCGACCTGTTGCAGAGCGGCGAACTGCAGCGCCTGATCACGGAAGACGGCCTGCGCGGGATGACTTCGAATCCCGCGATTTTCGAGAAGGCCATCGCGGGGTCGACGCAGTACCAGGATTTTCTGGACTCGCTTGCCGGCCGCACCGACCTTGACGCCAAGGGCCGCTATGAACTGCTGGCGATCCGCGATATTCAGGACGCGGCCGACCTGCTCGCGCCCGTCTACCAGAACACGAAGAAGCGCGACGGCTACGTGAGCCTCGAAGTCTCTCCGTATCTCGCGCACGACACCAGCGGCACCATCGACGAGGCGCGGCGGTTATGGAAGAGCGTGGCCCGCGGAAATGTGATGATCAAGGTGCCGGGCACCGCCGAGGGCATACCCGCGTTTCGCCAGCTCATCGGCGAGGGCATCAACGTCAACGTGACGCTGCTGTTCGCGCAGGGAGTGTACGAGGAAGTCGCCGCGGCTTTCATTGACGGCGTTGAAAAATTCGCTGCGTCCGGCGGCGATGTGAGCAAGGTTGCCAGCGTCGCCAGCTTCTTCATTAGTCGCATCGATTCGCTGGTCGACTCTCTCGTCGGCGAGCAACTCAAGAAAGAACCAGACGCCGCGCGCAAAGCGAAGTTGCAGGGTATCCTCGGGAAAGTCGCGATCGCCAACGGCAAACTGACCTACGAAGCCTACCAGCGCATTTTTTCTTCTCCGCGCTGGAAAGCGCTGGCCGCCAAAGGCGCGCAGACGCAACGCGTGTTGTGGGCAAGCACCAGCACCAAGAATCCGAATTACCGCGACGTGATTTATATCGAGGAATTGATCGGGCCGGACACCGTCAATACCGTTCCACCGGCGACGCTCGACGCCTTCCGCGATCACGGCAAGCCGCGCCCGAGTCTGACCGAGAACCTGGACGGTGCGCGGAAAACGATGGCCGATCTGGCCGGCGTCGGCATCGTCATGAAAGACGTGACCGACAAGCTGACGACCGACGGCGTAAAACTATTTGCCGACGCCTTCGACACCCTGCTGGCCGCGGTCGATAAAAGCTCGAAGCGAACCGGCACGCCGACGCCGCAGGTCAATCGACAGACCGCATCGCTTCCGGCCGATCTTGACACTGCGGTAAAAAAAAACCTTAACGACTGGCGGGCGTCTGGAAAAGTAAGACGTCTCTGGCAGGGCGACGCCTCCCTCTGGACCGGCGACGACGAGGCCAACTGGCTGGGCTGGCTCGGCATCACCGACGAACAACTCGCCGGTGCCCCCAAGCTTAACGACCTGGCCAACGAGATCCGAACCGCCGGGTTTTCGGACATACTGCTGCTTGGCATGGGCGGCTCCAGCCTTTGTCCCGAAGTGCTCGCGCTGACCTTCGCGCAAACACCGAGGTTCCCGCGCCTGTACATCCTCGACTCGACCGATCCGGCGCAAATCCGGAGCGTCGAGAAAAAGGTCGACGTCGCCAAAACACTCTTCATCGTCTCCAGCAAATCCGGCAGCACACTCGAACCCAACATCTACAAGCAGTATTTCTTCGAGCGCGTGCAGCAGATCCGCGGCAACAATGGGGGCCGCAATAAAGACAACGCGGGCAGCCAATTTATCGCCATCACCGACCCGGGCTCGAAGATGCAGCAGGTCGCCGAGCGCGACCGCTTCCGCCACATTTTCTATGGCCTGCCATCGATCGGCGGACGCTACTCGGCGCTCTCGAACTTCGGCATGGTGCCCGCCGCGGCCATGGGCCTCGACACGGGCAAGTTCCTCCAGCGCACGAAAGAAATGGTCGAAGCCTGCAAACCGTCCATTCCCGTGGAACAGAATCCGGGAGTGATGCTCGGCCTGATCATTGGCACAACCGCAAAACTTGGACGCGACAAGATTACGCTCATTACCTCGCCCGGAATTGCCGACCTCGGCGCGTGGCTCGAGCAGTTGATCGCGGAATCGACCGGCAAGCTCGGCAAGGGCATCATTCCGGTCGATCGCGAAGCGCTGGGCGCGCCGGAAGTTTATGGCGATTCCAGGAATAGCGACCGCATCTTCGCCTACCTTCGGCTGGAGACCGCGCCCGACCCGGCGCAGGACGCCAAGGTCGCCGCCATAGAGAAAGCAGGACAACCGGTGGTGCGCATCGCCGTGTCCGATATCTACAGCCTGGGCCAGGAATTCTTCCGCTGGGAAATTGCCACGGCGGTCGCGGGCTCGATCCTCGGGATCAACGCCTTCAATCAACCCGATGTCGAAGCCAGCAAGATCGTCACGAAACAACTTACGTCTGAGTACGAAAGCAAGGGCTCGCTTCCTCCCGAAAAACCGCTACTTGAAGAAGCGGGCTTCAAACTCTTCACCGACGACAAGAACGCTCGCGACCTCGGCCAAGCCGTCGGCTTCGATCGCTCGCTCAAGAACTATCTGCGTGCGCATCTGGCGCGGCTCGGCGCCGGCGATTATTTTGCCCTGCTGGGTTATGTCGAGATGAATGCGGAGCACGAATCGCTGCTGCAAAACCTGCGCATGACCGTGCGCGATCGCAAACGCGTGGCGACATGCCTCGGCTTCGGGCCGCGCTTTTTGCACTCCACCGGACAAGCTTATAAAGGCGGCCCCAACAGCGGCGTATTCCTGCAGATCACCTGCGACGATGCCCAGGACTTGCCGGTTCCCGGTCAGAAATACACTTTCGGAGTGGTGAAGGCGGCACAGGCTCGCGGCGACTTCCAGGTTCTCGCCGACCGCAAACGCCGGGCGCTGCGCGTGCACCTCGGCAGCGACGTCAAAGCGGGACTCACCAAACTCACGGAACTGGTAAAACAGATTCTGTAGCCTGTGGTGTATGTTGGGAGGCTGCAACACGCGAAGCTCTTTATGAGTTGTCATCCTGAGCGAAGCGAAGGACCTGCTGTTCGCCGCGACAAGCGGGTCCTTCGCTTCGCTCAGGATGACAATTCATATGGGGCTCCTAGAAACCCCTAGTTAAACGCAGCCGCGCAGTTCTCGGTCGAAGGAGCAGCAATGCAACTCGGAATGGTAGGTCTGGGCCGCATGGGCGCCAATATGACGCGGCGCCTGATGCGCGG
>PLHP01000067.1:800-4018 GCA_003138955.1 Acidobacteriaceae bacterium | reverse complement strand
GGCAGCGCATCGTTCACGCGAAAAGCGCGCCGGATCACAAACAGCCGGTCGGTCAGCTCATGCGGAGCACCGGTGGTGTATTCCTTGAGCCGTGTATCCACAAACAACGGACGCACTTTCAGGTCGAGCAGCTTCTGTCCGGTCGCGCTGGGCCACTTGGCGGAGATCCATTTTCCAAAAGTAATCACATGCGGTTTTGGGACGGCCGCGCATTCGCTCCACGGCAAGCACATCAGGACGCAGATCAGTAAGAGTCTCCGCAGCATAATGATGGAAGACTGGCACGGGCGCGGAAGTCGCCGCTAGGACGCCTGAACAGCGAAAATGTTCGGTTTTGCAGTGGGTTTGACTGCCCTGACTACCCACTGCCGGAGCCAGTGGCGCAGTTTCCGGGGCTGTGGGAGACTAGGATCACGGCCAGGTGCAATCGGCCGCAAAGCAATAGCGAATTGCAGTGAAGCGATGAGTCTTCCGCCACGACAGCGCCGGACAACTTTTTCTCCGCACTCGAACTCTTATGCGGGTATGGGNNGCGGCGGAGGCGGAAATCCGGCGCGAGGCTCCGGACTTGATTTTGCTCGACGTGATCATGCCCGGCAAGAGTGGCTACGAGCTATGCCGCGAACTCAAAGCGGATTCCAAGACCCGTCTGATTCCGGTCGTCATGATTACCGGCCTGAGCGATCGCGAAGACCGCCTGAAGGGAATTGAAGCGGGCGCCGACGATTTTCTGACCAAGCCAATCAGTCCCGAGGAATTGTTTGCGCGTGTGGGTTCGTTGCTGAAGTTGAAGGAATTCACCGACGAACTGGAGACGGCGGATTCGGTGCTGTGCACGCTGGGGCTGGCCGTGGAGGCGCGCGACCCTTACACCGAAGGCCACTGTGAGCGTTTGGCTAGGGATGCCGCGGATCTAGGGCGCTTTCTCGGAGTGGATGAAGAATACATTGTGGCCCTGGGGCGGGGCGGCTACCTGCACGACCTGGGAAAGATCGCGGTGCCGGATGAAATCCTGAAGAAGGGAAGCGATCTGACGCCGGCGGAGTGGGCGATCATGAAGAAGCATCCGGTGACGGGCGAGACGATTTGCCGTCCGTTGAAGTCGCTGCGGTTGGTGCTTCCGATCATCCGCTACCATCACGAGCATTCCGACGGCAGCGGCTATCCCGATGGGTTGCGCGCGGACGAGATCCCGCTTTTGCCGCGCATCCTCCAGGTGGTGGACATCTACGATGCGTTGCGCACGGCGCGTCCATATAAGCCGGCGCTCGGCCACGAGCAGGCGGCCGGGACCATGCGTGCCGAGGCGCAAAGCGGACGCTGGGACGAGGAGTTGGTCGCGGAGTTTTTCGCCATGCTCGACAAGCGCCGCCAGGTAGCGTGAGTCATCGGGTCATCTGGCCATCGGGTGATCGGGTGATTGAAAGTCAAGAAGCTCTGGCATTTGAATTTAGATGGCCCGATCACCCGATGACCCGATCACCCGATCAGCTTTTGACCTACAGTTTCGTCATTCCCGCCTATAACGAAAGCGTACGCATCCGGCCGACGCTGCATGAGCTTCTCCGGCATGTGCAGGAACAAAACTGGGACACCGAAATTCTGGTAGTGAACGACGGCTCGACCGACGATACGGCACAAATCGTGCGCGAATTCGGCAAGTCGCATCCCCAGGTTCTGCTGGTGGAGAATCCCGGCAACCGGGGCAAGGGTTACAGCGTGCGCAACGGGATGCTGCATGCGCGCGGCGACATTTGCCTGTTCACCGATGCCGATCTTTCTTCACCGATCACGGAGGCGCAGAAACTGTTCGACGCAATCGGTCGAGGCGCCGACATAGCGATCGGTTCGCGCTGGCTGCAAGTGGACCTGCAAACCGAGCGCCAGCCCCTGTACCGGCAGGCGTTTGGACGAATCTTCAATCTCGTGCTGCGGGTGCTTCTGGGCTTACGTTTCGCGGACACGCAATGCGGTTTCAAAGCTTTTCGGCGAGACGCCGCGCAGCGCATCTTTCCGCTTCAGAAAATTGAACGCTGGGGATTCGATCCGGAAATTCTGTTTCTGGCCCGGCGCGCGGGCCTGCGGGTGGAAGAGGTCCCGGTGCTGTGGGCGCACAGCGAGGGGACGCGGCTGCATCCTTTCCGGGACGGACTGCGAATGTTCGTGGAAGTTCTGCGGATCCGGTGGAATGCGCTGACCGGAGAGTACGCGGCTGGCGCAGTGCCCGCTCCGGGGAAGTTGTAAAGTCAATCATCGCTCGTGGCCGCTCGCGTGGTGACGGGGCTTTGCCCCGTCCAAGCGGGCCGAAGCGTTCCACACCGGCTAAGAGGCGGCTCGATTATTCGTGTTAGCGGCCAGACGAACGAATTCTGCGATCTGGGCGCCCATTTCCTCGGTGGAGACGGTGCGCTCTCCGCGGCGCACCAGGTCGCGAGTGCGAAACCCTCCCATCAAGATTGCGATGACGCCAGCCTCCACGCACTCCGCTTCTCTGGGCAGATGAAAAGTATGACGCAGCATCAGGGCGACCGAAAGGATGGCGCCTAACGGATTAGCGATACCCTTACCTGCGATGTCGGGAGCCGATCCATGAACAGGTTCGTAGAGACCGACCGGCCCTCCGATGCTGGCCGAAGCCAGCAAGCCAAGCGAGCCCACGACTCCCCCAGCTAGATCGGACAGGATGTCGCCGAACATGTTTTCGGTGAGGATAACGTCGAATTCGGTGGGCTTGAGGACCAGCGTCATGGCCGCGGAGTCCACGTACATGTGGGAGAGCTGCACATCGGAAAATTCGCGGCCGACGCGAGTCACGACTTCGCGCCAGAGTCGCGAGCACTCCAGAACATTCGACTTGTCAACGGAGAGCACGCGCCGGCGCCGGGTGCGTGCGAGTTGAAATGCAATGCGGGCGATGCGCTCGACCTCCGGCTCATTGTAGCGCATGGTGTTGATCGCCTGGCGCGCGCCGGGAGCGCCTTCGCCTTCACCCTCAATGGAGCGAGGCTGCCCGAAATATAATCCGCCCAGCAGTTCGCGCACGATGAGAATGTCGGTTCCCTTGACGATTTCTTCGCGCAGNNGAGTTCCTGGCGGAGGCGCAACAGCCCAGCTTCGGGGCGAAGTTCACGAGGATTGCGATCGAAGGCTGGGCTGCCAACTGCTCCAAGCAGCACGGCCTGCGAGGCGAGGCAAGCCTGAATGGTGGCGTCCGGCAA
>PLHP01000067.1:0-792 GCA_003138955.1 Acidobacteriaceae bacterium | reverse complement strand
CAAATGGCTTGGGATGTGACCTCAGGTCCTATTCCGTCTCCGGGTAGGGAAGTAACAATGAGTTGCATGGGATTGCCTCGGTTCGATGACGGATATTCGTTACGGATGTTTCGAACAGAATACACCAGGAAAGGTCGCGGTGCTAGCCCATTTGGGGGCCTTGGTTGTCACTGCGCGCGGGGGCTACGCACCCCAGAGTATTCTTCCTGCTCGCTGTGTTGATCGCGGTGATGATCGCGGTGATGATCGCTGTAATAATCGGTGAAGGGGATCAACACCTCGCCTGGCTGGCGCTGCCGGATACATGAGCCGGATGCGACTCATTGGAATTGGCGGCAGCGGAGACGGCGCGGGGCAGAGACAAGCCGGCTGCGGCGGGCGGAAACTTCCTACCCTGGCTGCCCGCAACCTCGCTGTTGCTGACATCGCCACTTCTAACGCCGCCGCTTGTAACGTCTCGGATCAGTTCAAGCAAATGGCTGTCCTGAACCTTTTTAATGCGGTCGGCAAGAACGACAAACCTGCGATAGACCTCATCGAGTTCGCGGCGCTCAAACTGGTGTCCCAGTTGTTCGCAGCGCAGGGCCAGCGCGTGGCGGCCGGAGTGCTTGCCCAGCACCAGCCGCGAATCGGGCACGCCCACCGACTGCGGCGTCATGATTTCGTAGGTCAGCGGATTCTTGAGCATGCCATCCTGGTGAATTCCGGCCTCGTGCGCAAACGCGTTGCGGCCGGTGATGGCCTTGTTGGGCTGCACCGGAACCCGTGTGATCTCCGCCAACATCTGGCTGG
>PLHP01000061.1 GCA_003138955.1 Acidobacteriaceae bacterium | reverse complement strand
AAGCTGACATTCAAGTAAATCTGTTTTCCCGTCATGACCGCAAGTCGCAAAGCCATTAAATCGCGCGGCGCTTGCGGCCGGAGTTAGACTAGATTGCTGATCCCTACGGTGCTCGCATCAAGGTCGCCGAAGTTCCGCCCGGTCCGCCGGTGCTTCAAACTTTGGTCGCCGAAGTTTATGGGCCAGACTACAAAGGTCAGATTGAACTGGGAGCCCAGATTAAGAAGGTCTTTCAGCAAACGCCAGGTGTAGTAGACGTCGATTGGTATGTTGAGGACCCGCAGACCAAGTATGACTTGAAGGTGGACCTCGACAAGGCGTCGCTGCACGGGATTTCCGCTGCGGACGTTACTCGTACACTGCAGGTGGGGCTGGGCGGCGCTGATGCTGGCCTGCTGCACGATCCTCAGTCGCGGGAGGATGTTCCGATCGAGGTGCGCCTGTCACGACCCGATCGTTCCGGCATTCAGGATCTTGAAAACCTCAGGCTCCCGACTCCTTCCGGTGGGCAGATCGCGTTGCAAGAAGTGACGAATCTGCAACAGACCACCATCGATACCAGTGTGTACCGCAAGAATTTGCAGCCGGTGGTCTATGTGACGGGCGATGTTGCGGGCGGAGAAGAAAGCCCTGTGTACGCCATCATGAAGATGAGCGACGCCATCGACAAGATCAAGTTGCCCGATGGCTACGGGGTAAAGCAATACAAGGGCACGACCATGCCCGAGCGCACCGACCGCTTCTCCATGAAGTGGGACGGCGAGTGGCACATCACGGTGGAAGTATTTCGCGATCTGGGCCTGGCGTTTGCAGCGGTGCTCGTTCTGATCTATGTTCTGGTCGTAGGCTGGTTCAAGAGCTTCAAGACGCCGCTGGTCATCATGGCGCCGATTCCATTGACGCTGGTCGGAATTCTGCCGGCCCATGCCATGATGGGCGCCTTCTTCACGGCAACATCGATGATTGGCTTCATAGCAGGAGCCGGAATCATCGTCCGCAACTCGATCATCCTCGTGGATTTCATCGAACTGCGGCGCTCGCAGGGTATGCCGCTGGAAGAAGCCGTCGTGGATGCGGGCGCGGTGCGTTTCCGCCCCATGCTGCTGACCGCAGCTGCGGTCGTTGTGGGCGCAAGCGTGATCTTGTTCGACCCGATATTCCAGGGACTCGCACTCTCCCTGATGGCGGGGGAGGTAGCGTCCACAGTGCTCTCGCGCATGGCGGTGCCCGTTCTCTACTACATGAGCGAGCGCAGGAATCAGACGAAACCGGGCGCCGAGGAATCTCATCTTCAGGAGGTACAAGTATGACGGTAGAACGTGGGCTTCGATTGATGGCGGGAGCCTTTATTTTGATCTCGCTTGGGTTGGGACACTGGATCAGCCCCTACTGGTATCTGTTCACTGCGTTTGTTGGACTGAACCTGTTCCAATCCGGACTAACGAACTGGTGCCCCGCGATGTTCGTGCTTCGAAAGTTGGGATTGCGCGAGTCGTTACCACTTGCCCCGAAAGGCTGATGGATCTCGCGATTCGATGAAACCAATGACATCCATCGTCCAAGTCGAATAGCGACTCAGTCTACCGGTTACTCAATCGTGAACTCCCACCCACAATACTGGCCGGGAGCTGCGTCGGGGGGACAGTGCAGGCAGTTCGTACGAATTCGCGGATCGATCGTTGAGGCGAAGGTTTCGAACTCTACGATGCCGACGCTCTTGCAAGGGAAATCCGGCAGGCCCTTGCGGCGCCGGGCCTCCTGCACCCGACAGACATCCATGAAGAAGCGCAGACGCTTGCGATCGTCGGACCATTCGGTGCGCTGTGAGTTTATGACGGCGTAGAGGCGCAGACTCAGGGCTCTTTCGAGGGCTTCAAGCCCACCATCGGCCGGAATGCTGAAGGTGGTCATGATGCGGCGGGCCTCAACGGCGGCGAACCGCTTCCAGGAGCCAGCGTCCAGTTCTATGGCGGTCTGCATGTCGAAACGTTCCTCTGCAGCAAGAAACCAGCAGCCATCGTGGGCAAGCCAGTTCTTGGCGAACATTTCCACTGCCCGCAATAAATCTTCGCGGCCCATTGCTTCGAACGCATTTCCTGGTTGAGATGACATAGATCCTCGCCTCAGTTCATATCCTAAATAACAACACATCGAGACGAGTGAAGTGTAGCCTCACATCCCAATTCTTATGCAGAAGGATTCTCCCCACACGTCGTACAGCGAGCAGGTTGTCCTGGCAGTCGCAGGCACCGGCCCAAATTCGGACTCTACAGGAAATCCAAGCCCACGCCACGTGTGGAAACCGCCTTGCAATGGGCGAATCTTTAAGTAACGCCGTATTTCCGTAGGTTGACTGCAGTCATGGCGCTGCTGGCTTCATTCGGACAGGTACAGTACAGCACCACTTCCTGCCCTTTGGGAATTTCACGACTGCGCTTGTCTAACTCATCCATCGGAATCCGAAAGGCCCCCGGAATCGTGTATGGCTCGGGCAGGAAATCGAGAGAATGCCGGAGGTCAATCACTGTGACCGGTTCATGCCGGTCCAGCTTTTGCTTTAGCTCTTCGGGACTGATGCGGGCCATTCGCAGGTCTCGAAGAAACGTCTGCCGCCGCGCATGCTTGCGAACCGTATGCCGTCAGTGCAGCGATGACTAAAACGACCAGGAAGAATGCACTCATCCGCCATGCGTAGACGGCAAGTCTTTCAAGTTGCTTCGAGAAGACAAGCCCCAACAATTCAAATGTCGAAGCCCAGATAATGATGCCCAGGCTATCCACAGCCACAAACTGCCACCAAGGTGTGCGGATAGTGCCCGCGACGGGCGCTGCCACCGCATTCAGACCCGGCACGAATTTGGCGACCAGGAGCGAACGCAACCCATGTTTCTCCAGAAGATTCTTGACGCGGCGGACGCACGAATCTGGCTCCAAGCACACCCGACACAGCCGGCCAAGCGCCCGCGAGCCATGAGCGTACCCGGCGTGATACCAAATCAGATCGGCGGTAAGTGCCCCGTGCACCCGCCGGTCTATCACAGCAAACTCGTGGCTGACGCGTGGGCAGAAGTCGGGAAACGGGCAGCGCGTGTAGATCAGAGTGAGAAGCAGGGTCTGGCCGCGATATTGATGCAAGGAAATGTTCTTGCCGTTTTGATTGATCAGCTTGAAGTCCGGCACCGGATCGCCGGGCGTGGGGATGTGCACGCTTGCTGCCGGCTTGGCGGCGGGAGATTGGGAGTGCCCGGTCACTTTCACGTTTTCCAGCCAGTATTTATCAGACTCGACGACGACGTCAGCAGTGATGGAGTCGCCGGGTTGCAGTTGATCGAGCCCGGAAGGAGGCTTGATGGTGTAGGGCATGATCATCGCGTCCATGAAGCCGGCGATGGGTTCGTTGCCGATGTTGGCTGTGCCCGCGTTCTTGTCACGGAGACGACCCTGCGCCGGCATACCCAGCGCACCGAGCGGTACCATTCAGCATCCCATCCGATTCACACTCAACCATATGTTGAACTACTGGGTCTGGCCTGCTACGCAGACAGCGGGCGTGGGGAGTTGCACAGCTACGGGAGGGGGTTCCATTCCCGTGGAATCGGAAATTTCGCAATCTTCTCCTCCCGCAAGCTGCACCACCATGACTGGACCGGCTGGCGAGATCTATCGACTAAAGGCTTCCGTCGCGACTCCCTCCTGTGCCTCCACGAGTCCACAGGCTGCCATTATCATCACCGCCTTCCGAAACCATGGCATCATCCTGGCCGATAACGGAGACAGCGGAGGGCTAATCGGCACACCCGACGCTCGCTGGAACGATACCGATCTTGCATGCCTTACAAGTCTCACCTTATCGGACTTCGAGCCTGTGAACGTCTCCAGCCTCATGGTCAGTAATGACAGCGGGGCCACCAGCCATTAGCCAAACGTCTCGGCTGGTGCGGAATGCGTCTCACGGTTCGGTCTGAAACCCTGACCAGGGTCCATCTTGGCCTAGGTAATTGGAGTTTTTCTGGGGACTCCCGGTATCGGGGTACAAGGGTGCGGTGCTCGGGTTGTGCGTTGCAAGATGGTGCGGCACCTTTTTAGGCTTGCTTTCGGGAAACGATAACCCACACCGTGCCCCGGCCCTCGCAGTAGCGGCAGCGCTCGTTCCCCATCAACTTTCCCGTTCCGCGGCATTCCAGGCAGTTGGCGATAAGGTGCAGTTCCTGTAGTGAACTCTCCGGGAGCTTGGCCGGGTCCTTGAATATTTCGGCATGATGCTGGCTGCGCAGCCAGAAGACCAGCTTACTTTCGAGGGTTTCGCGATCTTTGATGCTGAGCTGTGCGCAGCGCTGCGGCCACCATTCAGGAATGCAACCGTAGCAAACCAATTCGCCGGCATCGAAGAGGGCGCCGGGATCGGAACGGCGAAAGAACTTCTTGCACCAGGAGCAGGGAACGACGCCCAGCAAGCCCAAGGCGTCCTTCAGTCGATCAAGGTCGAGTTCGTGGCGGGCCACGACCTCCCCTACGGGTGCTTCGGATGGTTCGGGCATGGGTTGCTTCCCGGCAGCAAAGTGTACACGTTCAGGATACACAATCCGGCGTCTGCCAGGAGCGACGCTGCGGCTGCAGGCGAGTAACCCGGGCTCGCGTCCATCCTAAACTCCAGGCGGGCGGCTCGCGCATTTATGAAATAGCTAGCAGCAACCCATCTTTACCTCGCCGGCAGCGGTGAGCGGAGGACCGAAGGCCTCCTGCGGCGCGGGGGCGCCATTCAGAGTCTTGATCCAACGTCGCACGGCATCGATTACGACGAGCACTACGCCCGCGATAAAGATGCTCATGAGGATCGAATCCAGGTAGCCGGTAAATACCTGACCGGGCTTGGCGGTCAAGGGCCAGAAAATATTCTTGATCCCCAGCACTCCCGCCGTAACCGTAGTGACGCCCACGAAGCACATCGGAACTCCTGCAATCCAGGCATATTTCTGCTTGCCCATGTTAATGAGGAACGTAGTCACCACCGCCAGCGCGATGGTCGCCAACAACTGGTTCCCGGTTCCAAACAACGGCCATATCGTGGAAATATTGCCCGTGTAGATCAGGTATCCCCAACCCAGAACCACCACGGAACTGGTGATCAGATTTCCGGGCCACCAGACACTGTTGCCGAAGGGCTTGTACACTTTGCCCATCAGTTCCTGCAGAACGTAGCGGGCCACGCGGGTTCCCGTGTCCACCGTAGTCAG
>PLHP01000323.1:240-8113 GCA_003138955.1 Acidobacteriaceae bacterium | reverse complement strand
ATGTATAAAATCGCGCAGCCCACGGCGGCGGCGGCGGAGTTGGCGGGAATCCTGGTGCTGCAAAGCGAAGAACTGGCGCGCGGGGTTTCGCTGCTGGAGAAAAATGGCAAGGTGATGCAGCACTGCGANNACCGACAAGGCCGAAGATGCGGCCAACGTATTAGAAGCGATCGTGCTGAAGAGCGCATAGGTTGGGGGCCGGCGGTGATACCCAGCCCCTGAAGGGGCGTCTGATTTCGAAGAACTTTGGCATCGCTGAAGCGATGCCCTGATACGAACCAGCCCATCCCGATGCCACTGCCGCAAAGGAGCGAACCCAGGTGAACGTGGAAGTCCTGCTGGTAGTGATTACGGTTCTAGTCGCTCTGATTTTCGACTTCTTCAATGGGTTTCACGACGCGGCCAACAGCATTGCTACGGTCGTCTCGACGCGGGTTCTCTCTCCCAAGCTGGCGGTGGTGTGGGCGGCGACATTCAATTTCCTGGCCGCTTTTCTGCTGGGCATCGCGGTGGCCAACACAATCGGCCGCGGCATGATTCGACTCGATGCGGTGGATCAGTACGTGGTGCTGGCGGCGCTGTTCGGCGCCATTGTCTGGGACCTGCTGACGTGGTGGTGGGGTCTGCCCACTTCCTCGTCGCACGCGCTGATTGGCGGATACGCGGGCGCCGCCATGACACACGAGGCACTCCATGTCGGATGGCGTTCCGCGCCATCGGTGATTATTGCCGCCGGATGGTACAAGACCCTGATCTTCATTGTGGTCGCGCCCATCATGGGACTGGTCATGGGCTTCACGTTCATGGTTGCCGTTTATTGGCTGATGAGAAACAAAGCGCCGCAACAGGTCGACAAGTGGTTCCGCAAACTGCAACTGCTCTCGGCGGCCGCCTATAGCCTGGGACACGGCGGCAACGACGCGCAAAAAACCATGGGCATCGTCGCCGGCGCTCTCTATACCGCCGGATTCATGAGCAAGGAAGACATGCTCGGCAACTGGGGACACCTGCACTGGCCCATCATCCTCGCGGCCAATGCCGCCATCGCCGCCGGAACTTATTTTGGAGGCTGGCGCATCGTGCACACCATGGGGCAGAAGATCACGAAGCTGAAACCGGTGGGCGGTTTTTGCGCCGAGACCGCCGGGGCCATCACTCTGTTCGCGACTGCCCTGGCCGGAATTCCGGTGAGCACAACGCACACCATTACCGGGGCCATTGTTGGCGTGGGTGCGGTCAACCGGTTGTCGGCAGTGCGTTGGGGCGTTGCGACGCGAATTGTGTGGGCCTGGCTGGTCACCATTCCCGCGGCGGCGGTCATGTCCGCCACGACTTTTTGCTTGATCCGGTTTTTTCTGCGGCAGGCGTGAATCTCACGTGGATCCAGTCCGGTTCCTGACATTTCCGCCGAGTCACTGAAAAGAGCCTCATTACCCCGGTAACTTTGCGCGGGCGGGCCATTGGTCCAACATGGCAGCAGGGGAGTTCCGTGCTCGCGCAAGGGACTTTCAGAAATCGCAGATTTTCAGGTCGGTCCTCAAAGCCTGGACGATCGGGATAATGAAGATGAGTAAAATCGCCAAGGAAAGTATCCTGTTGCTATCGTTGTTCCTGATCGCGGCGACGGTGCAGTTCTACGCCGAGTCGCTGCCGATGGCGCTCTGCTTTTATTTTCTGCCGACTTTGTACTCGGCCTACTACTTCGGACGCCGGCACGCGACTCTCACCGCCTTTGCCTGCGTATTCCTGGTCGTTCTGCTGGACTTTCTGAACAACCTGATGCCCGCACACAAGACGTTGTCGCTGCCTGGGGAGCGGCTGTTCAACTTTGCTATCTGGGCGGGGGTTTTGGCGGTGGTCGGCTACGTGATGGGCACACTTTACGAGCGCAAGGAGGCGATGACCGCCGACATCCGTGAGAGTTTCAGCGGTCTGCTGCTGGTTCTGCAACACGTCATGGCCAATGAAAAGCTCGGCACCGGCGAAAACCAGCGTGTGGTGCAGGCGTCGACCAGAATAGCCGAGGCGATGGGCCTGGGCTCGGAGCGCGTCGAGTTGCTGCGGTCTGCCGTGTTGTTGCGGGATCTGGGCAAGCTCGGCATCAGCAACGACATTCTCTACAAAGCCGCGGACATGAGCCGCGACGAAGTGGTTGCCAGTTTCCGCAAGCCCGGCAAGACCGATGCGCGCACCCAGGCCGTCGGAAATGCGCTGCGGCGGGTGATTCCGATCATCGTCGCGCAGCAGATTTTGCAGGATCAGGGAGCGCGTTCGGTCAATGTTCCGATCGAGGCGCACATTCTGGCCGTGGCCGATGCCTACCAAAAATTGATCAGCGGCGCGGCCGGCAAATCTCTCTCGCCGCACCAGGCCGAAGAGGAGATTGTGGCCCGGGCTGGCCAGAAGTTCCACGCCGGTGTGGTCGACGCCTTCACCAGGGTTTTGGGCGGCCAAGCTAAGAGCGCGGGCGCATAGAACCAGGGGTAGACAAAGTTAACGAGGCGCGGTTTCAGGCAGCGCCGGAATCTTCGATTCAGATTCTGGCCGGCTCGAATTTCTTGCGCGCAATTCCTTTTCTCTCAATTCTTGCCACATCGCCACCACTTTGGCTTTCAGCTCGGAAGTCAGTTGCTCGTAGGCGGCCTCGCTCGCCTCACTCAGTGGCGGAGGTTGAATCGGCTTGCCGAATCTCAATTGCAAGTCGGAGAACTTCGGGAACTTCTTGTGACGCGGCCAGAATTCGTAAAAGCCCTCGATCGCGATCGGGACAATCGGAGCTTGCGTGTGAATCGAAAGGATCGCGGCACCCTTGCGGAATACTCTCAGGTTGCCGTCGTTGGTGCGTTCGCCCTCGGGATACAGAACGAGGATGTGTCCCTGGCTGAGGCCATAAGCTCCGGCACGCATGGCTGACACCAGGTTCGCGTCCGGATCGAGGACCGCAACGCGCAGCCATCGCGCCAGGCGCCGCAAGAATCCTTTACCGAAGATGTCGCTCGTACCCAGCGCAAAGGTATCGCGAAACAGGCGCCACGGCAGTGCTCCGGCCATCACCATCGGATCGATATAGCTCTCATGATTCGAACAGAGCAGGAATGGGCCCTTTTCGGGCACATTTTCGAGTCCGCTCGCTTTTAAGTGAAGGCGGTCGAGCGCAAAAAGATAAATCAGTTTCCCCAGCAGAAAGAAAAAGACTTCCGCGAAAATATTGTGCCGCGCCAGGGCCAGGACCTCGGGATCGGTCACTGGCTCGCTTAAGATGGTCGACCAAGCCGGGGATTCGGCGCTGGCTTGGCCCTCGCCACGGCTCGCGCTGGCAAGAACGGCATCGACCAGGTCGCGCACCGAATAAATTTCCGCCAGTTGCGCCTCGGGCACCTCGCCGCCAAGCTGCTGCTCGAGCGCGGTCAGCAATTCAATGCGCTGCATGGAATCGAGTGCCAAATCGAGTTCCAGATTGTGGGAGGGACGAATCTCCTCGAGTCGGCTGCGCGAAGACTCCCGGGACGATTCCGCAACTATGGCGAGGGCGCGCTTTACACCCTCCCGCTCCAGCCACAAATGCTCGTCGTCGGTTAGCGGCTTCTCGTTCTCCTTGCCAATGTCCGCAGCGCCGCCGTCGTTTTGTTTCAGCTCCCGAACCCTCTGCTCTATCTGGAAGCGCTTTAACTTGCGCGTCGTCGTGCGCGGCAGCTCTTCCTGCCAAATGTCGTAACTTCCCAGACGTTTGGTTGAAGCGATCTTGTGGGAGAGCGCTTCAATGTCCATGCGGATCGCCTCTTTTGCGTTGACGATCTTGCGTTCGCGCAACAGTTCAAAGTTGGGCACGACCACGGCATGCAGCCGCTCCGACGTCGGATCACCCGGCCGCGCCTCCCATGCCATCACGCAAAGTTCTTTCACGGACTGCGCCCGGAGGTAGTGCGCCTCGATCTCCTCCGGATAAACATTTTTTGCGTTGGCGAGCACAATGACTTCCTTGCGCCGCCCGGTGATGAATAGATTGCCGCCGGAATCGAAGTAGCCCAGATCGCCGGTGTAGAACCAGCCGTCGCGCAACACCTCCGCCGTGGCCTCCGGACGATTCCAATATCCCTTCATGACGATGGCGCTGCGGATCGCAATCTCACCCACGGGCGGCGCGCCCGCTTCCACCGGTTGCGGGTCCACGGTCTTCCCTTCGACAATCTTCTCTTCGATAATCCGGGCTTCGACCCCGGGGAAAGGCCGTCCGACCGAGCCAAATACAATGTGACCCGGAGTATTGAGGAAAGCGCCGCCTGAAGTTTCCGTCAGTCCGTACGCGTTCAGAACGTCGATGCCAAAGGAATAAAAATCGCGAGCGATGGCGGGATCGAATCGCGAACCGCCGGTCACCAGATAACGCATGCGAGCGCCGAAAGTGGCGTGAATCTTTCCAAAGAAAAGTTTGCCCGCGTTGATTCGGACTCGGCGCAGCGCGCGGTTCAACGCCATCAGGGTGCGCACCAGCGACAGCGTAAGCCTGCCGCGTTTGTGCAGTTCTTTGAAAATGCGCTCGTGAATCAGGTAAAAGAACTGGGGCACAACGCAAACAACGGTGATATTGCGTTCCTGCAAAGCGCGCAGCAATTCGGTAGTGTTCAGCGTTTCCAGATACACGACGCGCGAGCCATTGAACAGAGGCAGGAAGAGATTCGCCATCTGCGCGAGCACATGAAACATGGGAAGAATTCCCAGCAGCGCATCCTCGGGGCCAATCTTGACTACCGCGAGCACCGAATTCGCCTCGCCGACCAGGTTGGCGTGGGTGAGCATCACGCCCTTTGGATCGGCGGTGGTGCCCGAGGTGTAGAGCAGCGCCGCCAGGTCGTCCTCAGCGGGGACGATGGGCTGAAAGCCAGCGGGGCCGGCGGCGAAGATGGAATCGAGATCGGCGGCCAGAGCCTGTGTGCCGCCGAACCCACTCATCGCAGAAGAGGCGATGAGTGGGGCACCCGGTGTGAGGTTCTGTTCGGCGGCCGCTGATGTCATCACTAGACTTATGCCGAGTCCCTCGACCGCTTCCACGGCCACCGGAAGATGCTTCACGTCGCAGAACAACAGCGACGCCCCGCTGTCGATCAACAACTTATTCACCTGGTCGGCGTGGAAAGTCGTGTCGAGCGGAACCGCCGTTCGGCCGGCGGCGATGATCCCTAAATATGCCGCCACCCACCGCGGATGGTTCGCCGCCAGAATCGCCACCCGCGCATCCCGTGGCACGCGCGTCGAGAGCCAGTTCGCCGCGCTCTCCGACATGTGCGTCAGTTCCGCGAAGGTGACACGCTCCACCGTCTGCTGCCGTTGAATCTCAAGGGCAATGTTGTCGGGGAACTTNNTTGAGGGCAACACGATGGCGATGAAGAAAATTACTTTCAGTGCGGACGATGACCTACTCGATCGAGCGGAGCAGATTGCGCGAGCAAAGGGCACCACTCTGGAGGAAGAAGTTCGGCAGTGGTTGAACGACTTCGGCGAGGGTAGGTGGAAGCTCCCGCCGCGAGAGCCGAAGAGAAGGAAGGTCCGTAAATCCGCGAAAGGCTAGAGATCGCTCCGCATACCATCCCTGCCGCATCTAATGTGCTAGGCTTTTACTGATGCTTGGGACGCGTGTCTCCGAAGGATTTCCGTTTTGATCAACACATTGCTCGGCAAGGTTTTCGGGACGAAGAACGAGCGCGAGGTCAAGCGCTTGCAGCCTCGCGTGGAGGCTATCAACGCGCTCGAACCGGAGATACAGAAGCTCTCTGACGAGCAGCTTCGCGGCAAGACGGCGGAGTTTCGCGCCCGCATTCAGGAGCGGCTCAGCTCCATCGCCGACGAACCGGAAGCGGATACTGATCGTCCGGACGTCGGTTTCCGGAACAGTGACCGCCAGAAGGAAATCGAAGCAGAGCGCAGCGAAGTGCTCAAGGTCGTTCTCGAAGAGTTGCTGGAAGAAGCGTTTGCCGTAGTCCGCGAAGCTGGACGGCGCGTGCTTAACATGCGGCACTTCGACGTGCAGTTGATCGGCGGCATGGTTCTGCACGAAGGCAAGATCGCCGAAATGAAGACCGGCGAGGGCAAAACGCTGGTCGCCACGCTCCCCGTTTATCTGAACGCGCTGAGTGGACGCGGCGTGCACGTGGTCACGGTCAATGACTACCTAGCCAAGCGCGACTCCGAATGGATGGGCAAGCTCTACAGCTTTCTCGGCCTGACGGTGGGCGTGATCGTCCACGACCTCGATGACGAGCAGCGTCGCGCCGCCTACGCTGCCGACGTGACCTACGGCACCAACAACGAATTCGGTTTCGATTATCTGCGCGACAACATGAAGTTCGACCTCAACGATTGCGTGCAGCGCGTGCACAACTTCGCCATCGTCGACGAAGTCGATTCCATCCTCATCGACGAAGCCCGCACGCCGCTCATCATTTCGGGCGCCAGCGAAGAGTCCACCGACAAGTACTACAAGGTGAATCGCATTATCCCCAAGCTCGAAAAGGGCGAAGAAATAGATACGCAGCCGGGCGAGCCCAAAATCATGACCGGGGACTATGTGGTCGACGAAAAACACCGCAACATCACGGTCAGCGACGATGGCTGGGAAAAAGTCGAGAAACTGCTGGGGATCGGCAACATCGCCGACCCGGAAAACTGGGCGCTGAAGCATCACGTGGAAACCGCAGTCAAAGCGCACGCGCTTTACAAGAGAGATGTCGAGTACGTGGTTAAAGACGGTGAAGTCCTCATCGTCGACGAATTCACCGGGCGCCTGATGCCGGGCCGGCGCTGGTCTGACGGGCTGCACCAGGCGATCGAAGCCAAAGAGAATGTGAAGATCGAGCGCGAGAATCAAACGCTCGCCACCATCACCTTCCAGAATTATTTTCGCATGTATAAAAAGCTGGCGGGCATGACGGGCACGGCGGAAACCGAAGCGCCGGAATTCGACAAGATCTACCGGCTCGAAGTGGTTGTCATACCGACCAATCGTGTGCTGCTGCGCAAAGAGAATCCGGACATCGTCTATCGTACGGAGAGAGAAAAATATTTCGCGGCCGCCGATGAAATTCAAAGGCTGCACGATAGCGGCCAGCCCGTGCTGGTGGGCACGACCTCGATCGAAAAATCCGAACGCCTTTCCGACCTGCTGAATAAAAAGGGATTGAAGGAGCACGTCGTGCTGAACGCGAAGTTNNCACGAGCGCGAAGCGGAGATTGTGGCGCAGGCGGGACGCAAAGGCATGGTCACCATCGCCACCAACATGGCGGGCCGCGGCACCGACATTCTGCTTGGCGGCAACCCCGAATTCATGGCCAAGCAGGAATGCGTGAAGAAGGGAATCGCGCAGCCGCTCCGCGCCGCGCAAGGTAAGATCGAAGCCGATGTGGACGATCCCAATCGCACGGTTTGGTACTACGCCGGCAATGAGTTCGCGGTGCCGACCGATCAGTGGAGTGAAATTTTTGCGCGCTACAAAGCCGACACCGACAAGGAACATCGCGAGGTGATCGAAGCGGGCGGGTTGCACATCTTCGGAACCGAACGCCACGAAGCGCGACGCATCGACAATCAGCTCCGCGGGCGCGCGGGGCGCCAGGGTGATCCGGGCTCGTCGCGTTTCTATCTTTCGCTCGAAGACGACTTGATGCGGATCTTTGCCAGGGAGTGGATTTCGAAACTGCTGCAACGCCTCGGCATGGAGGAAGGTGTTCCCATTGAGTCGCGCATGATCACGCGCCAAATCGAAAACGCGCAGAAAGCCGTTGAAGGCCAGAACTTCGAGGCCCGCAAACACCTGCTGGAGTATGACGACGTCATGAACAAGCAGCGCGAAGCGGTGTATGGCCTGCGCCGCCGTCTGCT
>PLHP01000323.1:0-197 GCA_003138955.1 Acidobacteriaceae bacterium | reverse complement strand
CTTCGGCGTCGACATCTACGCCGCAGGCCTCAAGCCCGAGCAGATGAACCGCCAGGAACTGGGCGACTCCATCTTCGAAAAACTCAAAGAGCGCTATGACGCGAAAGAGGCGCTGATCGGCGCCCAGGCGATGCGCTATCACGAGCGCATGATCATGCTGAGCGTGATCGACGCGCAGTGGAAAGATCACCTGCTTT
>PLHP01000027.1:11321-11684 GCA_003138955.1 Acidobacteriaceae bacterium | reverse complement strand
CGAAGGTGATGGCGGAGAAGGGCAGCTGTTAGCCGTCAGCCGTCAGCTATCAGCATTCAGTCATCGTCCGGAGTTGGGGCCAGACTGAGAGCTGAGAGCTGATAGCTGAATGCTAGCTTTTGTTACCGGCGCCACCGGATTTCTGGGGAGTCATGTTGCGCGCGTTCTGGCCGAACAGGGAGCCGAGTTGAGGCTGCTGGTGCGGCCGACGAGCGACCTGCGCAACCTTGACGGCCTGGCGGCAGACCGAGTTGTCGGAGATTTGCGGGACTCGGCTTCGATTGAGAAGGCGCTTTCCGGCTGCGACGTGGTATTTCACGTTGCGGCGGATTATCGGCTGTGGGTGCGCGGGCGAGATTCCAA
>PLHP01000027.1:6094-11301 GCA_003138955.1 Acidobacteriaceae bacterium | reverse complement strand
ACCCCGTCAAGCCAACACCGGGCTTGACGGGGGCCCCGGTGCGCTCGGCTTGGACGGGCGACGGCGCCCGTCCCCACACGAGCACTGTGGCGGATGAAGAGAGTCCGGTGTCGCTGGCGGATATGATCGGGCACTACAAGCGTTCGAAGTTCATGGCGGAGCAAGTGGCAGTCGAGGCAGCGCGATTGGGAGTCGATGTGGTGATCGTGAATCCCACGACGCCGATCGGCGAGCGCGATATCAAGCCGACTCCGACCGGGCGAATCGTCTTGGATTTCTTGAAGCGAAAATTTCCGGCGTACGTGGAAACCGGCTTGAACCTGGTGGACGCGACCGAATGTGCCCGCGGTCATATTCAGGCGCTGGAGAAGGGAAGATCAGGCGAGCGCTACATCCTGGGCGGAGAGAATCTTACGCTGAAGCAGATTCTGGACCGGCTGGCCGCGATTACCGGCTTGCCGTCGCCGACCGTGAAGCTGCCTTACATTTTTGCGCTGGCGGCTGGAGTGGTGGACGAGATGGTGACCGGCCGGGTTCTGGGCCGCGAGCCGCGCGTGACCATTGACACCGTGCGCATGGGGCGCAAGATGATGTTTGTGAGTTCAGCGAAAGCGGAACGGGAACTGGGCTGGCGGACGGTTCCAGTCGATGGGGCGCTGCGGCGGTCGGTAGAGTGGTTCCGCGCGAACGGCTATGTCTAGGATTGCGATCGTTGCGGCGATGGAGCGAGAGGTGAGACCGCTGATCCGAAGGTGGAAGGTCAGGACTAAGGTCAGGACTATGGAACACGGCGGGCGGCGCTATCGTCTTTTTGAAAATGACGAAGCAGTTCTGGTTTGCGGCGGGATTGGAGCCGAAGCTGCGCGCCGCGCTACCGAAGCGGTGATTCGGGAAGTGCACCCCGTGCGGGTGGTATCAGCCGGCTTTGCCGGAGCCGTGGATGGTGCTTTGCAGGTCGGGCATGTTCTTGAGCCGCGCACGGTGATCAACTCTGCCGACGGCGCCCGAACGGAAGTCGGCTCGGGCGAGGGCATCCTGGTGAGTTCCGCGACCGTGGCTGATAAAGCGCAGAAGATTCGATTGGGCAAAGCGTATGGCGCGATTGCGGTGGACATGGAAGCTGCGGCCGTGGCGCAGGGAGCGCAGGCACGGGGCGTCGAGTTCGGAGCTCTGAAAGCCATCTCCGAGGCCGCCGACTTCAAGCTGCCGGCGCTGGATCGCTTTGTGGAGAAGGACGGGAGCTTTCACTCCGCCAGGTTTGCGTGTCATGTGGCGCTGCGGCCCTGGCTGTGGGGGACGACGATTGCGCTGGCGCGGAACAGTTCCAAGGCCAGTCATGCTCTTTGCGGCGCGCTCGTGAATTATCTCGGTCGTGAGAATCCCGGTGGAGCGACGGGCGTCTCGCCGGTCCAGCCGGGCGAGGACGCCCGGCTCTCCGCCGGCAAGGTTGGATGATCGATGGCCGCAACATACGCGGTCGCAGCTAGTGCCGCGACCGAGTGATAATTACGACGTGGAAAAACGGGTAGCGGCGGCATCTTGCCGGCTGTCCCGAGGGCATCTCGCCCTCGGCGCGGCGGCCGAGAACGCCCCCCGAACAGCCGCCGGGACGGCGGCGCTACTCTCAGGAACGAAACGGTATAAATTACGCGGTCACGATACTAGAGTGAGGGGAAACAACAAGGTCTGCTATGGAAATTGCCCGGGCATCGACGCTGGCCGTTGAGAACGAAAGGCACGAGATACCTTCCACGATGAGGGCCGCGGTTTATCGTGGCGTGAACGACGTGCGCCTGGAGAAAGTGCCTGTGCCTGAAGTCGGGCCTGGGGAGATTCTGGTTCGAGTCCACACCTGCGGGATCTGCGGGACCGACCTTAAAAAGATCGCTACTGGCTCCCACTCCGCGCCTCGCATTTTTGGTCACGAAACTTCAGGCGTCGTCGCGAAAGTGGGGCAAGGCGCTGGCAAGTTCGGCGTCGGCGAACGCGTGGTGGTCTTTCATCACATCCCCTGCGGAGAATGTTATTACTGCCGCCACAAGACCTTCGCGCAGTGCGCTACTTACAAGAAGGTGGGATGCACGGCTGGGTTCGAGCCATCGGGCGGAGGATTTGCGGAATACGTCCGGGTGATGGACTGGATCGTGGAGAAGGGGACGGTGCGCATCCCGGACGGCGTCAGTTTTGAGCAGGCATGCTTTGTAGAGCCGGTGAATACCTGCATCAAAGGTATTGAGACCCTTCGTCTCGAAGCGGGGGAGACGGTGCTGGTGATTGGGCAGGGTCCGATTGGCCTGATCCTGGCGAACTTGGCGAAGCGGGCGGGGACTCGGGTGATTACTTCCGATTTGTATCCGGCGAGGCTTACAATGGCTAATAGCTTCGGCCTCAATCTGACAATTGACGCTTCCAAGGCTGACGCCGGCCAGACCGTGCGCGGAATGACTGAGGAGCGCGGGGCTGACGCTGTGATTTTGGCAGTCGGCGGAAGTGGGCTGATCCGCCCTGCTATGGATGCGACGCGTCCGGGAGGTCGGGTGTTGCTGTTTGCGCAGACGGTGCGGGGCGAGGCCACGATTGATCCGGCGGCAGTGTGCGTGGACGAAAAGGCTTTGCTGGGATCGTACAGCGCATCTTTTGAGTTGCAGGAGGAGTCAGTGCGGTTTGTCATGAACCGTGAAATGGATCTGGAACGGCTGATCAGCCACCGTTTCCCGCTCGAAAGCGGTGTGGAAGCGCTGAATCTGGCTGCCCATCCTCGACCGGATTCGATGAAGATCGTTATCCAGCCGGGCAGCGTGCGGGAAGGACATCAACTGTGAATGGCAAGATGACGGCTGCCGTCCTCTACGGCAAAGAAGATATCAAGATTGAAAGGGTGCCGATCCCGCGTGTGGGCGACGGCGAAGTTCTGGTAAAGGTCCACGTGGCGCTCACGTGTGGCACGGATTTGAAGGTTTATCAGCGCGGCTATCACGCCCGCATGATTGTGCCACCGGCGTTGTTCGGGCATGAACTGGCCGGCACGGTCGAGGAAGTCGGCGAGGGCGTGCGCGGCTTCAAGAAGGGGATGCGCGTGGTTGCGCTCAACTCGGCTCCGTGCGGCATGTGCTTCTACTGCTCCAAGCACCAGTTAAACCTCTGCGAAGATCTGCTGTTCAACAATGGCGCTTATGCCGAGTACATACGAATTCCGCGGCGCATTGTGGAAACCAATATGCTCGTCGTGCCTTCGAATGTGACCTTTGAGGATGCGGCGATGACCGAGCCGCTGGCCTGCGTGCTGCGCGGCCTACATGAGACTGGAGTGGAGATCGGCGACACCGTGGCGGTCATTGGCGGCGGACCGATTGGCCTGATGTTTGTGCAGGTGGCCAAGGCCATCGGCTGCAATGTGATTGCGGTCGTCAAGCGCGACTCGCAGGTCTCACTGGCGCGCAAGAAGGGCGCGCACGAGGTGGTGCAGATTACCAAGGTGAAAGATCCGGTGGAGGCGGTGCGCGAGTTGAGTCCGGAGAGGCGCGGCGCCGATGTGGCGATCGAAGCCGTGGGCCGCCCGGAAGCCTGGGAGTGGGCCGTGCAGATGGTTCGCAAAGGCGGCACGGTGAATTTCTTCGGCGGGTGCGCTTCTGGAACCAAGGTGCAGTTGGACACCAACCGCTTGCACTACTCGGAAATTACTTTGAAAGCGACTTTCCATCACACGCCGGAGACGGTGCGCCGGGCCTTTGGTTTGATTGCCGAGAAGAAAGTTTGCGGCACCGACTACATTACCGGCGAAGCGCCGCTTTCCCGTTTGCACGATGTGCTGCGCCACATGCTGAACCGCAACGGGGATATCAAGACTGCGATTATCCCGGGTCACTAGCGCGGGAGCGGCCGCGATGATCATGCGATGGAGGGATGGGCGTCTAGCCCGTCCAGCCGGACGAGGACGCCCGGCGCTCCACGAGCAAGCTGTCTCCTCTGTGGCTAAGAATTTCGATGATAACTGCTGCCAGCCATCCCCCGATTGCGCCGCTCCGCTCCGCCTGGAGTGCACTGCCGCCGGAGTACGCCATCCCTGAGCAGGCGCCTTCGGAAGCCGAAGCGCGCGCATATTGCCGCCGCCTGGCGCGCTCGCATTACGAGAATTTTTCGGTGGCGTCCTGGTTTCTTCCGGAGCGGCTGCGCCAGCACTTCTTCAACGTCTACGCGTATTGCCGCATCTCGGACGATCTGGGGGACGAGGTCGGCGACAGCGCCGCGTCTCTTCTGGTGCTCGATCAGTGGGAGAACGAACTGAACGCGTGCTACGACGGTGATCATACCCGGCACCCCAGGCACCCCGTATTTGTCGCGCTCGCCGAAACCGTGCGCAAGTTTGAAATTCCGAAACATGAGTTTGCGGATTTGCTGACCGCTTTCCGGCAGGATCAAAGTGTCGGCCGCTACGAAACGTTCAACGATCTGCTGGGCTATTGCCGGTATTCGGCGAATCCGGTGGGCCACCTGGTGCTCTATCTGTGCGGATACCGCGATTCCGAGCGCCAACAGCTTTCCGATTACACCTGCACCGCGTTGCAGCTCGCGAACTTCTGGCAAGACGTGAGCGCGGACTTTGCCAAGGGACGAATTTATCTTCCCCTCGAAGACCTGCGCCGCTTCGGCGTGAGCGAAGCAGTAATACGCGACGGCGAAAACACTTCCGCGTTCTGCGAGATGATGAAGTTTGAAGTCNNTGGCTACCGACATCGAACTCTTCAGCCGCGGCGGGCAGGAAATTCTGAACGCCATCGAGCGCCAAGACTTCGCTGTGCTCGGCAGGCGTCCCGCAATCTCGAAAGCCCGGAAGCTGGCCTTGGTGGCTCGCGCCGCGCTGGGGAAGCTGCTGGGGCCGCGAGAGAAGGAACGATGAGCAGCGCCGTGGGAAATGCGCCCGTGCAGTTTGCGCCTACGGCTTCACAGCTCGATATGGCGTACTCCGTTTGCCGGAGTATCGCCCGCTCCGCGGCCAAGAATTTCTACTACGGGTTTGTGGTGCTTCCACGGCGGAAACGTAATGCGTTGAGCGCGGTGTACGCCTACATGCGGCGGTGCGACGACATCGCTGACGACAACACGCTAAGCGCCGAGGATCGTCACAACAAGCTGGCGGAATGGCTGGATAAAGTCCACCGGGCTTTGGCGGCACAGCCGACGGATGATCCGGTGCTGCTGGCGCTGAC
>PLHP01000027.1:0-6076 GCA_003138955.1 Acidobacteriaceae bacterium | reverse complement strand
TACCAGACTTTTGAAGAGTTGCGCCAGTATTGCTACGGTGTGGCATCGGTGGTTGGATTAGTGTGCATCAGGATTTTTGGGTATAGCGATCCTGCCGCGGAGCCGCTTGCCGAACGCTGCGGGCTGGCATTTCAGCTTACGAATATTATTCGCGACGTCAAAGAAGACGCGGGCATGGGGCGGGTTTATCTTCCGCAAGAGGATCTGGCGCAGTGCGGGCTCTCGGCTGCCGATCTGGCCGCGCCACAGGTTGATGTTGCCCGCATCCGTCCGCTGCTGGCGATGGAGGCCGACCGCGCTCGCGAGTGCTACAGCGCCGGAGAAGAGCTGATCCCGCTGGTGCATGAAGATAGTCAGCCCGCCCTGTGGGTTCTCATTACCATCTATCGCCGCCTGCTCGAAAAGATGGCTTCGAAGCAGTACGACGTTTTCAGTGAGCGCGTCCGATTAACCGTCCCCGAAAAGCTCACTGTCCTCGGAAAAGGAATTCTGAAGCGACTGGTGTGATGCCGCCCTCGAACGATTTTAAGTCGAGCGTTTCTAAGTCGATCTATCCTGATACGACACATCCTCCCACAGTCGCTATCGCCGGAGGCGGGTTGGCAGGGCTCGCCGCTGGATGCGCCTTGGCCGAAGCGGGTTTTCGCGTGTCGCTCTTTGAGCGCCGGCCATATCTTGGCGGGCGTGCCTCTTCTTATCAGCATCCCGGCACCGGCGAAACTGTCGACAATTGCCAGCATGTGTTGCTCGGTTGCTGCACCAACCTGCTCGATTTCTACCGGCGCGCGGGAGTACAAGACAAGATTCGCTGGTATGAAAAGCTGACCTTCCTCGAGCCGGGAGGGCGCGCATCCGTGATCGCCCCGTCAGGCCTCCCCGCTCCGCTGCATACCGCGCCGGCATTTCTCCGGGCCGACTGTTTGAATTTTCGCGACAAGATGGCAATCGGCCGCGCCATGGCGGCGCTCGCTCCTGGTATTCCGGCGGATCGTGGTGAGCCGTTCCTCGACTGGCTCAAACGTCACGGGCAAACCGGGCAAGCGATCGAGCGTTTCTGGAAGACAATTCTGGTCAGCGCCTTGAACGAAGATCTCGATCGGGTCTCCGTTCCCTATGCGGCGCAGGTGGTGCGCGAGTCGTTTCTTAAGTCGGCCGCTGCCGGGCGCATGGGAATTCCAAGCGTGCCGCTCACCGACTTGTACAACACAACTGGCGACTACATCCGCGCGCGTGGTGGAGAGATCCAGTTTCGCGCGGGCGTGGAGTCGTTTCGAGCCCAAGGCTCCCAGGTAAATGTGACGACAAACGGACAGGAACAGAAATTCGACTATCTGGTGCTGGCGGTTCCTTTTGATGTCCTGGGGCGTATGTTGCCTAAGACTCAGTCCGCTGCGCCGCTGGCTGCGGCACTGGGCCAGTTCTCGACGTCGCCGATCACCGGCATCCATCTCTGGTTCGATCGCCAAATCAGCGAGCTCGATCACGCTGTTCTGCTCGACCGCACCATCCAGTGGATGTTTCACAAATCGCGGCTCATTGAATCTCGCAACAACGAATCTCGCAACAACGAATCCAGCGAGAACGGCAGCTACATTGAGCTGGTCGTAAGCTGCTCCCGGAGCCTGGTTGAAAAGTCGAAGCCGGAGATCGTCGACATGGCGGTGAAGGAAGCGCAAGAGTTCTTCCCCGGTGCACGCGATGCGAAACTGCTGAAATCGACCGTAATCAAGGAAGTGCATGCGACATATTCACCGCGCCCGGGAATGGACCAGCATCGGCCCAAGCCGGAGACCGCATGGCCGCGAGTCTTTCTGGCCGGCGATTGGACCGCGACCGGCTGGCCCGCCACCATGGAGGGCGCGGTTCGCAGTGGCTATCTGGCGGCGGAAGCGCTGACGCGGTTTGTCGGCGGCACGGGCGCCAGCTTTCTCGTCCCCGATCTGGCTCCGAGTGGTTTGATGAGGCTGTTTGGATAAGATTTACTTAATTACTTCGGTTTCCAATCCTTTGTTACGTTGATGCCGCTCAGAGGTTGCGAAAAAACTTTCGCGATCGGAAACTGTAACCGCAGCGGCTAAAGCCGCACTCAAAGCAATGCAGTTACCGCAGCGCTGAAGCGCTGCGCCACCCAAAGTCAAGTGCAACGTCGAGTTTTTCCGCAGCCTGCTAAAGAAACCTAGCTCGGCACACGATCTTATCAATATGCCTGAACGCAATAGGGCAGAAGAAGATCGCCGCCGCCGCGCGCGATTCAAATGCGGTGGTGAGGCGAGGATTAGCCGCCTCCCATCAGACGGCATCTTCGTTCCGGGGAAGATACTCGATCTGAGCCTCGGCGGGTGCTGCGTCGATACCACTCTGCCCATTGATTTCGGCGTGCGAACTGAGATCGTCGTGCACGTCAACACGGCTTCGTTCCGAGCCGTGGGTGAGGTGAGGGCGCTTCGGAACCGCTTCGGAGCCGGCATGGAGTTCGTCCACTTGAGTGCTGGCGGAAAACACATGCTGGCGGACCTGGTCAAGGAGTTGGCGAGGTTGGAGGCGGTCATGAATAAGCTCAAGGCTGCCCGCCGCGAGAAAAATGCGGAGTCCTTCAGAAAACAACTGGAGGAGGGAAAACTTCAGGCGGCGATGTTGAGCGAGCGGTTTCCTTTTCTGGGGACAATACTGCCTGCGAAGAGTTCGGGAGAAAGTTCGAGAGAAAGTTCGGGAGCAAGTTCGGGAGCAAGTTCGGGAGAAAGTTCGAAAGAAAATTCGGAAGAAAGTTCGGAACCGGACCAGGCTGCCTTCCCTGGCCCGGATCGGATCGTGGCATCACAGCCGCTGGTGATCAGCGTCGATTTATTCGGTTAGGAACATTCAGACCGCCATCAGCACCACGCCACCCGCTACCAGCAATGCCGCAAGCCAACGCCGGCGCCCCACGCGCTCGTGCAGGAAAATGCGTGCGGCTACCGCGTTCGCCACAAAGGTGAGCGAGGCGGAAGCGGGCACGACCAAACTTAGATTACCCCACGAAAGGCCAAAGAGCAGGCTGTAGAACGCGATCGCCATCGCCATCAGGCCGAGAGCAAACGTGGGCGTTCGAAGCACGCGCCCAAGCACCGCCAGCGCCCCGCGCCGCTTCCAGAGTTCACCGACGTCGCCGACTTGTTTCATGGAGTAGGAGAGCAGCACGTCCCCGGTAGTCGAGGTCAGAACGATGAGACCAATCGCCGCCCAGGCGTAGATGTCTTTCATAGCTTCACCTGCGGAGAGAGAGCGTCGCGGGAAGGTCCGCGGGAATCGAGGTGTTGGCGACTGGGAGTGACCGACGGGCCGGCGGCCACGAAGCCCACGCCCGCAGCGATCAGCGCAATGCCCAGCCAGCGCGTCGGCGAGATTACTTCATGAAAACCGAAGCGAGCAATCAGAGCAACGAGCACATATCCGAGCGATGTAGCAGGCAGGACGTAGGTGAGGTCAGCCCACGAAAGCGCGGAAATGTAGCAAGCGAAAAACGCCAGCAGGAACAGGATTCCCGCAGTTACCCAGGGATTGAGGATGGCCAGCAGCAGGGCGGAAAGGTTGTGCAGCGAGACATTTATATTGCCGAGTTGTTTCATGCCGCGCGCCAGCAGGGAGTCACCCGCAGTGGCGCATACGGTGATTCCTGCCAGGACGAGGTATTTTCGAAAGGTCAATTAGATCCAACTCCGGCGATGCAACTCCAGCCCCGCAGGCTGCGGTCGGAGCAGGAGTCGTGCCCTCAGCGGCTAAAGCCGTCGACGAACATAAACCAGTTATCGCAGCGGTGAACCGCTGCGCCACCCAAAATCGAGTGTAAGACCCCTTTTCTTGCGCAGCCTGTTAGGCTTTGGCCGGTTCCGGGGCAGGGGCTTCTTCCTTGCGGTTTTCCTTGACCCACTTGTGGCGCTGGGCGCGCAGTTTCAGGAAGGTTCGCGCTTCCTTGTACAAGCGCTTGCGTTCGGAGTTGTCGAACATCGCTTTCCTCAAGATGCGGTAGGCAGCCTTGGGACGGAAATAATAGGCATCGTAGAAGTCATGAACTGCCGCGAGAATTTCCGTTGCGGGCAGACCTGGATACTCGATCTGCACCATCTGGTGCCCGAGGTCGTCCACCATTTTTGTGTCGCTGGTCATGAAGCCATTCTTTATCGCGAATTCATGCAGCTCGGTTCCAGGGAAAGCATGCGCCACTGAAACCTGAATCGTCTCTACGTCGAGTTCCTTGGCGAATTTAATCGTGTTCTTGATGGTCTCGTGCGATTCTCCCGGCAGGCCCATGATGAAATCCCCGTGGATCACCAGTCCCAGCTTGTGGCAATCCTTGGTGAACTGGCGGGCACGCTCGATGGTTGCGCCTTTCTTGATGTTCTTCAGAATTTGCTGATCACCCGATTCGTAGCCCACGATCAGGAGCCGGCATCCCGCGTCTTTCATGGCCTTGAGCGTTTCGAAGTCGGTGGTGACTCGCGACGTGCACGACCAGGTCAGACCCAGCGGTTTCAACTTGGCGCACAATTCGATGGTGCGAGCCTTTTGCAGGTTGAAGGTATCGTCGTCGAAGAAAAATTCCTTCACGTACGGCCAGTAATCTTTTGCCTTGGCCATTTCACGCGCCACGTCGTCGGTGGAGCGTTTGCGCCAGGGGTGTCCGCTGAGCGTCTGCGGCCAGAGGCAGAAGGTGCACTGCGCCGGGCATCCGCGCGTGGTATACAGCGATACGAACGGGTTCAGCAGGAAGGGCACGTTGTAGCGGCGGACATCCAGGTCGCGCCGGTAAACGTCGGTCACGTGCGGCAGGGAGTCCAGATCCTGGATTGTCGGCCGGTCGGGATTATGCACCACGTGTCCATTCTTACGATAGGAAACGCCGAGAATGTCTTCGATTGGTTTGCCTTGGGCGTATTCGACGATGGAGTAGTCGAATTCCTTGCGGCAGGCTATGTCGATCACTCTCGCTTCCATCAAAGACTTTTCGGGCAGCACGCTGACGTGGGGTCCGACGAAGGCGATTTTGATGTGAGGATTGCTGTCTTTGATGGCCTCGGCTATGCGAACGTCGCCGGCGAACCCCGGTGTGCTGGTAAACAGCACGAGCAATTCGTAGTCTTTGCAAGTGCGGATCGTTTCTTCCGCCGTGATGTGGTGAGGCGGGGCGTCGAGCAGGCGAGCGCCCTCGAGCATTCCGGTCGGATAGGCGAGCCAGACCGGATACCAGTACGATTCGATTTCACGCGTCGCGGGCCAGCGCGAGCCTGCGCCCCCATCGAAATTCTCAAACGAAGGCGGATTCAGGAACAGTGTTTTTAATGGCATATTGGGAGTCTCTATTTTAGCACCCTTACGTGTGCACACACCCCGGGCGACGCTACCATTCAGGTACGTGTCTGACCGGACTAAAAGCGTGGAACCCTTTGTCTCAGTGTGCCTTAGCGAAGCTTAATCCGCAAAAGAACCGCGCCGAACGTCGCTTTGGCGCATTAAGACGCGAGAATCGGGCAGCGGCTGGATGGGGGGTGTTGTATGCGTCATTTTGCAGCCGGGTTGGTTGAGGCGGTGGCTGGCAGCGCCCATTTCTCCAAATCTCCGGTGGCGCGCAGCAGGTTCATGCGGGCACGCTGGTATTCAAAATCGGCATCCTGGAAGAGCAGATAGCGTTCGGCTGCTTGCACACGCGCATCGGCCAATTCGTGCAAGGTGCCCGTCTTGGCGTCGATCCTGGTTTGGGCCGCGTCCAGGCCCGACTGTGCCAATTGATATTCCAACTGCGCCACTTCGCGGGCGGCCTCGAGTTGCTCGGCGGCGCGCTGCAGTCTTAGCGTTTCCTCCGCCACCTGGTCGCGAGCGGCGTCCGCTTGCTTCTTCGCCTTCAGGGCTTCAGCCTTGGCCGCGTCGGCCCGGGCGCGCTGGGTGGCGTTGAATAGCGGAATCCGGAGGGCAAGGCCGATCGTGGCATTGTCCGGCTGAAATTTCCGGTAGTAATCGTTCCAGTTATTGATGGTGGAAAGTCGCGCATACTGGGCGGAGAAATCCATGGACGGGTACATAGCGCGATGCTCGCCCAAAGCCC
>PLHP01000252.1 GCA_003138955.1 Acidobacteriaceae bacterium | reverse complement strand
TACATCACGCGGTCCCTGTCCATGGTCGCACACACCGCGCGGATCGCCGCGTGCGCCTGCTGCAAAGGCTTGGAAGTCTTTAGCGGCGCGAGGAAATCAATCGCCTGTGCCGCCGCCATGGCCTCGATGGCCAGCGTGTTGCGCGTGTTCTCCACCACCTTCTTCAGCTTGTTAGCCGCGATCATGCCCATGGAGACGTAGTCTTCTTTATTCCCCGAGGTCGTAATCGAATCGACCGACGCGGGATGCGCCAGCACTTTGTTCTCACTCACCAGCGCGGCGGCGGTCACTTGCGCCATCATGAAGCCCGAGTTCATTCCCGCACCCGGGGCGAGAAATGGTGGCAGCCCTTCACTGAGCGCGGGGTTCACCATGCGCTCCAGTCGGCGCTCGCTGATGCCGGCCAGCGCGCTCAACGCAATCGCCAGAAAGTCGAGCGCGAACGCAAGCGGCTCGCCGTGAAAGTTTCCGCCGGAGATGACGTCGCCTTCGCCGTCGCCATCCGCTGCCTTCGGATTTTTCACGAACACCAGCGGGTTATCGACGGCCGAATTCGCCTCGGTCTCAAACACCGTGCGGCAATGGGCGAGCGTGTCACGCACCGCGCCATGCACCTGCGGGATGCAACGCAACGAATAGGAATCCTGCACGCGGCCGCAGTCGCGATGCGAATCGCGGATCTCACTCTGTTCGAGCAGACGGCGCAGGTTCGCGGCGGTCCTGATTTGTCCGGGATGGGGTCGAGCCTTTTGAATGCGCTCGTCGAAAGCGACGTTGGTTCCCTTGAGGGCATCGCACGCCATCGCGCCGATGACGTCGGCTGTGTCGACCAGCGTCTCCGCCTCAAGCAGCATGAGGGCGCCGATGGCGAGCATAGCTTGTGTGCCATTGATGAGCGATACCGCTTCTTTCGCTCCGAGCACCAGCGGTTTGATTTGTGCGCGCTTCAACGCTTCGGCACTGGCGATACGCTCACCTTTTTCGTCAAAACATTCGCCTTCACCAATCATTGCCAGGGCCAGGTGTGCCAGCGGCGCAAGATCTCCGCTCGCTCCTACGCTGCCCTGCGATGGCACCCTCGGCGTCACACCGCGATTGAGCATCTCGCAAATGGTGTCGATGGTGATGGCGCGAACGCCCGAGTTGCCTTTCGCGAGCGAGTTGGCGCGCAGCAGCATCATGGCGCGTGTGTCGGCAATCGAAAGAGGTTCGCCCACCCCGACAGCGTGCGAGCGCACGAGGTTGACTTGCAGCTCGCGGAGCTGATCGCCGGCGATGTGCACATCGCTCAGCTTGCCAACGCCAGTCGTGATCGCATAAGAAATTTTCTTATTGGCGACGAGCGCGTCGACGACGGCGCGGGCGCGGTTGACGGCATCGCGTGCGTCGGGATCGAGCAGGGCGGGTCGGCGCGCGCCGCTCTGCGCCACTTCGCGCACGGCTTCAAGCGTAAGATCGTTTCCGTTGATGTGCAGAGCTTTCAAGTGTAGTTCTCAGTTCCCGGTTCTCAGTTCTCAGTTGTTGTTCGTTCGCAGTTGTTGTTCATTTATCGGGCCGTCGTGTTTCGTATCAGGGCATCGCTTTAGCGATGCCGCAAGTTCTCGAAATCAGATGCCGCTCTAGGGGCTGCACACCGCGGCCCGGAACACCTTCAGATACTTCTCCGGCAGCGCACGGGGTTTCATTGTCGAATCGGCGACGATGTGCGTGGTTTCGCCTTCGGCCAGCAACTCGCCTGTTTCCGCCCGTCGCAGTTCGTATCCGAAGCGGATCACTTTCTCCCGCACATGTTTCAGGTACGTGCGCACGATCACCTCGTCATCATAGTGCACGGGAGCCATGTAGCGGCAGTGGGCGTCGACAACTGCGATGAAGCAGCCGTCTTCGCGCTCCATATTCTTATAGTTGAAGCCGAACTGGCGGAGGAGTTCCACACGTCCCACTTCGAACCAAATGAAATGATTGGCGTGATAGACGACGCCCATCTGGTCGGTTTCGGCGTAGCGCACGCGGATGCGACTTTCATTCACGGTCGCCGCCCGTTTTACATTGACAGGCATCGATGTATGGAGCCGGCTCATCGGCCCGTCCACTTTGGCTTGCGCTTCTCCAGGAACGACGTGATTCCTTCGCGGAAATCGGCGCTTTCGCGGATGCCGGCATTTTCGCGGATGGCGGCTTCAATTTGCGCATCGAGCTCGGCGCGCGCGTGATCGGTGAGCAGGCGCTTGGTACAGAAAAGCGAGAGTGGACTGCCCTCCGCCAACTGCGCGGCGAGTTCGCGGGCACGGTCAAGCAACTTTTCCGGAGCAACGATTTCATTGATTAGGCCCATTTTCAGGGCTTCCGCCGCGTCAAAGATGCGGCCGGTAAGCAGCAAGTCGCGAGCGATTTTTTCGCCGACCTGGCGTAGCAGAAAAGTTGCGACGATGGCGGGCACGAATCCGATCCGGACCTCGGTGTAGCCAAACTTGGCTTCCGGCACGGCGAGCGTGAAATCGCAGAGCAGGGCGAGACCGGTGCCGCCGGCGATGGCCGCTCCGTTGACCGCAGCAATCGTCGGTTTGGGAAATTCATAGAGCGAACGGAACAGGCTGACCATGGTTCGCGAGTCTTCGAGATTTTGTTCCCGCGTACGGCCGATCAGCGACTTCAGAGTGTCGAGGTCCAGCCCGGAGCAGAAAGCCTTCCCTGCCCCGGTCAAGATCAGGATGCCGGCGGAGGAATTTCTCACTTCCTCCAGAGCACGGATCAGATCGTCAATGAGTTCGTAACTGACGGCGTTGCGCTTTTCCGGGCGGTTGAGGGTGAGGGTGGCGACGCCAGAGTCGAACTCGAGTTGGAGCGTTTTGTACTTCATGCGTGAGCCTGGAACGGGGGTTCGGGCACTGCTCTTTAATTGTTCGTCCTGAATAAAGAATTTGTCATCCTGAGCGAAGCGAAGGACCTGCTTTCCGTCGAACCACGATTCACTCAGGTCTTCCCATGTTGGATCTGTTGACCGGATGAGCGCAACCTTCTTGCTCCGCAGCCAGCCCTTGATAGTTTTTTCGCGGGCAATGGCATTCTTCACGTACTTGAACGTTTCATAGTAAACGAGACGATGAACTCTGTAATCTCGGGTGAACCCGGGATTGACATCGTTTTTGTGCTCCCACGTGCGGCGATAAATGTTGTCGGTGATGCCAGTGTAAAGCACTCGCGATTTGCTGGACAGGATGTAAACGTAGAAATTGCGCATGGGACCGCAGGTGCTTCGCTCAGCATGACAATTCTGCCGGGAGTTTGTTGCGCGGCATGTCACAGGGAATTTGGTCGGTTTCGGAGAACGCTTTGCGGATTGCGCGCGTTGAGCAACTGGTGGCGCGGGCGAAAGCAGGTCCTTCGCTTCGCTCAGGATGACAAGTTCGTGTGGAACATCAGCGCCTTTCCACGATGGATTTCCTGTACCTCGCGCCGATCTCGGCCGTTGCTCTCAGCAATGCGTCCAATGGCTTCAGCACGGGCAATTGCGCGCCACGTTTGCGCAGGGCTTCGATTACGGTTTCTGTCGAAATATTCCCGACCAATTCATCCTGCGCGAAGGGACATCCGCCGAGACCGCCGATGGCGGAATCGAAGCGGCGACAGCCGGCCTCATAGGCTGCGATGATTTTGGCGGCGGCCTGGTCGGGGCGGCTGTGCAAGTGGACTCCGATTTCGAGATAACCGTATTCGGCCATTACGGCGGAGACGACCTCCTGAATTTTCTCGGGCGGCGCCACGCCTACAGTATCGGCGAGGGAGATCATGCGAATCTCCTGCAACTCGAGCAAGCCCACGGCTTCGACGACCTCATCTACGCTCCAGCCATCGCCGTAGGGATTGCCGAAGGCCATCGAGATGTACACAACGGTTTCGAGTCCGGCCTCGTCGGCCTTCTTCTCGATCTTTTCCAGTTCCTCGATAGCGTCCTCCAAAGTCTGCCGTTGATTGTTCTGCAGAAATGTGGGCGAGATGGAATACGGAAAACCCAGGGTCCGCACGGCCTCGGTCGCGATCGCTCGCTGCGCACCTTTTTCGTTGACCACGATGCCGATGATTTCCACGTCGTCGGGCGGATCGAGTTCTTTCAGAACCTCTTCGGAGTCGGCCATCTGTGGGACAGCGTTGGGCGAGACAAAGCTGACGGCGTCAATGTGCTTGAAGCCGGCGGAGATCAATGCCTGGAGATAGTTGGTCTTAAGATCGGCAGGAATCTGCCCCTTGAGGCCTTGCCAGGCATCGCGTGGGCATTCGATTAGCTTGATGGAATCAGCAGCTGGCATTTAGCACTTAGCATTTAGCACTTGGTAAATCATCTTGTCATCCTGAGCGAAGCGGAGGACCTGCTTTCGCCCGCGCGAATCCGCGGAAATAGAATTACGTTTGCAGAACCCCCACCTTAAACTCCGGCACATCCGGGTTCAGCGACGCCGCCTCTAACGCCTGCGTAATCGCCTGCCGCGTTTCCATGGGATCGATGATTTTATCGATCCAGAGCCGCGCAGCACCATAGCGGGGATCTGTTTGCTCTTCGTATGTTTTCTTCGTTGAATCAAAAAGTTCTTTTCTTTCTTCTTCGCTCAACTTCTTGCCGCTGCGCTCCAGTTGCTTCACTTTGATTTCNNACCGCGTATTTCGCGGTGGGCCAGGCGAAGACGAAACGGGGATCGAAGGCTTTGCCGCACATGGCGTAGTGTCCGGCGCCAAAAGAACCGCCGACGATCACCGCAATCTTGGGCACGACGGAGTTCGACACCGCGTTCACCATTTTTGCTCCCGCCTTGATGATGCCGCTCCACTCGGCATCGCGTCCCACCATGAAGCCGTTGACGTCGTGGAAAAAGACGAGCGGGATCAGGTCCTGGTTGCAGTCCATGATGAAGCGGGCGGCTTTCTCCGCGGACTCGGTGTAGATGACGCCACCAAACTCGACGCGTTTGTGGCCTTCGTGGTCGATCTGCTGCGCGTGCAGTTTCTGGTTGGCGACGATGCCCACGGCGAAGCCTCCTATGCGAGCGTAGCCACAGATCAGCGTCTTGCCGTACTCGGGCTTGTACTCGTCGAAACGGCTTTCATCCACGATGCGCGCAAGAATTTCTTTCATGTCGTAGGGGCGCGCGGGCGAGGCATCGTAGACGCCGTAGATTTCTTCGGCCGACATTGCCGGGTCTACGGGCTGTTTGCGATCCCAGAGCGACTGGCGCCGGTATCCCCACTTTTCGATGAGCGAGCGGATGCGGGCGAGGCAGGCTTCGTCGTTGGGTTC
>PLHP01000045.1 GCA_003138955.1 Acidobacteriaceae bacterium | reverse complement strand
ATCATGCCCGAGGTGGGCATGGAGGGGCAGCAGAAGCTGAAGGCCGCGAAAGTCCTGTGTATTGGAGCGGGCGGACTCGGTTCGCCGCTTGCACTTTATCTCGGGGCCGCGGGCGTCGGCACGCTCGGCATTGTGGACTTCGACGTCGTGGACTACACCAACCTGCAGCGCCAGATCATTCACACCACCAACGACGTTGGCCGCAAGAAGCTCGACTCCGCTGCCGACAAACTGAAGGCGCTCAATCCGTTTCTGAACCTGCGGATGTTCGACACGAAACTGACCAGCGCCAACGCGCTGGAGTTATTTCGCCAGTTCGACATCGTCGCCGACGGCACCGACAATTTTCCCACGCGCTACCTGGTCAACGACGCTTGCGTGCTCACCGGCAAGCCCAATGTGTACGGTTCCATTTTTCGTTTTGAAGGGCAGGCGAGCGTGTTCGCGACCGAAGAGGGACCATGTTATCGCTGTCTCTATCCCGAGCCGCCACCGCCCGGTCTGGTGCCTTCCTGCGCCGAAGGCGGAGTGCTCGGCATTCTGCCCGGGCTGATCGGCGTGATCCAGGCGACCGAGACCATCAAGCTGATTCTGGGGCAAGGCGATTCGCTCGCCGGACGATTGTTGCTGGTCGATGCGCTCGGCATGAAGTTCCGCGAGCTGAAGCTGCGCAAGAATCCCGATTGCCCCGTCTGCGGCACCCACCGGACGATCACCGAACTGATTGACTACGATCAGTTCTGCGGTATCCGCGGTCAGGAAGAGCCCGCTGGAAACGACGTGCCGGTAATGTCGGTGGAGGAGTTAAAGAAGAAGTTAGACGCGAAGGCCGACGTATTTATTCTCGACGTGCGTGAGCCACACGAATACCAGATCTGCAACCTGAATGGATATCTCATCCCGTTAGGCGACTTACCGAAGCGCGTGAACGAACTCGATACCAGCCGCGAGATCGTGGCCCATTGTAAGATGGGCGGACGCAGCGCGAAAGCGGTTAACTTTCTGCGCCGCGCCGGATTTACAAAGGTCTATAACCTGACCGGCGGCATCTTAGCTTGGGCGGACCGGATTGATCCGAAGATGCCTAAGTACTGACGGCAGCAGTTATGATTGAGTTATTAGGAGGGAGCACGAAATCCTCCCGTGGTATTTCGTGGCTAAAGGCATTCTACGCCTTTCCTTGACAAACTCTCGCCCCAGTCCGACAATGGCGTGAGCCCCTTAAGAAAAGATCTTCCTCGTTATTCAGGCTCGAGTCCCGGGCTCTGTTCGAACCGTTCAAAGTTTGATGAATGTTTGCAGAAGGCGCGCGGCAAGCGCTCGCCCTCGCTTACCCACGAAAGGACGCAATGCCATGAGGTTATCAAGTGCAGTACTCCTCTTATTCCTTCTGAGTTTTTCGCAGGCGCTCGCGTTCGGCCAAGACGCACCTGCCGCAGTTGCACCTGCCGCGCCAGTCTCACCAGTTGCGCCTGCCGCGCCAGCCGTGCCAGATGTGCCTGCCGTCAGGTTGATTCTGAAGGAAGGCACCGACGTTAAGCTGAAATTCGCCGACGATTTAAGTTCGAAAACCGCCGCCGAAGGCGACCCGGTCAATTTGATCCTTGACGAAGACCTGAAAGTGGGCGATGTGGTGGTGGTTAAGGCTGGAGCGAAAGCGACGGGAACGGTTACCAACGCTAAGAAAGCCGGAATGATGGGAAAGGCCGGTGAACTGAACATGCGCCTGGAACACCTGAAGGCCGGCGACGAGCGAGTGAGACTTCGCGGAAGCAAGGGCAAGGAAGGCGAGGGAAAAGAAGGCACGACGGTTGCTTTGACGGTGCTATTCGGACCGATTGGACTCATCAAGCACGGGAAGAACGTTGACATCAAGGCTGGAACTCCGCTGGCCGCCTATGTGGACCAAGACACCCCGATTGGGCCGGCGAAGTGACGGGACCGATAATAGTTAGAACGAAAAACAAAAGGGGAGCACCGAAGTGCTCCCTGCTTACTTTCCTTCCAGGAGTTAGTAAGTTACTTGGTTGAGCCTGCATTCATTTCGGCTTTCTCGGCGGCGCCGAGGGCTAGGGCGTACTTCTTACCGGCGAAGCGTACTTCGGAAACCGTTGCCTTGCCGCTGGCGTGGTCCACGACCGCCGCGTCGTAGTCGTAGGCTTTGGAGAGGGCGACGACTTTCGCCGTGGTCTTCGCCACTTCCTTCTTGCCCTGCATGATGCTTACCTCGACGTTCGATCCCGTTCCGTCCCAGCGCACTTGGTAATCACCGGGGGCGAGACGCTGGCCGTTGACTTCGATCGCCTCCCGCACCTGCAGCGACCCCTTGTCACTTGCGAAAGCACTCGTTGCGAGCAGTACGGCCAGCCCGAGCACCACAGTCTTTGCCAGAGTGTTCAGTTTCATTTGCTCCTTCACTTTCTACCCGGTTCCTGGCCGGGACGTTAGGGGCGGCTGGTGATGGTTCGAGGGCGCTCGACTGAGGGCTTGCCTTTTTCCAGCAAAGTCCTACAATGCGCGTGTCAGGGTGACGCAAAAAGACGCGGGCCTCAAACTCGTTCTCTTTGCCCGGACTGTGCTCACGCAGGGCCGCCAAAACCACGCGTGAGCCAGTCCCGTCACCCTGAAAATTCTTTTAAGTGGATCGAAGTTTGTTTCGTCCACCCCACGTTGGTTCGCTACAGGATACGAATCTCGGTTTGAGTAAGTTCCCGATTTGTTTTTTCTTTGCGAACCATTTTTGTTGCATGGTCGTTGGACGTGTGAGCGCTGGCCGCGTTAGCAACAAAAGGCGCAATGTTGGCGAGTAACAGGGTATGGATGTTTTGTCTGGAGTTTGGGCCTTATTGAGGAACTGCAGATCCGTCGCTTCGTTCGGGATGACAAGTTCTTAAGGGAGTTGTACAAGCTGCAGCCGCTAACTGATCTTCAGCACAATCTTGCCGTAATTCTTGCCTTCCTGCATCAGCGTGTAGGCCTCACGCGCCTGCTCCAGCGGGAAAACTTTTCCGATCACGGGATGGAGTTTGCCGGCGGCCAGCCATTCGGAAAGCTGCTTCCACGCGGATTCCATGAGCGGGCGGTTCGCGCTCAGATAGGACAGCCAGAGTCCGTGGACGCTTGCGCCTTTCGCGTAGAGCAGGCGGGTGTCGAGTTGCGGGGTTTCGCCGGTGGCGGCGCCGTAGACGATGACGCGTCCGAAGTCGCGGACGCACTTGACGCTCTTCGCCACGTGCTCGCCGCCGAGCATTTCGAAAACCGCGTCGATGCCTACGCCGCCCGTCAGATCCTTGATCGCCTCGACATAATCGCGCTGCTTGTAGTTGATGCCGTGTTGCAGGCCGAGTTCGCGCACTCGCGCCAGTTTGTCGTCGGAAGAAGACGTTCCGTACATTTCGATGCCGAGAAGTTTTCCGATTTGTACGGCCGCGGTGCCGACTCCGCCGGCGACGGCATGAATCAGGACGCGCGCGACGACGGGCTGGACGTTGGGCTGGTCGTTGGGCTGGACTAGCAAACCAGCCTTCCAGTAGGCGAAGTAGGCGGTGAAGAAATTTACGGGGAAAGCGGCTCCCTGTTCGGCGGTCCAATTGTCCGGCACGGGCCAGAGTAAGTTGCGCTGTGCCACGGTTTTTTCTGCGAAGGCGGCCCACTGCGTGTAGCCCATGACGCGGCGTCCGCTCGGTTCTTCGATGCCCGCGAATTCGCGGCCGGCCGTGAGCGGCGGCTTGGGAGTGCCGGCGTATCCGCCGCGCGCGGTGAGCAGATCGGCAAAGTTTAAGCCGCCCGCTTCGACTTTGACCAATAGCTGCTCCGGCGCGGGATGCGCGTCGGGAACCTGCTGCAATTCGAGAACCTCGGGACCGCCGAAACGAGTGATGACGAGTGCTTTCATGCGGAAAGTTTAGCAGGTCGTCAGTCGTTAGTCGTCAGTCGTTAGTCGTCAGGAAAGGCGCTTTACTTCTGAGACGCAAAGTGTGCCGACGGGTTCCAAGACTAAGTCAGTAGAACGCGTCGTACTTCGTAATCGTCCAGCCGGAATCTTTTTTTTCTTCGGTCACTGAGAACAGATCCTTGTAGGTTGCGTCCCGGCTGGGGCCGCTGTAACGCTGGCCTTTGTAGTGCAGAATCACGAGCGGCGGCGCGTCTTCCCATTCCACCAGGTTCCACGAAATCAACGGGTGCTGGACTTCTGAGTTACAAAGGAAGTCGGCGCGTTTCTTGCGGTAATCCTTTTCCCATGGGGCGAGAAGTTTGCGGCAATTGCCGTCGCGCATCTCGGAGATAAAGCGATTGGCGGTGCGTTCGATGGTGCGATCGCGAAACGGATTCATGGTGATGCTGATCGGCATCTGGGTGAGCGGGTCGCGTTCCTCCGAGCGCGCCAGAACCGGCGGCTGGTTGCTGAGCCAGTACAGATAGCCGAGGAACGCCAGCACGAGCAGGCCAGCGGAGCCCGCTGCGATGGCGAGATGGGCACGGGAAAACTGCATCAAAAGAAGTTTGCGCGATGAGCGAGGTGACGGCAAGGTTACTTCAGATACTCCCGTAACTGGTGGATGGGCCGCCTACTAATGGGCCGGGAAGCGTCTGTTTGTGCCGGCCTCGTGCGAAGGTGGTGCTCATGACATCGGCTGGGTTCAGTAATACCGTGGAGGCCGCGAAGCCGGGTCGTTCGCGAAAAACAATTGGTTAAGCCAGTCCTAAGCAAGCCGCAAGTTCCTGGGATTCAAACCGTCCGATTCCTGTTATAATTCACTGCTTCTTTCTCTGGCCTTGGCGTTCGGCCCTGCTAGCGGGGAATTCTTCCAAAGCGACCTGCTTGGAAACCCCGGAGTCGAGATGACAAGTTGTAGAGTTTTTCATCAAGTTCTTAAATTTTCAAGAATCTCGATTTGCTAAGTGGAGACCCTCCCCATGAAAAACCTTCTGTTGTGCCTCGTAGTGGTGTTCGCAGGGCTGCTGGTGGGATGCAGCAGCGGAAGCTCATCTCCCGCCGCACCGAGCCTCATTTCGATTGCGGTGACGCCGGCGACACCTTCGGTCGCGGCGGGCCAGCAACAGCAATTCACGGCCACCGGCACGTATAGCAACAATAGCACGCAGAATCTGACGGCGACGGCGAAGTGGACCTCGTCGAATACAACGATTGCGACGATTACGTCGCCTGGCGGATTGGCTACGGGGGTGGCTACGGGATCGGTGACGATCACAGCAACTGTGGGCGGGGTGGTCGGGACGGCCACACTGAAGGTGACGCCGGTGGTCCCGACGCTGGTGTCGATTGCGGTAGCGCCGCTGACTTCGTCTGTGGCAGCGGGCCTGACCGAGCAATTCACGGCGATTGGCACGTACAGCGACGGTAGCAACCAGCCTCTGACTTCGACGGCGGCGTGGGCCTCGTCGAATGTGACGTACGCAACCATTGCCCCGGGCGGATTGGCCAAGGCCTTGACTCCGGGAACGACGACGATCACGGCGACGGTGAGCGGCATAACCGGGAGCGCCACACTGAAAGTGACGGCGGCGACGCTGGATTCGATTGCGGTGACGCCGGCGAACGCTTCGGTCCCGCTCGGCACCCTCACGCAATTTACGGCGACGGGCACGTACAGCGATGGGTCGACGCAAAACCTGACTTCGACGGTGACTTGGAGTTCGTCGAATACCACGACGGCAACGATTACCTCCCCGGGCGGGTTGCTCACGGCGCTCACGCTCAACGGTACGACCACGATCACGGCGACCTCCGGCACGGTCAGCGGGAGCACGGGGCTGACGGTGGTGGCGGCGACGCTGACCTCGATTGTGCTTTCTGGCGCTCCGACCGTCACGATTGCGAATGGCACGAGTTACCAGTTCACCGCCTTCGGCTTTTACAACGACGGGAGCAAGCACAACATTACGTTGCTTCCTCAGGTGACGTGGGCCTCGTCGAACACGGCGGTAGCGACGATCGCAACGGGTCCCGGGCGTGCGCAGGCGGTTGGCAACGGGATGACAACCATCACAGCAACCGTCGGTTCCTTGAGCGGAATGGCGACGCTGGTGGTAACTACGGCGACCATCTCCTCAATCGTGGTGGGGCCTTCGAGTGTGACGATTGCGCCGCTGACGGCGCAGTCCTTTACGGCCATTGGTACTTTCAGCGACGCCAGCACGCAGAACATCACGCAGGATGTCATGTGGAAGAGCAGTAATACGACATTCGCGACCATCAGCAATGCGTCTGGGAGCGTCGGTGTTGCGACAGCGGTCGCGGTCGGCTCACCGACGATCTCCGCCGCCTTTGGAGGAGTGACTGGATCGGCGCCGCTGAATGTAAGCTCGGCGACGCTCTCGTCGATTGCGGTGACGGCAGCAAGTGCAGGGCTGGCCCCGAGCACCCCGACACAGAGCTCGACACTGGCGTTGCAGGTCGTCGGCACTTTCAGCGACGGGACGAAGCAGGGTCTCGAAACGGTCGCGAGTTGTACGTCCTCGAACACGAGCGTGGCTTCGGTCAGCGGAAATACCGTAACGGGAGTATCGGATGGTGGTCCGGTGACGATCACCTGCTCACTGAGCGGGGTGAGTGGCACGGCGAGCCTGACGGTCGAAGCGTTGACGGCGATCACGATTACAACGCCTGCCAGCGACAGCGTCGCGGAGAACACATCGGTTGGCTTGGTGGCAACCGGGACACTGACGGACGGGACGACGCAGAATATAACGGGTTCGGTTTTGTGGACGTCGTCGAATCCGTCGGTCGCGATCATGAGCGACGCGTCGGGATCATTCGGCCAGGCGGCCGGGGTTGCGCCGGGCACCGTGACCGTAATCGCGGCGTTTTCGGGGCAGGTTGGAGTGGCTTCGTTGACGGTAACGGACGCTACGCTGAGCTCGATTACGATCAAGCCCGCATCCGCGGATATCGCGTTGGGGAGTCCGCAAGGGTTCTCAGCGACGGGGACGTTCAGTGATGGAACAACCCAGAACCTGGGTAGTCAGGTGACTTGGAGTTCGTCGGAGATAACGGTTGCGATTATCAGCGATGCGGGAGCGATTTCGACTACTGGCACCGGAACGACTTCGATTGGTGCTTCGCTGAACGGAGTTTCAGCGACACCGGCGGTGCTGACGGTTCACTGAGGCGCTGGCAAGCTGCGCTCGGCCGGGACCCTTCGACTTCGCTCAGGGCAGGCTCGCGAGGGCCCGTCCCCCACACGAGCTGTGAGTTGGGGCCACTTATTTTGGGGCCACTTATTAAGGAGCAGCGCGGTTGGATCGGATGCGGCTTCTCTGGCGGTTCCGAATGAGTTAGAGAAGCGATCTTCTGGCCTTGCCGTATGCCGCACTGGGTAGTCTTTTCCAATCGAAGGA
>PLHP01000146.1 GCA_003138955.1 Acidobacteriaceae bacterium | reverse complement strand
ATCCGCGTGATTGTGGCGGATACCCAGGCCATTTTCCGGGCCGGGCTGCGCAAGATCTTTGCGCTCGAGGACGACATACGGGTTGTCGGCCAGGCCGAGAGCCTCGATCAGACCGTTGCCGCCATTCAGAAGTTTTCCGCTGATATTGTGATCTTCGAGGCGGCGCTGGCTCCGAATCCCGCGGACACGGTTTCCGATCTTCTCCGGCAAAGTACGACGTGCCGTTTGGTCGTCGTGCTGCAGGAGCCCGACCAGGAGATGACGCTCGACTTGTTCCGGCGCGGCGCCCATGGCATCGTTTGGCGCGAAGTTGAGCCCGAAATGCTGGTGGATTGCCTGCGCAAGGTCGCCCAGGGTGAACCTTGGCTTGAAAGCCGCGCGGTCGCATGGGTGATGCAGGCCTATCGCACGCAAGCTTTGCGTCCGGCAGGGTCACGTCCCAAAGTTTCGCTCACCCCCAAAGAGTCGCTCATCGTCTCCTGCGTCACGCAGGGGATGAAGAACAAAGAGATTGCCCTCCGGGTGGGCACCACCGAGCAGGTGGTCAAGAATTATCTCCGCAAAGTCTACGACAAGCTGGGAGTGGCCGACCGTCTGGAACTCGCGCTCTACTGCCTGAATCACCGCGTGGTTGAGGGCACGGCTCAGGTCAAGCCCGCCCAGCCACCCAACGGCCACGCTCCGGCAGCGCCAGAAACGCCCAATGCCTCGGCCGCTGCTTCGGGATCCCGCTCCTGATTCTCTTCTTCTTCTAGTACAATTCTCTGTCGCAGACTGTAAATCCAGTTCTCAGTTCCCGGTTCTAAGTTCTCAGTCAGAACCGTTGAGTTTTTTCACTGAGAACTGAGAACCGAGAACTGAGAACTATCCCCAAGAGAGGCAAACTATGAAAGGCGACGCAAAAATCATTGCCATTCTGAACGAAGTGCTCAAAGCCGAGCTCACCGCCATCAGCCAGTATTTCCTTCACGCCGAGATGTGCGAGAACTGGGGCTATGAACGGATGGCCAAGCAAACCCGCAAGGAATCCATCGAAGAAATGCACCATGCCGAAATTCTGATGGAGCGTATCCTGCTGCTCGATGGCACTCCCAGCATGACCGAAACTTTCAAAATCAATGTCGGGCAAACCCTGAAGCAGCAACTGGAGAGCGATCTGCAGCTCGAATACACGGCCGTGAAACGCCTGAACGAGGGGGTCAAGGCCAGCGTGGCCGCCGGCGACAATGGTTCGCGAGAGTTGCTGGAGAAGATCCTGCTCGATGAAGAACATCACATCGACTGGCTGGAAGGGCAACTGCACGCGATTAAAGAGATGACCTACGAGAACTACCTGGCCCAGCAGTTGCACAAGCCCGAGGAAAGCTGACAACAACAGCCAGTTCTCGGTTATGCTCGCCGCCCTGAGCGAAACCAAAGGGGAGGGATCCGCAGTTCGCCGGCAGTGCGTAGCACTGTTAGAATCAAGGCAATCGCTGCGTACGGCGCCGGAGAGATGGCCGAGNNACTCTCTCCGCCATATTTTCAATCAGTTACAGACCACGAAATCTCTCCGAAATCAGCGACGATTCCGGTCTTATCACGAGGTTTCTTAGTTCAGCATCAACGTTCAGGTGGTGCACCTTAGGCTTCGGACAGAGAATTTCAAACGATGGCAAATCCATGCATCGGAGACCACCTGCGAATCGACGAATTCCTGCCTCATCACGATTTCAGTGCGGCCTACGAAACTCGCATCAACGCCCCAGCTTCGGTCGTGTACCAGTATCTTCTCCGCTCGGACTTCAGCGAACTGTGGCTGGTGCGCGTCCTGATGACAATCAGAAGCGGAAAACGCCTTCCGCGTAATCGTGTGCCTGGTGACCTGCGTCAGCGGCTCCAAGGTACGGGCTTCGTGATCTTGTCGGAAGTTCCCAACGAAGAGATCGTTACCGGCGTCGCGGGGCGCTTCTGGCGTCCCGATGGTGGTCGGTGCATGGAACTCACCGCGAAGGATTTTGCCGCATTTTCTCCCTCCGGCTTCGCGAAAGCAGTGTGGAACTTCAAGCTGCGAGCAGATTCGACCGGGAGTACAGTTCTTTCAACCGAGACGAGGGTCAAATGCTTCGGATCGGCGGCATTCTGGAAGTTTCGCCTCTATTGGACCTTGGTCGGCCCGTTCTCTGGCCTCATGCGAAAGGCGATTCTCAAACAAGCGAAGACCGACGCGGAATCAAAGGCTACTCGAAGTGAACAGTGACTCCGCTTTCCATCCTCAGGCGCACTCGATAGCGATCAGCTTATGACTTCTACTTATCCAGCTTCGGCTCGTCCAAGATGATGTGTTCGTCGGAGACAAGCTAGGCGGTGGCTCTGTATCAACTTGCGGAGTCGAGGAATCCGCGCCCCGATAGGGCCGTGAACATTTTCCCAGTAACGAAAAAACTCCTCGTCCGTCAGGGCCGCCTTCTTGGTGATGCAATAAACAAGTTTGACCATAATCCTCGAAGCCGTGCGCTCCCAACCCGGCCCGTCACGACAAGCCTTGCACGCGCGCGCCTGCTGCTTTCAGCCGCTGATTGACCTCGCGTGCAATGGCTACGCTGCCCGGCGTGTCGGAGTGAATGCAGATGGTGTTCGCTTCAACCGTTAGTTCGGAGCCGTCGCTAGCGATAACCCTGTGCCTAACCGCGATGTCAATGGCTTGCTGCGCGGCGAGCGCAGGATCGTTAAGCAGCGCCCCGGAAAGAGTACGTTTACGCAGAGTGCCGTCCGGCTCGTAAGCGCGATCAGCGAAGGCTTCGGCAGCGAATCGCAATCCCATCGAATGCCAGACTTCCAGAACAGACGAGCCGGCCTGGCCGACCATGACAAGCTGCTGATTGATCGCCTTCACGGCGCGGCCGATTGCCAGCGCAACCTCGCGGTTCGTGTTGGCCGCGTGATATAGCGCGCCGTGCGGCTTCACGTGCACTAGCCGCAAGTCCAGGGACTCCGCAATCTTCGCCAGCGCCGCGATCTGCTGGCCCACAAAACCCTCGATTTCCAGCGGAGAATGCAGCGATTCGACGCGTCCAAAATTGGCCGGATCAGGATAGCCCGGGTGCGCCCCGACTGCGACCTTCAACTGGCGAGCGCCGGACAGCGTCTGCCGCATGGATTGTTCATTGCCGGCATGTCCGCCGCACGCGACGTTGGCGGAGGTAATGTAGCTCATCAGCTCGAAGTCAGTTCCATTGGCCAGCGACTCTTCGAACTCGCCCAAGTCGGCGTTGATATCGATAGAAATATCCGTCATCTTGAATCGCCTCTTTTATGCCAGAGCACTCAACCTTAACAACCCTTATCGTCCGATCACGAAACAAAGATTCCTTTCAGCCAGCGCTCCTGCTCGCCTATCGCTTGGACTGCTTCTGCAATGGAAACTTCGACGAGTCGCACCTCGTCGCGAGGCCGCAGCTGGCCGACGCGATGGATATCAGCCGCAATCACATTCGCGATCTTTGGATATCCACCGGTGGTCTGCTGATCGACAAACAGAATGATCGGCTGGCCATCCTGCGGCACCTGAATAGCCCCGAGCGGAATGCCGTCCGTAAGCAGCTCGGATGGTTCGCGCGGGCGCATGGCCTCTCCCTTCAGCCGCAGGCCCGAGCGGTCCGACTGCTCGCTGACGATGTACGCGCTGGAGAACAATTTCTCGAATGCCTCCGGCCCGAACCAGTCCTGCTGCGAGCCTTTGGTCACACGGAACGGTCGCGGAGCGCGCAACGAGTCAAGGGCACCCGGACGCAGCGAACGGACGCGGAACGAGCCGTGCTGCCGAACATGCAACACGTCGCCGCTCTGCAATCTGCGCCCCTTGAACCCTCCAAAGTGGCCGGCGACAAACGTTGACGCACTGCCCATGACCAGCGGAGTGTCGAATCCACCTTGGACAGAGAGGTAGCATCGCGCACCGGTCGTCATGCTCCCGCATTTCAGGGTTGCTCCTGCGGGAAGATCGAACGCTGCGTTGAATGGCACCTGCGCGGCACCGGCTTTGCATTCGCAACTGGCGCCTGTGAGCGCGACGATGGCCCTCTCCTCGAATTCCAGGGTTGCCCCGAGCAGCGTCATCTCCAGCGCGGGGACGTTCTCATCGTTGCCCACCAGAAGATTGGCAATGCGGAACGACAACGGATCGGCGGCCCCGGCGGGAGAGATGCCGAGGTGAGCATAGCCGAAGCGTCCAAGGTCCTGGACGGTCGTGAAGAACCCCGGCTTTGCAACCCGAATCGTCATGCAAGCCGGGCCTCAGCAGGTCGCGGTATGTCTTCGAAGGTCGCGCGGTCAATCGGAGAGAATTTCATCCTGTCACCCGGTTGCAGGCGAGTTGGCGGTGTTGCTTCGGGATCAAACATGCGCAGAGGCGTTCGTCCGATCAGCCTCCATCCTCCGGGGGAGTCCACTGGATAGATTCCTGTCTGACTGCCGGCAATTCCGACACTTCCGCCGGCAATGGATGGCCTGGGAGTCGCGAGCCTGGGCATGTGCAAAACCTCCGGCAACCCACCGAGGTAAACGAAACCCGGAGAGAATCCGAGGAAATATACGAGATACGTCGGGGAGGAATGTAGTCGGACAACTTCCTCCAGTGAAAGCCCAGTATGCTGCGATACATCCAGTAGATCGGGACCGAACTCGATGTCGTAACAGACCGGAATGGTGACTACGTTAGCGCGCCTCTCGACCGCGGAGTCACGACCAAGGGTGAGTTGTTGAACAACCGATGTCAGCGCGTCGTGCGTCAACCGCAGCGGATCGAAATCAATGAGCAGTGACGCGTATCCCGGGTGCAGGTTGCGGATCCGCGGATCATGCCAGGCCTGGAATGAATGAAACAACGCAATCACCCGCTCGTGGAGTGCGGGCGAGATCGCATTCCCGAAGACAACCAACAACGACGAGTCGCTCGCCGGAATGATCTTCATAGTTCCTGCACCTTCCTAGCAAGGATAGACGATCTCCGCCGGCGCCACATCTGCTTTGGAGATGCGCCGCAAGGGTAGCGTTCCGTCGTTTGAAACCGACATTGTCAGAGATGGTGCAAAGGCGATTTTAGGTTAGCAACGAGCGGGGCGCCTTTTTCACTTCGATCCGCAGAGCGCAGAATTCAAGTCCAAAACAAAAACCCGAGCGATTGCATACGATACCAGCAACACGGATCGTCCTGCCCGTAGTTCGGAACTCGACTTCCATCAGCTCGCCGGGCTGCAGGTTGACCCCGGCGTAGAGCTCCATACCCGTGCGGCTTAACATCGAAACCAATCCGGGCACAACTGTGTTTGTGGCGCCGGGGACCGCGATGAAGACAGGTGTGTGCATGCGATATCGGGGGTATCGGCGAGTGTTGGTCGAGTCCATTTCGAGGTAGTGACGTCAAACACAATCTACTTGAGCAAGCCGAAGTGCAGCAGGTATGCCGCAGTGGCCAAACCGATCATGAATAGGCCAACCGCTCCTGCGACCTTGAACCTCCAACGCCGCCGCTCGCTGTGCTGCGCCGACGCAGCGCGCAGTTTCTCAATCCAATCCAGCTCGGATTTGTTCTGACTTGTCCCCTGCCCGACGAGCGCTCCGAGGCGGCGGTGATCGTCGGCCGCGAGCGAAACGAAGCGGAAGGGCTGCAACCCATTGGTGACGGGGCGCAGCATCTCTGCGCCTCCGAGCACTGCGCCGGCTCCAGTCAGGAATATCAATTTGACCTGCGACCCTTGGACGACGGGCTGAGGGAGCGAAAGCAGACCACCGGTGACAGAAATCACTTGGAGGTTGGCCCCGGTGGTCTGGCCATTTGCAAACCGCAGCACGGCCGGATTTCGCCCCTCGAGATGAGCGCGCGGTACACGCCACGGCGGGCGGGATTGGGGAGAGCTGCTCATATCAGACGCCAGTATGTGGCGAGAGTGGTTACTAACAGAAGATTACGAAAGTGCCAGTCCGGGTGGTGACCAGTTTTTGCGCCGTGGCTCTTGGCGGTCATTTCACATCACTGCTGTCCGGTTAAGTG
>PLHP01000237.1 GCA_003138955.1 Acidobacteriaceae bacterium | reverse complement strand
ACCCTTCTCCGGGCTGGCGAAGGCTGGCTCTCAGAAGAGACCGTGGACGACTTCACTCGGCTCGACAAACAGCGGGTCTGGGTGGTCGATCCGCTCGACGGCACGCGCGAGTTTGTGCAAGGAATTCCCGAGTTCTGCGTTTCGATCGCCATGGTTGAGAATGGAATTCCCGTCGCTGGCGGAATCTGCAATCCGGCAACCGACGAGCTCATTCTCGGATCGCGCGAAACCGGCGTGACCTATAACGGCAAGGCCGCCCAACCGAGCCAGCGCAAGGACCTGCACGGCGCGCTCGTGCTCGCCAGCCGCAGCGAAGTGAAGCGCGGCGAGTGGAAGCAGTTCGTGTCCGCCGTGTTCAACATTCGTCCCATGGGATCGGTTGCCTACAAGCTCGGATTAGTCGCCGTTGGCCGCGCCGATCTAACCTTCACGCTGGTTCCGAAAAACGAGTGGGACGTTGCCGCCGGGGCGGCGCTGGTCGAAAGCGCCGGAGGCTGGGTGCGGAAGCTCGACAATTCGCCGCTGCGCTGCAACCAGAAAGATCCCCTCATCTCCGGCCTGCTGGCGGGGAGCCCGTTTCTACGCGATCCGCTGCTCGCCATGCTCGACCGGCACTCGCAGACGATTGGCAGCGACAAGCAACCCTAACCTCAGAACATTATGGCTGCCTCACGCATTGTGTTCCTGATGTACCACGAGTTGGAACTCGCTGGCCGCAAACTCTGCCAGTCCGAGCCGGGCTATGTGCGCTACATTCTGCCGCTGGAAACCTTCCGCCGCCAGATGGCATGGATGAAGAACTCCGGCTGGCGCGGCCTGAACGTCGGCGAAGCTCTCCGCTATCCTGCCGAGCCGAGCGTTTGTATTACCTTTGACGATGGCTGCGAGACCGACCTTATCGCCGCTGCGCCCGTGCTCCGCGAGTCCGGCTTCAACGCAACCTTCTACCTCACCGCTGGATTCCTGGGCACGCCCGGTTATCTCAATTCCAGCCAGGTGCGCGATCTTGACGCGCAGGGTTTCCAGATCGGCTGCCATTCGATGACGCACCCTTATCTCTCCGATCTCCCCGAACCAGAACTGAAGCGCGAAGTCGTGGATGCGAAGCTCCAGATTGAACAAATCGTCGGACACCCAATTGATCACTTTTCCTGTCCCGGAGGACGCTACGATCGGCGCACGCTCCAGATGGCGCGCCACGCCGGATTCCGAACCGTTGCCAACAGCCAGTTTTATGCGAACTCCTCCAGCACCAGCCCTTACGAACTCGGCCGCGTAGCCATGCTGCGTGACCTCACCATCAAGGAGTTCGGTGCGATCTGCCACGGCCGCGGGTTGTGGAAGAAACGCCTTCAGCATCAGGCCCGCCGGAGCGTTCAGAGCGTGCTCGGAAACCGCGCCTACGATCACCTGCGCGCGGTCTTGCTAGGGGAATCCCGCCGGTAACTACATTGTTGGTTACTTTAGTTTTCCCTGTTCTCAGCTTCGTTTTCCAGGCCATGCCGCGATCAGCTCTTCCCCCGCTCTGCCCAAACGGCCCGTCCCGCACCTGTGTCGATACTTCGCAGCAAGCACACCAATGGACACTGGGCGCCGCGAATCTGTACATGTCACCCGCAGGTACTAACGCTTNNGAGGACCCATATCGACTGGTCCCCCATTTTGTAGAGTCGAGGGCTCGCAATGTTTGAAGCCGAAGTTGCTTTTCGAAACCGATATTATGCTCATTCCAGATTTTCCCGAGCGCTCGCACAGCGCCTGAGCATTTCGATACTCCTGCTGACGGTCGCGCTGACGACCGCCTCCTTTGCCCAGAGCAATTACGATGGTCCTGCGGAACTGCCGAGAATGACCGTTCCCAGTGCGATGGCCGCCACGCCCGCGCCGGGATCCATCATCGCCGTCAACGCTGGCGGCGATCTGCAATCGGCCTTGGATAACGCCAACTGCGGCGACGTGATCGAACTTCAGGCGGGCGCAACCTTTGCCGGCAAGTTCGTTGTGCCGGCCAAGAACTGCGACATCAACCATTGGATCTGGGTCCGCACCAGTGCTCCGGACAGCGCTTTGCCCGCAGAAGGGCAGCGCGCCACGCCCTGCTATGCCGGGGTCGCTTCTCTCGCAGGGCGCCCGCAATATAGCTGCACCAATCCCCAGAACGTGATGGCGAAAGTACAGATTCAAACGCGCGGCGATGGTCCGCTCGAACTCGCCCCGGGCGCGAACTATTACCGCTTCATCGGGCTGGAAGTTACTCGTCCGGCCGGAACCCTGGGGACGGCGCGGCTGATGTTTGTCAAAGGCACCGCGGATCACCTGGTGGTCGATCGCTCATGGCTGCATGGAGCGCCTCAGGATGAAACTCATGCCGGGGTAAACCTGAACGGCATGACCAACGTGGCCATCGTCGATTCCTACTTCAGCGATTTCCATTGTATCTCCAAGACCGGGGCTTGCACTGATTCTCATGCGGTTGCCGGAGGCACCAGCGACACCCAGGATGGTCCCTTCAAGATCGAGGACAACTTCCTGGAAGCCGCGGGCGAGGCCATCATGTTCGGCGGCGGAGCGGCCACCTTGACTCCTGCCGACATCGAAATCCTGAACAATCACTTCTGGAAGCCGTGGCAGTGGATGCCAGGCACCCCGAACTTCATCGGCGGACCGGACGGCAATCCCTTCGTCGTCAAGAATCACCTGGAATTGAAAAATGCGGTTCGCGTGCTGGTCGAGGCGAATCTCATGGAGAACACATGGGGTGGCTTCAGCCAAACCGGTGACGCCATTCTGCTTACCCCCAAGAACCAACACACGCCGAGCGGTGCTAACGTCTGCCCGCTATGCCAGGTGACCGACGTCACGATCCGCTATGTACACGTCTCGCATGGCGGGGCCGGAATGCAGATGGCAACCGTCCTCTCCGGGGACGCCAAAGATGGAGCCCCAGCGCTGGCTGGTACTCGCTGGAGCATCCATGATGTGGTTCTGGACGACCTCAGCACCAAGTACAAGGGCGGCGGCACCGTGTTCGAGATCATGAACGGGTGGCCCAAGAACCCGCTCAACACCGTCACCATCAATCACATCACTGGTTTCCCGGATCCCACCAGCCACATGATGATCATAGGGAACCTGGCCAAAAATGCGCCGATGTATGGATTGGTTTTCACCAACAACCTGATGATCACCGGCCGATACCCGGTGTGGAACACGGGAGGCCAATCCAGTTGCGCTTTCAAAGATGTGCCGGTCACCAGCATCAACAAGTGCTTCGCCACCTATCTATTCGGCAACAACGCCCTGATTACGCCTCCACCGGAGTTCCCGCCGTCGACTTGGCCGGCGAGAAACATGTTCGCGCCAACCATCGACAATGTCGGGTTCGTCGACTACAACAACGGCGATGGCGGGAACTACGAGCTTCAGCCGAACAGCCCTTACAAAAACAAGGGCACGGACGGCATGGATCTTGGGGCCGACATCGTTGGGCTCAACGCAGCGCTGGCTAACGTCGAATAACTTTCAGCTTTCACGCAATCGGGGTCCGCAGTTCGCCGCGGACCTTCTCTTTTCTTGCCGCAATCACGACCTACCAGGAAGTTCGAATCGATCCGGCCCGTGCTATCATCCGCGGATCCCAGTACACTGTGGACGGAAGGCGTCTCCGCGGTGATTACAGGTGCATGCGCGGGGCGTGCGGCGGATAAAAGGAGAAACCGAAACATGGCTCCGCTTCCTTTGCGGTCCTTTCGCTCTGTTCCCGTGGTGAGAAGCTTGGCGCCGAAAAGGTTTCATTTCTTCTGTCTGGCTTCCGCTTTTGTCGTCTGGGCAACGCTGTCGGCGCTGGCGGCTGCCCCTCCCACCGGTGAAAATGCCTATTGCGGTAAGGGTAATGTCGCGCAGTTTGGCGCCAAGGACGGCCCCGCCGAACTTCCCCAAGCCTGTTACTACACCGCGCTCGACGGAACGCCGTCGCCGGGAAAACAGATTCGCGTCGGCGCAAAGTCCGATCTGGCCGCCGCCATCGACGGCGCCAAGTGCGGCGACACGCTGCTGCTGCCCGCCGGAGCTTCGTTCAATGTAAACGAGCTGCCCTCGAAGAAATGCGACGACCAGCACTACATCACGGTGCGAACCGACACGCCCGACTCCAAGCTCCCCCCCGAAGGCACGCGCATTTCTCCGGCATGGGCCGGAGTCGCGAGCCTTCCCGGACGACCGCCCTTTGCTCAGCCCTCCAACGGACCGGCCAAGCTGCTCGCGACCTTGGTAGTGCGGCGTGCTTCGGGCGCAATCGTGGGAGATCACATCCGCTTCATTGGAATCGAGTGGACTACGCCTCCCGACGCCGACATCGGTCGTATTGTGACCGCCGAACACTCAGACCACGTCATCTTTGATCGCAACTGGGTCCACCCCGCCGATGGTCGCGAAGTGGGCCACGGCATTGGAATCATCCACGGCTCGCGCATGATTGCCGTCATCAACTCCTACATTAGCGGCCTGAATTGCATCGCGCGCACCGGAAAATGCACCGATGCGACCGCCGTCGGCGGCGGCAGCGGCGACGATCCCATCTCCACCCTTAAGTTTTACAATAACTTCCTCGAATCCTCCGGAGAGAACATTCTGTTCGGCGGCAGCGCCGCTACCCAGGTTCCAACCGACATCGAGATCCGCCGCAATCATTTGTTCCGCCCCATGCTCTGGAAGGAGGGCCAACCCGGCTACACGCCGACCGCTTCGGGGGAGCCGTATATCGTCAAGAACAACTGTGAGCTCAAGAACGCGATTCGCGTTTTGTTGGAGGCCAATCTGCTCGAGAACTCCTGGGGCGGTTTCAGCCAGACCGGATATTCCATCCTGATCACGCCCAAGAACCAGGCCAGCGAGTGCCCGATTTGCCGTGTCAACGATGTCACCATCCGCTTTGACCGGATTCGAAATGTTGCCGGAGTCTTGCAGATTGCCAACGCGCTCGCGAAGACCGGCGCTGCTGCCGCCGACGGCGGACGCTACAGCATTCACGATATCTTCGCCGACGACCTGCATGACAAGGACTACAAGGGCGGCGGCTCCTTCCTGATTCTGATCTCCGCGCAGCCACCGGTACATGACATCCAGATTGACCACGTAACCGCGTTTGTCAGCGGCGTTTTGCTCTCGATCCTGAACTCCGGAGCGAAGCTGCCGAATTTCACGCTGACCAACAGTGTGTTTTCCGTCGGAGATCGGCGGCCGCCAGTGGCCTCTGCGGGCGGAGGTCCCCAAAGTTGTGCATCCAAGAACCAGGCGCTGGGCTCGGAAGCCGTCCTGCAAGCCTGCTTTGACCCCTATAAATTCGATAGGAACTTGATCATCAGCGGGCGCGGATCATTTCCCAAAGGAAACATCGTCGTCGGATCCCCGGAAGCGGCCGGCATCCGCGACCTTAAGGACGGCATCGCCAAAGATCCAAGGCTCTGTCACGCGAAAGGGCCGGGCTGTTCAAAGGCTTCTCCCGGAGCAGGCGCTGCTTCCGATGGGCGTGACTTGGGAGCGGACATTGACGCGGTTGAAGCCGCCATTGCGGGGGTGGAATAGAACTCGGGCATGGGCGGAGTAAGTGACCCGATGCCCTCCATGAGTCCGGAACATGATTCCGAAACAGTCCCCCTCTACCTGGTCCGTTCGAACTCGACGATAACCTTAATGACCATCTCGACACATCCGACGGGAAACTTGCCCACGGCTGTTTCCGCCGCGAGCACAAGGCCATCCACACCGTCGGCCAGCGTGTTGTAAATGTCGTTGATTTCCGCCAGCGTAGGCACTGCCGAGTGGACCATCGACTCAAGCAAATTGGTAGCAACGTAGACCGGTCGACCTATGGCCTTTACGCGCCCGATTATATCCTTCTGCTGTCCAGGGATCTGTTCCAGTTCCATTTGCCGTGACAGGTCGCCGCGGTCGATTAAGATCGCGTCGGACAACCGGGCGATCTCCACAAGATTCAAAATACCGTGGCGGGATTCAATCTTCGAAATCAGCGTCGCCGCTGGACCGATCAGCTCTCGCATTTCCTGAACATCCTCCGGCCGATTTGCGAAGGAGAGCGCGAAATGGTCGACTCCCATTTCTCGCCCGATCTCGATGGCCTTGCGGTCCTTGACCGTGATTGCAGGCAGTTCGATCTCGCGATGCACGTTGCAAGCCTTATTGTTGCCCACACGACCGCCTTTGATGACCCGCAAAACCGCTCGGCCGCTTTCAATCTCCATGACTTCGGCGACGACCGCATGGAAGTCAATGGTGATGAGATCGCCGGGTTGTAACAATTCGAGAACGGCCGGAGGCGTGAAATTGAACTTCTGCGCATCGCCGCAAATTGGATACGGGCGAACCTCGATGAGGCTGTCTTTTCTTAGATTGGTTGGCGCGGCGGCGAACGTGCCGGTCCTGATCTGCGCCCCCTCGCTGTCGAGACATACCGGTACCGTGGTGTGCTTCTGCAGGAAGGCTACTGCCGGACGGACCTCCTCAAGCGGAGTGTGAGAAAGGTTGATACGAAACAGGCTCACGCCGAGCGCCTGAAGACGTCGGATAACTCTGGGCTTAAGAGAAGCCGGGCCGACGGTGCAGATCACTTTTCTATGAACGCTGGGGACCTTGTCCCGTTGAATAGAAGGAGTCATTTCCCGTCCCATGGTCGCGCCAACCACCGTTTTCGATGCCACACCGACTTCAGGGTTCGACAGGATTCGTGAGTTCCAATCTTTTTCCCTTGGCGAGACGGCCCATAACGGTCCTGGACTGCAGGAACAGTTTAGCTTCGAAATACCGCGAGTAAAAAATGCGCATGAGACTAAGCGCAGGATCAAGGCGGGCGAAGCCGCGTCGCTCCGTTGTGAGGGGGTAAGAAAACTCCTCGAGACAGTCTCCGATCAAGGCCTCCAGCGCGGCAATCTCCGGTTGGGAGAGCTTGGTTTTCCATCGATTGACCGGGCTGAAGGTCTCCGCGCTCAATTCCTCTTTCCAGACCGTGTTCGGAGCAGCCACGCGCCCGATGGCAGCCTTCTGAATGCGGCCATAGTCGAGGTCGTGGTCCAGAAACTCTCCGAGCGCGCTCAAGGTCTTCTCAGGTTGGCTGACCAGATCCTCGTAGCGCACTTCAATGTAGTCGGCGGAAAACTCCTGCCCGTGGCGTCTTCCTTGCCGCACCGTCCATTGCCAAAGCAGCGCCCACGCGAACAGGGCGCGCTTCCGGGCCCACAATCTGGGAGGGACGTTATGTTGCTTCTTCATCGAAAGCGCCGTGTCCCGGCCATCGCGAACGACGTGGACAAACAAAGCATCGGGAATCTCTTGCTTGATGGTGGCCATGTGCATGATGTTGTCGCAATCATGGACGGCCCAGCGCTGGACGCCCGCCCGGCGCGCGAGTTCTCCCATGGTAATTCGCAGGAAGTCACCGCCACTCTGGCATTCTTCCATGATCTTGGATCGAAGGTCCTCCGCGCCCAGGCCCGTTCGCCGGAACGGCTTGCTCCGCAGCCAGAGTTGCATTAACTTCTCTCGGTTTCTGCGAACTGACGGGCTCCCACACATCCGAAGCAGCGTCGTATGCACGTAGGGAGCCTGGTGATAAGGGGGAAATCCGCCGGCCGAGAGCAGGCTATCGTAAAGCAGAGCGGTGCCAGACGGGTGGCAGCCAATCACAAACACCGGTGAATTTCTTCGTGCCGTCACTACGGTTTGGTCCCCGATTCCTTGCCGGCTTCGCCAGGATGCCGGCTCCCACGTTTTTCATCGAACCTTGACATGCTTCTAATCATTCCATAACAACGGTCATTCCGACATGTAAGTCTGCCGACATGCCGGTTTTTTAATAGTACACTTTGGATGTAGCAGCGAAGTCAATAGCGCATACGGCCCGGAAGGCCGCGCCAGTCCCGCGAACTGTGCGGGCCAACGCCTGGAAAGTGCAAGTCGTTTGCGCCTCGTGGTCCCAGATGCAGGTGCGTCAGGCAGGTAAGCCATTCATTCACATTCTCGCAACAAAGCTTGCAAAAGGGCATTGGTCTTGCAACGCCATTTCAGAACGCCTATTACTGTTGTAGACTTTGCTTTGCGCACGCTTTGTTCCACCGTGGAATTCTCCTCCACGGCCGAGGTAGCCTCCACTCAGAGTCGACAATGAACGATTTCCAATCCGGATCTGTGAGAACCGCTCGGAGCAAGGCGCCTGTTTTTGTCATTGGCTGCAGCCGGTCGGGCACGACCCTGCTGTACCATATGCTCCTGTCGTCGGGGAATTT
>PLHP01000055.1 GCA_003138955.1 Acidobacteriaceae bacterium | reverse complement strand
AACGGAGTTCCGGGCAATCTCCGGTGACGGCGCACACCGTCCAATGGTGATGAAAGACTTTGCCCGGAAATCGCGGTGGGGCCACTTCTCGAAAACCGCGAGAAGTGGCGCACCCACAGTTTGATTAGGCCGACGTTAAAAGGGAAACCCGCGCTAGACTCCCGAGGTTGATGTGACCCACCCGCCGGCTCCGGAGAAATCTCAAATGATTTGGCGTGAGCAATAAGTCGGCCTAACATTGACCGAAATAACTGGGGGGTGCGCCACTTCTCGCGCTTTTCGAGAAGTGGCCTGCCGAACAGCCGACACCGTTCGACTCCGCTTTATGCGCCCCAAGTCTCGCTCGCTTTTCGAGAAAGTGGGCTGCGACACTCGACCGGGACGCCCGCCCACCAAAATGAGCTTTGTAAGAATTACAGTGTAATAATTACCCGCTTGTGCCTATTTAACCACGCTCGACCCCTAGCGTTATCAATAACTTGGGATGGCCTCTCAGCCAAAAATGATGACCACGGGTCACTAAAAAGCACCACCGAGTCCCGTCTTTTTCGCTTTTTGTGCGCTGGCGGCTTGCTCTTGTAGTATGTACAGACCTATACGTACAACGGCCCCAATCTTATTCCCCTGATCTCTTCCTCTCTTCCATCATGAACTTCCATAGCTCCCGATTGATCGTCGTCTGGTAGCCCCGCCCTTGCTTTCGGAACCACGCCAGTACGTCAGCATCCAGGTTCAACGTGACCCGCTTCTTGGTCGTTCTAAGGAAGCCCGGCCCGTAGCATCTCCCCGGCTCCGGCCCCCACGGATGCTTGCCTTCGTCGGCGGCAGCCCGCAGTCGCCCGACCTTCCGGTGCCTCGTAACTCGTTTCCGCTGTTTCATATAGGGCCAATGTAAATATATATAAATAAGTACACTATTACCTGCACAAGTGTTCCACGTGGAACACTTCGTCAAAAATGCGGCGCCCTACGGTTGCGGAGTCACCGACCTTAAATAGGCGACGACCGCTTCGGCATCGCCGCGGTCCATGCGAAACTGGGGCATGGGAAGGCGAAGACGATTGCCGTCGGTCCAGATGCCGGTCGTCAGTAGTTTGATCATGTCGGCATCGCTGGCGGGTGGAGTGCCGCCAATCCGCGGCGCGTTGATCGGCCAATCCATGTCGGGCCGCGCCGGCAGGTAGGGGACGGACGCCCCCTGCAGCCATCGCGTCCGGTCAAGATTTCCATTTCTGTCGCGCGGCGTGTGGCACTGTCCGCAGACGGCCACGTCTTCGACGAGATACTTTCCACGAGCGACGTCGGCCGCCGCGCCGGCTGGTTTGCTCAGACGCTGCGGGGCGTTGCTCTGCGGGGCTTTGTCCTGGGTAAAAGCTACCCCATCCGAAATCAGGGCGAGAGCGATTGCGGTGGAGACGGAAAAGACAGCCAACCGAGATCCTGGGAACATCGATCCTGGGAACATTGATCCTGGGAACATGGATTGTCACCTGATCAATGATACATTTCGCGATGCTGCCGTGGTATAGGGTGGAGATTGTGCGGTTCGAGCGGCGAGCAAGTTTCGTTCGGCGGGCATTGGGCGGACAAGAGTGTCCGCCCTACACTTTGCTTTACTCGCAGGCGCTGCGACCGGCGGGTTCGAAGCTTTCCATCTGCGCTTCGCGCTGGCTGGTTTGGCGGCCGTCGGCGGTTTTTCCGTACTGCTCTTCTCCGGGGCAGTAGTAGAGAGCGGTGTGGGTATCGACCCAGACATCGACGCCCGGGTCTCCCTGAAGGTGAATAGCGGGTGCGGGAGCCTCGGCGATTCCGATGGCCACGAGCATCCTGTCCCAGGGACCGAGCGCGGCCGGTCGCGCCGAGCCGCCCGTCGGCCAGAAGAGGGCGATCACAGCTACGAAGACAGCCACGGCTAGATAGATGTCGGCGCGGTGAAAGCGAAGCGTCACGCGCAAGTCCGCAAGCCGCTGAAGAAGGGAGCTGGTGCCGGCGTCGCTGGGCTCGATTATTGCGTCGGACGTTGCTTCGGACTCTTCGGACTCTCCTTCGGTTTCCGCTTCGGTCGCGGAAGAATCGTCGCTTGCGGATAACTGGAATGTCCGGATGGCCAGATACGAGTCTTCCGGCGCCCGATCTTCGGTTGCTGCAGTGGTCCATTCGTTTTCCGCTGCGGCTTCGTCGCGGACCGGCGTGCCGGGCGCTAAATCGTCGAGAGCCGACTTCCGTATTCGATCATGGATGGTTTCGGTCTTTTCCTGTGCGATCTTTTCCTTTGCGACCGGCAAAGCGAGAAGGCCGGAACTGGTGGGATCGCTCGCCGAATCAGTGAGCGGCGTGCGCTCGGACGCTCGCGGCGGAACTTCCTTCCGTGTGGCGTCGGGAGTCTCGGGAGCACGCTCGGGCCACAAGTCCTGCTCCTGGCTCATCAGCCACATCGAGGCCCACTTGCGCTGCATGCGTTCCCCGGGACGAAACTCGTCGGAGCCGCAGTTCTGGCAGCGCGTCGCGTCGGTTGGTTTTGGAGCGCCACACTGTTGGCAAACGCTCTGGGCTTCGGGTTCGGAGTGGGCTTCGGGTTCTGCCTGCGGTGGGTGAAGTTGTCTTAGATGTTCGTTATGTTCCTGAATGGTGAAGGCGGCTGACAGCAAGTCCTGAAAGGCTTGCGCGTCCAGTGTCAGGTTGGGCCGGTTCGATGGCATTGGCGTCAGGGGGGAGAAAGCTGGTCCACACTGAACCTATTGTAGTGCAAGTCCGTACATCTGAAAACGAAGAAAAGGGAGGGGGTTTTTGGGAGGGATTCCCGTTTGGGGATGCCAATGTGGAAGCGGTTTATGAGAACGGCCTGAGAAAGGGCGAAGGAAAGTAGAAGTTTGAGATGTAACTGTATGGTTCTAAATGGCGTTGTTAAGGAGCGAAGATTTGGCGAATGGCTTGCTTCTGGGTAATTATCCCTTGACATCACGTAGTATACTTTAGGGATGAAGCCGAAGAGGATCACCGCTCCATCCAAGATCATCACTCTCCCCCGCGGAAGTTTCCCGGCCCGTATTCCGAGGTTGCCCGGATTGGCCGATCCCTATTTGAAACTTGGTCGGGCGAAGATGCATTTGGACGCTCTGGACGCGCTTCTCAAAGAGTTCACCGGCCCTAAGGCTTACACTGTGAGGCGATACGACGATCTTAAGCAGAAGAGGTATTGTTTTGAATGCGAGCTCCTTGATGTCCCTGATGACTCCTGTCTGACGGCGGGCGACGCCTTCTACAATATGCGTTCCTGTCTCGATCAACTCGTTTGGAGTTTGTCGGGCTTGACGCGTGCAAATCCTCCGGAAACGACCCAATTCCCCATCTTCAATTGTCCGCCCTGCGAAGACAAGGACATCGAGAGATGGAACAGGCAGATCGCTGGAGTTCCCCCTAAAGCCATCGAGAAAATCAAATCGTTTCAGCCGTACCACAGAGGGAAATCCTACAAAGCGCACCCCCTCTGGAGATTGAATGCTCTCTGTAACCTCGACAAGCATCGGCGAATTCCCGCGAACGGAAGTGAAGTCCTCGTTACCTTTCCGAACATGACAAGGGGAGACCTCCTTGGTCTTCCAGCCCACGGCGGGGCCGCGTCCGGGAAGAATCCGCTTGATCTTCGCGTTGAGGCTTTCGATGATCGCCACATAGTGAGCGTTCCCCTCGCCGACAAGGGAAAATTGCAACTCAATCCAAGCATCAGCTTTAAGGTAAATTTCGGGCAGGGAGACGCCCGACATCCCGACAAGTTCACTGTGTGTGAGGATGGCAAAGGCCTCTGGGACATATACAAGTTCGTCGCAGACGTAGTGCTTCCAGGATTTTTGCGATTCTTTCCGTAAGTCGAAAGAGTCCTGTAATGACACACTCCCGTCATTTCCGCCGTTGTGTTAAACTGACGGCGTAATGGCGGGCATACGCTCATCCCGGCAAGGTAGCAGCGAACGACCCGTTGCGAGTCGAAATTTTAAACCATCCGCAGAAGTCGCGGCTAAAATGGCACCTCTTGCGAAGGCGTCATTTCAGAATCTCTTACGGCGGGCAGCGCAGCCCGCTCACAAACCCTCTTCAAAAACGCGCTGAAAATCAAATTCCCCTGATCCCTCCGGTTGTATCTGAATGAATACTCATCCAAGTAGGTTTGCAGGTACTTGTGGCTGACTTGATGATACACGCCGCCGATGCCACGCTTCACTAGCGACCAGAAGCCCTCAATCGTGTTCGTGTGAACGTCGCCCATCACGTAAACCTTGGTGCTGTGATTGATGCGCTTGTGCTGGTAGCCTTCCTTCATTCGCGTCAGTCCATCGTAAGAGATGTCACTGCTGTCCGGTTAAGTGA
>PLHP01000321.1:6075-7136 GCA_003138955.1 Acidobacteriaceae bacterium | reverse complement strand
ACGCACCAGCAGAAAAAGCTGAATGACGATGAGTTGCAAATCTTCCGCTCGCGCTTCGGCATTCCGATTCCAGACGGCGAACTCCACGATGCGCCCTTCTATCGTCCCGCCGACGACAGCGCGGAAATCAAATACCTGCAAGACCGCCGCAAAAAACTCGGCGGCTACATGCCGGTGCGAAAGGTGCGCGCCACGCCGCTGAAGCCGGTTTCTGAAGCGCTGTTTGAGGAGTTCTACAAGGGCACGGAGGGTCGCGAAGCTTCCACCACCATGGTCTTCGTGCGCATGCTCTCGAAGCTCCTGCGCGACCCCGAAGTTGGCCGCTTTATCGTGCCCGTGGTTCCCGATGAAGCCCGCACGTTCGGCATGGAGGCGCTCTTCCGCCAGGTCGGCATCTATTCGAACGTCGGCCAGCTCTATGAGCCGGTCGATATGGATACTCTCCTTTATTACAAGGAGGCGAAGAACGGACAGATTCTGGAAGAGGGCATCACCGAAGCGGGATCGATGTGTTCGTTCATCGCCGCCGGTACCGCATACGCCAATCACGGCATCAACACGATTCCCTTCTTTATTTATTACTCGATGTTCGGACTGCAGCGTATCGGCGACCTGATCTGGGCCGCGGCCGACATGCGCTGCCGCGGTTTCCTGATCGGCGGCACGGCGGGAAGAACGACGCTGGCGGGCGAAGGTTTGCAGCATCAGGATGGACACAGCCATGTGCTGGCTCTCGCGGTGCCGAACCTGCTGGCTTATGATCCGGCCTTTGCTTATGAGATCGCCATCATTATTCAGGACGGCATCAAACGCATGTACGTCGATGGCGAATCCATCTTTTATTATTTGACGGTCACCAACGAGCCGCTGCCGATGCCCGAGATGCCCAGCCAGCCGGGCATTCGCGAGGGCATCCTCAAGGGCCTGTATCGCTACAAAGCTTCTGAAAAGCAAAATGCGAAGCTGCGCGCACAGTTACTAGGCAGCGGCACCATCATGTTTGAGGTGCTCAAGGCACAGGCGATTCTGGGAAAAAATTACGGCGTCGCGGCGGACGTGTG
>PLHP01000321.1:0-5992 GCA_003138955.1 Acidobacteriaceae bacterium | reverse complement strand
AGTGGGTTCCGGGCAAGCTGGTGGCGCTCGGCACGGACGGATTCGGGCGCAGCGAGAATCGTGCATCCCTGCGGGATTTTTTTGAAGTGGACGCCAAGCATATTGTGCTCGCCACGCTGCATGCCCTGGCGAGCGAGAAGTCAGGAGAAAAGCCCGGCGGCAAGAAAGACGGCGGCGAAGCGGTCAGTGCGAAGCTGCTGGAGAAAGCGATCCGCGATCTTGGCATCGATCCGGAAAAACGTAATCCGGCCACCAGCTAAGGCGAACGAGTCAGAGGGACAACGAAAGAATGCCAACGGAATTTAAGCTGCCCGAACTGGGCGAGAATATCGAAAGCGGCGACTTGGTCCGCTTGATGATCAAGCCCGGCGCCAGCATCACCGCAGGCCAGCCCGTCATGGAACTAGAAACCGATAAAGCCGTGATCGAAGTTCCTTCCTCGATCGGTGGCGTAGTGCGCGAGATAAAAGTCAAAGAGGGTCAGAAGGTCAAAGTTGGCGAGGTCATCTTTACGCTGGAGGGTGGTGTGGTCGTCGAGACGGAACCTGCTCGCCGGCACGAACCGGTGGAACACATCTCCGGACAGCAAGCAGCGCGCCTCGCGTTCCAGTTGGCCATGCGTGCCGAGGGCAAAACGGAAGAACAGGCGCTGCCGCCGGATAAACCTCAAACCGCGACACCGGCGTTCAGCATGCCCGTGCAACTGGGTAAAGTTGCGGGTACAGATCGCGATCCGATACCCGCGGCGCCGCACGTGCGCCGACTGGCGCGCGAAATTGGAGTTAATATTCGCAGCGTGCCCGGCAGTGGCCCGGGAGGCCGCATCAGTGAAGACGATGTGAAGCTGTGCGCCAAGAATGCTTTAATAGCGGCGGCCGCTGCGGCGCAGACTCCACGCGGAAGCTTCGTCGAACCCGAACTGCCCGACTTCGCCAAGTGGGGCAAGACGGAGCGGGTTTCGATGCGCGGGGTGCGGCGCAAAACCGCCGAGCATCTTCGTCAGGCGTGGAATACAATCCCGCATGTCACACAGCAGGATCGCGCCGACATCACCGAACTCGAACATTTGCGCGCCCGCTTCGCGCCGCGTGCGGAAGAAGCTGGCGGCAAAATGACGGTGACGGCGATCGCGCTGAAGGTCTGCGCCTCGGCTTTGAAAGTATTTCCCCAGTTCAATGCCTCGATTGATATGGGGAAGGAAGAAATCATCTACAAGCAGTACATCAACATTGGCGTTGCGGTGGACACCGATCGCGGACTGCTGGTACCAGTGATTCGCGATGTGGACAAGAAAAATATCGTCGAGTTGGCGGCGGAGATGACGCAGTTGTCGAAAAAAGCTCGTGAGCGCAAGCTCACAGTCGACGAGATGGAAGGCGGCACATTTACCATCACGAATCTCGGAGGAATCGGCGGCACGGGGTTCTCTCCCATCGTGAATCATCCCGAAGTCGCGATCCTTGGCCTTTCGCGTTCGCGGATGGAGCCGGAGTGGGTGAGCGATGAAAGTAAATTCGAGCCGCGCTTGATTCTGCCACTCTCACTCTCGTACGATCACCGGTTGATCGATGGCGCCGACGCCGCGCGTTTTCTGCGCTGGATCGCGGAAGCCTTCGAGCAGCCATTTTTGCTTTCGGTGCAGGGATAAGGCTTTTCACCGCCGAGACGCCGAGATCGCTGAGAAGTTCTTTTTTTGTTTTCTGGACGCGTAGTACGCAGTGTTTACATAAGAAGCGATTCGCGCAGGTTACTTTGAGCTTTTGATTTTGTATTTCTCCGCGTCCTCAGCGCCTCGGCGGTTAAAGCTTTTGCCTGGGGACGGCGAATTTTAAGGATGGATAACGAAATGGCGAACCCTTCGAATCTCCGTGTGGCTGTAATCGGCGGTGGTCCCGGCGGTTATGCCGCCGCATTTTTGGCTGCCGACCTGGGCATGAAAGTTACGTTGATCGATCCGGAAGCGAACCCCGGCGGCGTCTGCCTTTATCGCGGCTGCATCCCTTCCAAGGCGCTGCTGCATGTGGCCAAGTTGCTCGAAGAAGCCGAGCAGGCAAAGAACTGGGGCGTCGAATTTGGTGAGCCCAAAGTTGATCTCAACAAGCTCCGGGGATGGAAAGAGAGTGTTGTCAAGAAGCTGACCGGTGGACTGGGACAGTTATCGAAACAGCACTCGGTGCAGCTCGTGCAGGGCAAAGCCGCGTTCGTGAATTCCACCACGCTGAAAGTGACGAAGACCGCAGCCGGCGGAGAAGAGAACCTGACTTTCGATCGCATCATCATCGCGACCGGATCGCGTCCAACCGTCGTGCCCAGCCTCAAGCTCGACAGCCCGCTCCTTATGGATTCGACCGGCGCTCTCGACCTGCCCGACATTCCGAAAACCCTGCTCGTCATTGGCGGCGGCTACATCGGATTGGAACTGGGATCGGTTTACGCTACGCTCGGCAGCAAAGTGACTTGCGTCGAAATGATGCCCGGCTTGCTGCCCGGCGCCGACCGCGACCTGGTGCTGCCTCTGCACAAGCGCCTGGAAAAACTTTTCTCCGCGATCCTGCTGAATACCACGGTCAAATCGCTCAAGGATGAGAAGACTGGCATTCGCGTGACGCTCGACGGTCCGGCGGTGAAAGAAAAAGAGCAGGTGTTCGACCGCGTGCTGATGTCCATGGGACGCCGGCCGAATTCCGAGATCCCCGGACTTGATCAAACGAAAGTCAAAGTCAACCAGAAGGGATTCATCGAAATCAACGAGCAGCGCCAGACCGCGGATCCCACAATCTACGCCATCGGCGACGTAGCCGGAGAACCGATGCTCGCCCACAAAGCAATGCATGAGGGAAGGACCGCCGTCGAAGCCATCGCCGGCCACAAAGTTGCGTTCGAGCCGAACGCAATTCCCGCGGTCGTCTTCACCGATCCGGAGATCGCGTGGGCCGGGCTGACGGAAACGCAGGCCAAAGAACAAGGACGCGAAATCACCGTCGCCAAGTTTCCGTGGGCAGCTTCTGGGCGCGCCATCACCCTCGACCGGCCCGAAGGTCTCACCAAGTTGCTCATCGATCCGAAGACAGAACGCGTGCTCGGTGTGGGCATCGTGGGCGCGGGTGCGGGCGAACTGATCGCCGAAGGTGTGCTAGCCATCGAAATGTGCGTCCTGGCGGCCGATGTTGGCTTGACCATCCATCCGCACCCGACGCTGTCGGAGACGATGATGGAATCGGCGGAGGTCTTCTATGGGCAGGCCACCGACATCTATCGTCCCAAGAGGTAGCATTGTGATCACGTTGTAGCGCAACCGTCCCGGTGGCTGTCCGGCGGACGTCCTCGCCTGCCCGCCGAGAGCGGGACGCTCTCGGAACAGCCGGCAAGATGCCGGCGCTACTCGGCGCTGGCACTTGTTGGAACCTTGTTGGAACAATGATGAGAAGACTAGGTCTGTTGATTCTTGCCGTTTCTCTTTCCTTTCACAGCTTGGCGGCCCAGTCCGTCCCCAGCCTGCTGAAGTCTGGCACTCAGCCTCAGGCAGCGAGTTCCGCATCCGCCGATCCACTGGGACGCGCTACGCCTTCGGGAACCGTGCTTGGATTCCTGAAAGCCGCGCAAGACGGAAATGAAAGGACCGCCGCCGACTACCTGCAAATGAGCGCCGCGCGCCGCCAGTCGCAGGGCCCCGACATCGCCGGCAAACTGAAAGTGCTGATGGACAGCGCCTTCGTGGGCAGCGTGCGACGGATCAGCACCAGTCCCGAAGGCGATCCGAATTACGGCACCACCGACCAGCAAACCATCGGAAATTTTTCCACCCGCGATGCGGATGTTCCCGTTGTCCTCGTCCGGGTCACAGATCCAAATGCTGGGAACATTTGGCTCTTTTCGGCGGACACGCTCGGCAAAGTCCCCGACCTGTATGAGAATGTTGAGGCTCACCAGGTCGAAAACAAGCTCCCGCAGAGCCTGGTGCGAAATGTTTTTCTCGGGATGCCGCTCTGGCAGTGGCTGGCGCTTTTCATTGCGATTCCAGTAGCTTTCGCGATCGGATGGGCGGTGGTTCTGCTGCTGACGATTCCGCGCCGGCTTTGGCTCAAGTTCAGAAATCGCCCCAACCTGCATTCTTACAGCCGCCTGTCCAAGCCATTGCTGGTCTCATTCAGCGCGCTTGCTCACCGCGTAATTGCCGCCTACCTCGGCCTGCCGCTCCTGCCACGTCTTTATTACTATCGGACCATCGGCGTGCTGGTCAGCATCGGCTTCTTCTGGTTCCTGCTCCGCGTCACCGGCCTCACCATGCAGCGGCTGCGCATGCATGCCATAAGCGGGGGCCGCACCGGCACGGGAACGCTGATGGTGCTGGCCGAGCGTCTGCTCGCAGCGCTGGTGGTGGTCGCAGGGTTCCTTGCGATACTGGCCATCCTGGGGTTCAACCTGACCACCGTGCTCGCCGGCCTCGGCATCGGCGGCATTGCCATCGCCTTCGCCGCGCAGAAGACGCTCGAAAATCTTTTTGGCGGAATTTCCGTACTGGCCGACGAAGTCATCCGCGTAGGCGACTACTGCCGCTTTGGCGACCGCACCGGGACAGTAGAAGACATCAGCCTACGCTCCACCCGCGTTCGCACTGACGCACGCACCGAGCTCTCCATTCCCAACGGCACCCTCGCTACCATGAGCATTGAAAATTTCACCCGTCGCGACAAAATTCTGTTCAATCCTGTGCTCGCGATCAGGTATGAGACCACGCGGGACCAATTACGCTATCTACTGGCTGAAACGCGCCGGATGTTGTACGAACACGCGAAAGTCGAAAGTGACAGCGCCAGCATCCGCTTCGCCAATTTCGACAACAGCGCTTTGCGCCTTGAGATTTTCAGCTACGTGCTCACGCGCGACGCCAACGAATTCGCCGCGATCCGCGAAGACCTGTTGTTGCGTATCATCGAGATTGTGGAGAAATCGGGCAGCGGCTTCGCTTTCCCGTCGCAGACCATATACTTCTCGCGCGATTCCGGCATCGACAAGGAGAAAGCCGGCGCCGCCGAGCAGCAGGTGCAGCAATGGCGAGACCAGCACAAGCTGCCCTTCCCTGATTTCGCGGCCGCCGACAAGTCGGCCTTTCGGGGTTCGATTGCCTATCCTGAGCCTGAGTCGGCGACCGGAGGAAACCGGCCTGAAGGCATGCCCTGATACGAATCTCAGTTGCACGACGGGCTGCTAGGGCCGGTCGTAACTACTCTGGCGCTTCCCAGTTATAACCTTCCTCGCCGTGCTGGGAGAGATCAAGACCCTGGATTTCATCGTCTTCCTTCACTCGCAGCCCGATTGTAAGATCGACGACCTTCAGGATCACCACAGTCCCTACGATGGCCAGGCCCCAGGCAATTACTACGCCGGCTAACTGGTTGAGCAACTGATGGGTGTTACCTTCCAGCAATCCCGATGCGAGTGTGTTGCCCTGGGCATCCTTGAAGATGGGGTTCACGGCGCTGGAAGCGAAGACCCCGGTCAGCAGAGCGCCGAGCGTGCCGCCCGCGCCGTGGACGCCGAAGGCGTCGAGCGAGTCGTCATAACCGAAGCGCATCTTGACCTTGGCCACCATGAAGTAGCAGCCGACTCCCGCCAGCAACCCGATGACAATCGCCGACATCGGCGACACGAAACCCGCGGCCGGTGTAATGGCGACTAATCCCGCCACCGCTCCCGAGATGGCTCCCAGAGCACTTGGTTTGCCGTTCCGCGACCACTCCGCGGCACTCCAACCGAGAGCGGCGGAGGCGGCGCCAAAATGGGTGGCTACGAATGCGCTGGTCGCAAGACTTCCCGCCGACAACGCGCTCCCAGCGTTGAATCCGAACCATCCCACCCACAGCAGACAGGCGCCAATGAAGCTCAGCACCACACTGTGCGGTGGCATGTTCTGCTTGGGATATCCAATACGACGGCCGAGGTAGAGCGCGCAGACCAAGGCCGAAACGCCCGAGGTAACGTGAACCACCGT
>PLHP01000179.1 GCA_003138955.1 Acidobacteriaceae bacterium | reverse complement strand
GGGACATTCCGACGCCGATTTTGCGGCGGCCGGACGTGGAATCGCGGCGGGAGCGCGGCACGCGACGCATACCTTCAATGCCATGCGTCCGTTGGACCATCGCACGTTGGACCATCGCAGTCCCGGTATTTTGGGAGCGGTCCTCACGGATCGCCGGGTGAGCGCGGATATTATCGCCGATGGCGTTCATCTTGATCCGGCAATCGTCAAGCTCTTTGCTGAGGCCAAAGGCCCGGAGCAAACCGTGCTGATTACGGATGCTGTGTCCGCAACCGGAATGCCGGATGGCCGCTATCGACTTGGATCCTTCGAAGTGGATGTTCGAGATGGCAAGTGCGTGGCAGATGGGAAGCTGGCCGGAAGCGTTTTGACCATGGACCGTGCGGTGCGGAATCTGGCGCATTTCGCGGAATGGGATCTGCGCCAGGCAATAGCAGCCGCGAGCCGAAATCCGGCGCGGGCGGCGCGAATCGCGAATAAGGGCGTTCTGACGGTGGGAGCCGACGCGGACTTCGTGGTCTTGAGCCGGGAAGGGGAAGTGCTGCGGACTTTTGTCGGCGGTGTGGAATGCCCCAGGTAATGATTTAGCGCCCAAGAGCAGATGCCTTGGCCAATGACTATCAACCAACGGCTAGTTTCGCCGGCCCCGCAGCAAAATTCTTCCCGATTGCTTATGATGGAAAATTGCATTCTTACTCGTGGGGGCAGCGTGGCCGAAACCCAACAGACGAACGGAATCGAAGTACTGGAAACGCGGGAGTGGCTGGACTCGCTGGATTATGTACTCGCGCACGGCGGACCGGACCGTGCGGGGCGGCTTTTGCAGCAACTGGCGCTGCATGCCCGGCGCGAGGCTGGGATCAACCTGCCGTTTTCGGCGACGACTCCCTATCAGAATACGATCCCTTCCCGGCAGCAACCGCCATTTCCCGGCAGCCAGGAAATGGAGCGCCGCATCAAGAGCCTGGTGCGCTGGAACGCCCTGGCCATGGTGGTCCGCGCTAATAAGATTCAAGAAGGCATTGGCGGACACATTTCCACGTTTGCGTCGGCGGCCACGCTCTACGAAGTGGCGTTCAATCACTTTTTTCAGGCATCCACGGAATCCGGCGACCGCGACGCTGTCTATTTCCAGGGACACGCCGCGCCCGGAATGTACGCCCGTGCTTACCTCGAGGGCCGTATCCCCAAAGAGAAATTGGAGAACTTCCGGCGGGAGTTGAAACCAGGCGGCGGACTCTCGTCGTATCCGCATCCCTGGCTCATGCCCGATTTCTGGGAGTTTCCGACCGTGTCGATGGGACTCGGCCCGATTCAGGCGATCTATCACGCGCGCTTCATCAAATATCTTGAAAATCGCGGGCTGAAAACCTCGACCGGCGGCAAAGTCTGGGCGTTCCTGGGCGATGGCGAAATGGACGAACCGGAATCGCTCGGCTCGATTACGCTGGCTTCGCGCGAGCGACTCGACAACTTGATTTTCGTGGTCAACTGCAACCTACAGCGCCTCGACGGACCGGTGCGCGGCAATGGCAAGATCATCCAGGAACTGGAGGCGATTTTCCGGGGCGCGGGATGGAACGTGATCAAGCTCATCTGGGGCACCGACTGGGATCCGCTCATTCAGCGGGATCGCGACGGCCTGCTCGTCCGGCGCATGGGCGAAATCACGGACGGACAGTATCAGAAATATTTCGTCGAGAGCGGCGCGTATTTCCGGCAGAATTTTTTCGGCACCGATCCCCGGCTGCTGAAGATGGTGGAGCATCTCTCGGACGAACAACTCGCCCGCATGCGGCTCGGCGGTCACGACCCCATCAAAGTATATGCCGCGTACAAGGCGGCGGTTGAGCACACGGGAACTGCAACCGTCATTCTTGCCAAGACCATCAAGGGCTATGGACTGGGCGAAGCGGGCGAAGGCAAGAACATTACGCACCAGCAGAAAAAGCTGAATGACGATGAGTTGCAAATCTTCCGCTCGCGCTTCGGCATTCCGGTGGCGGACGGCGAGTTGCACGATGCGCCCTTCTATCGCCCGGCGGACGACAGCGCGGAAATCAAGTACATGCAGGAACGCCGAAAACAACTGGGCGGCTACCTGCCGGTGCGGAGAGTGCGCGCTACGCCGCTGAAGCCGGTTTCTGAAGCGCTCTTCGAAGAGTTCTACAAGGGCACCGAGGGTCGCGAAGCTTCCACCACCATGGTCTTCGTCCGCATACTCGCCAAGCTGTTGCGCGACCCCGAAGTGGGCAGGTTGATCGTGCCCGTGGTTCCCGATGAAGCCCGCACTTTCGGCATGGAGGCGCTCTTCCGCCAGGTCGGGATCTATTCGAGCGTGGGCCAGCTCTACGAGCCGGTCGATATGGATATGCTCCTCTATTACAAGGAGGCGAAGAACGGACAGATTCTGGAGGAGGGCATCACCGAGGCGGGATCGATGTGCTCGTTCATGGCCGCCGGTACCGCGTATGCCAATCACGGCATCAACACGATTCCCTTCTTTATTTATTACTCGATGTTCGGATTGCAGCGCATTGGCGACCTGATCTGGGCAGCGGCGGACATGCGCTGCCGTGGTTTCCTGATCGGCGGCACGGCGGGAAGAACGACGCTGGCGGGCGAGGGCCTGCAGCATCAGGACGGACATAGCCATGTACTGGCTCTCCCGGTGCCGAACCTGCTGGCTTATGATCCGGCCTTCGCCTATGAGATCGCCATCATCATTCAGGACGGCATCAAGCGCATGTATGTCGACGGCGAATCCATCTTTTATTACTTGACGGTCACCAATGAGCCGCTGCCGATGCCCGAGATGCCCAGCCAGCCGGGCGTCCGCGAGGGCATCCTCAAAGGTTTGTATCGCTACCGGACTTCCGAAAAGAAAAACGCGAAGCTACACGCGCAGTTGCTGGGCAGCGGCACGATCATGTTTGAGGTGCTCAAGGCGCAGGCGATTCTGGAAAAGGACTATGGCGTAGCGGCGGATGTGTGGAGCGTAACCAGTTACAAAGCCCTCTATCGTGAGGCGACCGATTGCGCGCGCTGGAACATGCTGCACCCCACACAGACAGCCAAGGTGCCGTACGTCACCCAGACACTGAAGGGCGCGTCCGGCCCGTTCATCGCGGCATCGGATTACATGAAGGTTCTGCCGGACAGCATTGCCCAGTGGGTTCCGGGCAAGCTGTTGTCGCTCGGCACGGACGGTTTCGGGCGCAGCGAGAATCGTGCCTCGCTGCGAGATTTTTTCGAAGTGGACGCCAAGCACATCGTGCTCGCCACGCTGCATGCGCTGGCGGGAGAAAAGTCCGTTGACAAAGATAAGAAGGACGGCGATAAGAAGGACGGCGCCGACGGCGTCAGCGCAAAACTCCTGGAGAAGGCAATCCGCGATCTTGGAATCGATCCGGAAAAACGTAACCCGGCCATCAGCTAGTGGAGGGACGGGCGTCCCGTCCGTCCAACCGGGCGAGATTGCCCGGCTCTCCACCAGAGCAAGAGGGGGCGGCGGCCCGAGAATGCAGGCTCTAGAGGGAAAAAGAGAGAATGGCAACGGAATTCAAACTGCCTGAACTGGGCGAGAACATCGAGAGCGGCGACCTGGTCCGCTTGATGATCAAGCCCGGCGCCAGCATCACCGAAGGCGAGCCGGTGATGGAACTCGAAACCGACAAGGCGGTTGTGGAAGTGCCGTCGTCGGTGACTGGCACCATCGGGGAAATCCGCGTAAAGGAAGGCGACAAGCTGCGGGTGGGGCAGGTCATCTTCACTGTTGAAAACGGATCCGGAGGTGGAACGACGCCTGCTTCGAAAACGGAAAAAACCGCCGCGCAGCCCAGCTCAGTTCCCACAGTCCCAGTTCCCGCAGCCCCAGTTCCCGCAGCCCCAGTTTCCGCAACTCCAGTTGCCGCAACTCCAGCGCAGCCAGCCCCCCCATCTCCACCTCCGCCGGAGCAGCAAGCAAAGCCGACGGCTTCGCCCACGGCCAGCGAGTTCAAGCTGCCGGAACTGGGAGAAAACATTGACTCCGGCGATCTGCTGCGGCTGATGATCTCGCCGGGCGCGCGCGTCTCTGAAGGCCAGCCGGTCATGGAACTCGAAACCGAAAAAGCCGTTGTCGAAGTTCCTTCCACGGTCAGCGGCGTGGTGCGCGAGGTCAAGGTCAAAGAGGGTCAGAAGGTCAAAGTTGGTGAGGTCGTCTTTACGCTGGAGGGCGGTGCAGTCGCCGAGGCGGAACCTGCTCGCAGGCACGAACCGGTGGAACACATTTCCGGACAGCAAGCGGCGAGGCTCGGGTTCCACCTGGCCATGCGCGCCGAGGGCAAAACGGAAGAACAGGCGCTGCCCCCGGATCAGCCGCAAACTGCGACGCCAACGTTCAGCATGCCCGTACAGCTAGGCAAGGTGGCGGGCACGGAACATCGCGACCCGGCGGCGGCGGCGCCGCACGTGCGTCGTCTGGCGCGGGAAATCGGAGTGGATATTCACAGCGTGCAAGGCAGCGGCCCGGGTGGGCGCATCAGTGAAGATGACGTGAAGCTGTGCGCCAAGAGTGCACTAATGGCGGCGGCAGCGGCCTCGCAAACTCCGCGCGGCAGCTTCGCGGAACCCGAACTGCCCGACTTCGCCAAGTGGGGGAAGACGGAACGGGTTTCGATGCGCGGGGTGCGGCGGAAAACCGCTGCGCATCTTCGTCAGGCATGGAACACGATTCCGCATGTCACCCAGCAGGATCGCGCCGACATCACCGAACTCGAACAGTTGCGCGCCCGCTTCGCGCCGCGAGCGGAAGAAGCCGGCGGCAAGATGACCGTGACGGCGATTGCGCTGAAAGTCTGCGCGTCGGCTCTGAAAGTCTTCCCCCAGTTCAACGCCTCGATTGATATGGGGAAGGAAGAGATCATCTACAAGCAGTACATCAGCATCGGCGTTGCGGTGGACACCGATCGCGGACTGCTGGTGCCGGTCATTCGCGACGTAGACAAGAAAAACATTGTCGAACTGGCGGCCGAACTGGCGCAACTCTCCAAGAAGGCGCGCGACCGCAAGCTCACTCCCGAGGAGATGGAAGGCGGCACATTCACCATCACCAATCTGGGCGGCATCGGCGGCACCGGGTTCTCTCCCATCGTGAATCATCCCGAAGTAGCGATTCTTGGCCTCTCGCATTCCCGGATGGAGCCGGAGTGGGTGCACGATAAAGATAAATTCGAGCCGCGCTTGATCTTGCCGCTCTCACTCTCGTACGATCACCGGTTGATCGATGGCGCCGACGCCGCGCGTTTCCTGCGCTGGATCGCGGAAGCGTTTGAGCAGCCGTTCTTGCTTTCGGTGCAAGGATGAAAGATCGGAGTCATTTTATACAGTTACCAATTCGAATGCAGAAGTTTTTCAGCGAGTGGCGGAAGTGGCTTCTTTTCGGTTTCTCATCGGTCGAGTCACAGACCGGAAAGGTTACTGCTCACTTCCCGGTCGGAGCAAAGTAACGGTTCGGGTTTACCCGAATAATCCGAGCCGGTCGATCGCAGAATTTTAGGATAGTTCCAACAACTCTTTAAGGACATCGAAACGTCATGGCGAACTCATCGAATCTCCGTGTGGCTGTAATCGGCGGCGGTCCTGGCGGATATGCCGCCGCATTTCTGGCTGCCGACCTGGGCATGAAAGTTACGCTGATCGATCCGGAAGTAAACCCGGGCGGCGTCTGCCTCTATCGCGGCTGCATCCCGTCCAAGGCCCTGCTCCATGTGGCCAAGCTGCTTGAAGAAGCCGAACAGGCCAAGAACTGGGGCATCGAATTCGGCGAGCCTAAGGTTGACCTCAACAAGCTTCGGGGATGGAAAGAGAGTGTGGTCAAGAAGCTGACTGGCGGACTTGGGCAGTTATCCAAACAGCGGTCGGTCCAGTTCGTGCAAGGCACAGCGTCATTCGTGAATTCGACGACGCTGAAAGTGACAAAGACCGCGGCCGGCGGCGAAGAGAACCTGACTTTCGACCGCATCATAATCGCGACCGGATCGCGTCCGACCGTCGTGCCCAGCCTCAAACTCGACAGCCCGCGCCTTATGGATTCGACCGGCGCTCTCGACCTGCCTGACGTTCCGAAAACGCTTCTCGTCATCGGCGGCGGCTACATCGGATTGGAACTGGGATCGGTGTACGCCACGCTCGGCACAAAGGTCACCGTCGTCGAAATGCTGTCGGGCCTGCTGCCCGGCGCCGACCGCGATCTCGTGTTGCCTCTGCACAAGCGTCTGGAAAAACTCTTCTCCGCCATCCTGTTGAATACCACAGTCAAATCGCTCAAGGACGAAAAGACCGGCATTCGCGTGACGCTCGACGGTCCAAACGTAAAGGAGAAAGAGCA
>PLHP01000020.1 GCA_003138955.1 Acidobacteriaceae bacterium | reverse complement strand
GCAGCGGACTCAAAATCCGCCGGGCTTCGGCCCTTGGGGGTTCGACTCCCCCTCCCGGCACCACGCCTAACCCCCTTGAAATCAATCTCTACTGCGCTAGCTCAGCGCACGGGAGGCTGGGCCGCAAGCGCTTTTTGCGCCCAACTTCTCCCCAACTTTGACGCAGCCAAGGATACTCTCAGCGGCGTGCTCAGCCTTTTGGGTCAGCAGGCGTGCGGCAACACGCTGTGGTTCGAGGCGGTTGCTGAGCAGAATGTGCCACGAACGGCGAGCTTCTCTTGGACGGCAGCCTAACTCGGAGCGTCTCGTTCCTCTGGTTGCCATAGCTCAATCGGATTGCCCTCCGGGTCGTGCAGACGACCAAAGTGGCCGTTCGGGTAATGCTGCGGGTCCACGTCGATCCCAATACCCGCCCCCGTAACTGAGCCGCCATCGCGTCTAAGTCCCGAACGCGAAAGTTGACCATCCACACCTGCTTGAAATTCCCGAAGTACTCGCTCGTCTCCGCGAACGGACTGAACGCGGTCGGCCCCGCCTCCTGCCACCATGGCAAATCCTCGTCGTTCGACGGCGTTAGAGACACTCCGAGGTGTTCTTGATACCATCGGCCCAGCGCTGCTGGGTCTTGCGCACGGAAGAACAACCCGCCAATCCCAGTCACTTTTTCCATATTCCTTACCATTCCTCCACTTTGCCACGATTCAATCGGTGTCTGTAACCGTCCTGAGACGCAGAGCACAGCCGGCAGACTCAAAGCGCCCGGAGGAAATCAAACGGCTCAAGCGGCCGTCGCCAAGCAGGACAACAATCCGCATAAAAAGAGAATCGGAACCTTGATTTCTGCGATCTTATGAATGATAGAACAGGTGCAATCAACCGGCAGGAGGGTTTCGTTGTGGCCACCAACTCAGTCACGAATTTCGGCTTCTCCGGCCCGCCTGTACCTGAAGCAGCCGCTCTCAGGGTAGCGGAACTGGTGCGCCTGCAGAAATTCGCACAACGGATCACCTCCACTCTCGACCTTGAAGAACTCGTTCCGCGGATCGTCGATGAGGTTGCGGCATCGCTCGGCTGTGTCGAAATCAACCTTTATCTCCGCGACCCTGAACAGGATGAGTTCATACTGGCCGGCGTTCACGGCTGCAGCGTTTACTGCGAGGGACATCGCCTCAAGAAAGGCGCCGGAATGGTGGGACACGTCGCGGCCACTGGCAAAATGCACTATGCTCCCGACGTCGCTCGCGACCCCTACTATGTGGCCTGCGAGCCGGATACGCGCTCTGAAGTTGCCATCCCGCTGCAACGCGAGGGCGATATGGTAGGAGTTTTCACCGCCTCCCATTGCGAGCTAAATGCCTTCTGCCCAGACCAACTAAGGCTGCTGCAGGGATTGTGCGCTCACGTCGCGGTCGCGGTACACAACGCCCGGCGCTTTCGCGATGAGCGCCAACAGCGCGAGCGCATGAGCCGCGAGGCCGAAGAAGCTCGCTCGATTCAGCAGGCTCTGTTGCCCCGCACTTCTCCGCTAATTCCAGGGTTCTCGGTGTCGGGGCTTTCAGTTCCGGCGGGCTCCGTCGGCGGCGACTGGTATGACTTCATCCCGCTGCGTGAGGGACGCTGGGGTCTGGTTCTAGCCGATGTTTCGGGCAAGGGCACAGCGGCGGCGCTTCTCATGTCCGCCACTCGCGGCATGTTGCGTTCGCTGGCGCAAACCGGCTCTGGACCCGCCGAGGTGCTGACGCGTCTCAACAACATGATGATCGAAGATTTTCCCAGCGGCCGCTTCGTCACCATGGTGTATGCCGAACTCGACCCGTCCAGCCGCGTTTTGCGGATCGCGAACGCTGGCCATCTGGCGCCGCTTCTGGTCGAGCCTCGCGGCCATCGCTGGATTAATCACGAGCATGGCTTGCCTTTGGGAATTTCAGCCAGCAAGTTCTCGGAGACGGAAGTGACGCTCGGCGAGCATTCGCGCATCGCGTTTTATTCAGACGGAATCACCGAAGCTGACATCGATTCCGGGGAAGAATACGGCCCGGAGAGGCTTCTCGCCCAGATGCAATCACCTGACGTTACGCTGGATGGTCTACTGGCGGATGTCATGAAGTTTTCGAATGGCAAGGGGCTGCGCGACGATGCTACCGTGATTCTGGTGCGGGCGCGCGGAACGGAACCAGGCTCCAGCAAGAACGCCTGATGCATTGGTGCTGCCCGTTCAGCACAAACTCTAAATTGGGAGATCGGCGATCCGGGGAGGACCTCCGCCAGATAGTCGGGGACCGGCATTTCAGCCTACTGCACCTTTCTACAATGGACGGATCGCGGCGGGGCTCCGTTTGTGGACAACCCACCTGGATCCAGTTCGCGGGCTGCCGACACGACCTGCGCGCGTTAGAAAGAAAGCTTCAATGTGAACTCGAGCGCGCGTGGCGAACCGAGAGCGAAGACGCCAGACCCTAAGCCCAGGCGGTTGCTTGCGGGCTGCTCGCCAGGGGTGCCATTGATCGAACCCACGGCTCCGTTCAACACGCCGCTCAGCGGGCTTGCCGGGCCGTCAAAATTGGCGAAGTTCATTACGTTGTAGAAGGAAATTCCCGGCTCCAGTTCGATGTGCTCCCTGAATTTGTAGATCCAGTTCAGGCTCAGGTCCATGGCATGCAGCCAGCCCATGTTGGCCTCATTGGTCGGGGCCAGCGGGACGTCTTGCTGCACCCCTCCGAGCCCAACCAGTTGCGTCAGAGTGAACAGACCGTTGTTGATCAGGGTCTGACCGGCGGGCGTGGGCACGCCGGCAGCGATGCTGTTGTTGTAATTCTGGATCGCGGTGTTGATATTGTTGGCCTTGATGCTGCGGCCAAAAGAACCGATGCCGGTTCCGGGCAGCACATCTCCATAGCCGCCGTTGGAGCCGAAGCTGCCATCGCCGGTACCGTCGCCCGTAATATCCGTCACAAAAATTCCACCCGGATTTCCACTGGGACTGAGGGTGGGAGTGACCGGCAAAGGGCTGTAGAAATGCCCAATCACGCCGAGGCGGAACTTGTAAGGCAAATCCATCGATCCGCCAAACGAAAGCTGATTCTTGCGGTCAAGCCCGTTGGGACCGAGGTACTTGAGGGGATGGTTGAAGTCAGTGGCAATGTTGATGAAATCGTTGTCGGTTGCCATGGCCACGTATTTCGACAGCGAATAAGAGACCTGCAAGTTCATGGCCCGAATGTAGCGGGTGGGAGTCTTCAGGTCCTGTTTGAGGGAAAGCTGCAACCCGTTGTATACGGCGCGGCCGCTGGGGAACAGCATCTGGTTGGCGCCCACGTTGGGATTGATGCCGGGGAAGGCGGCAGCGGGTTCTCCGACGGACGCGCACGGGACTCCAAAGCAGAGGGAGTAGCCCGAGTCAAGACCGTTGGCTGCATAGCTGCTGATATTGGCGCCGGCGGCGATGGCGCAATTGATCTGGGCCGCCGGGGAGCCGCTCGTGCAGCCGAAGGCAGTGTTGGTAGCTGAGATTGCAGTTTGGGCGGCGGCCAGATTGAAGAAGCGGGCATCGCCGACGTGGTTGGTGTCGATGGCGAGCAGGGTGTGCGTCTCGATGTTGCGGAGGTAGTCCGCTGTGACCACCATCCCTTTGCGGATTTCTTGCTGGATACCGAAGTTCATCTGCACGGAACGAGGACTGACGTAGTTCGGGGCGAGCAGATCTGTTCCAGTGGCATCGAGACCATCGGCAAGTAAGTTATTGATATAGGACGGATTGCTGGCCGGTCCAGCCGCAACCGTGGCCGCCTGGTATTGTTGCTGATTCGCTTTGATCTGTGATGCGACGGCACCAATGGGCTGCCCGCAGATTCCAGACCAATCCTGAACCGCTGGGGCAACTCCGGGTGGTGCGGGTAGGGTGAAGTCGCCGCCTGTGCCGTTTGAGCAGACCGTCGGGTTGGCCAGGAATATTCCACTGGCCAGGCGCGCGGGCCGGTCAAATTCGAGGTTGTTCCAGATCGAGTTCTCGTAAAAGAGTCCAATGCCGCCGCGAAGGACGGTTTTGCCGGTGTGCTTCGGATCCCAGGCGATCCCGATCTGCGGAGCAAAGTTCTTGTTGGGCTGGTTGACGCGGCCGCCCAGGCCCGCGCCGAAGGGAAAGTTCGGAATCGCACCCAGATCGGCGTCCGAGCGCCCGGTATCACGCACGTAGCGCAAGCCATAGGTCAAAGTTAGATTGGGCTTAATCTTCCAGGAATCGCCGAAATAGAAAGACAGGCGGTTGTCAGGACCAGAGCCGCCGGCGGGAAATCCGAAGGCCGGAATTTCCGAATCGTAGCCTTGGCCGTTGCCCAGTGCCACCGTGTTCGCTGGATAGTTGAGAGGGTTGCTGGCGCCGCCGGGAAGCGATAAGCAGGTTGTGTTGCAGTCGCCCACGCGGCATTGACCGCGGGTCCCAGCGCCAGGAAGCTGGCAAAGCCGCCGCCAAAAATGTGATTCAGACCTCCGCCGTAGCGGAGAATGTGCTTACCCATGGCTTTGCTGCCGTCATACTTGAACTGATGGTCGGTCTGGTAAGTTTGCTGCGGCGCCAGGTAACTTGGTCCGGAGCAGAAAGGGTCAACGCCCGGAGTCAGGCAATCGGCATCGCTGCCGATAGCAAGTTCGATACCGGGCAACGGGTTGTAGATCGGCGATCCCGCAACTGCATCGACAATGCCGTTGCGGAACTTGGTGTAACCGAAACGAATACTGTGGGTGAACCCGCCGGTGATAAAGTCCAGTCCCACCGCCTGCACCGGCGTGTGGTTCACGTTGCCGAAGGGCTGAAAGGAGTTGGGAATAATCGCGAGCACACTATGATTCTGGTCGTAGGAAAAACGGTAGAAGAGCTTGTAATTGTTGGTAATCTGCCAGTCGAGCCGGGCCAGCGCTTCGGCTTCGCGGAAAGGGGAATCGAAGCTCTGCCCGACTATTTGTGTGTCAAAGGGCGGGCCGGGTATCACCGGATCGAGCAAGTCTTGCTTGGTGCGTTCCGCGTCGAAAAAGAAGAAGACTTTGTTCTTGATGATGGGTCCACCGAAGTTCCCGCCGTATTGGTTGCGCTGAAAATAATTGGTGGTTCCGCCGGGCAGGGCCGCGTTGAGCGACTGATCGCGGAAATAGTAGTAACCCTCACCGTGGTACCCGTTGGTTCCCGACTTCGTGGTCACGTTGACAGAACCGGACGAAGTCAATTCCGTGGAGAGATCGAGTGGAGACTGCTGGATCTGGAATTCCTGGATGGCGCCCTCGGGAACGTTTTGCGTAGTCGTACCCACGGTTTCGTCGCTGATGTCCAGACCGTCCACTTCAATGCGGGCGGTACGCCCGAAGCGTCCGCCAAAAGATATGGACGAGAATCCATTCTTGGTGGGATCGAAGTTTCCGCCGTCCTGAATCTGCACTCCGGGCTCGAGTTGTGCCAGATCAAGAAAGTTTCGGCCATTGATCGGCAGGCTCTCGATCTGTTGCGTGGTCAGGACTCCTTGTATGGTCGCCTGTTCGGTGTTGACGGCAATGGCGGAAGCCTGCACCTCCACCAACTGGTTCGCCTGCCCGACCTGCAGCCTGGCATTACCCGACGCGGTCACTCCCACTTGCACGGTCACAGGGATCTCAGTCGTCTTGAAGCCCGAGGCCTCGACGCGGATCGTGTAATCTCCGGGGGTGAGCGCTCCCGAAGTGTAGGCGCCGGCCGAGGTCGTAGTCACGGTGATCAGACGCCCGTTGGATTTGTTGTTAATTGTGACTTTCGCGCCGCCGACGACCGCACCACTGGGGTCGGTAACCGTACCTTGGATGCTGCCGGTTGATGCGGTCGTTTGCGCTGACAGGCCGGCGTGGAACGCGAGCAGAATGCCAAGGGTTGCGAGAACAAAAGCTGTTTGATTCCTCACGGTACGCCGCAGAAGGAGATGGAAGCTGCCTGACATGAAGTCATTCCTTTCAGACGTCACCAAAATGCACGCACGGTGTCGTTGCCGACACAACATATCACACTTTTTCCTGCAGATAACCGGCGTGGGCTCGCCCGTTTCATGAAGGAGTGGCACAAGCAAACAGCGGATGCCGCGCCATATGCCGCGCCGACAGACCGGGTGTTCGCCTCCAAGAAGCTGAAAGGCCTAAAGCCTCGGGTATCGAACATGCTGGCATGGTGCTATCTGAGGCCAGAGGCCATCGCCGCCGGAGCGAAGATCGCGGAAGGCCAAAGGTTCGGGTTTCACAACCTGCGCCACTCGCTCGCCACATTCCTCGTCACGAAGGCGAAGGCCGATCCGAAGACGGCGCAAGCACTTCTGCGGCACGCGAACGTCCGGACCACTCGGCAGCTATACACACAGAGCATGTCGGACGATCGGTTGAGTGCTCAGGCTCAGATTCTGGAGGCTGGAGGCTATTTTCCAGCAGCAGCCGGGCACGTTGCAGTAGTAATTTGGCCTTACCTTGGCCTGAGGGTCTGAAGGCCAAAACTGCGAGGCGTGAAAATGGTAGAAGCGAAAGAAGAAAATGGTGGGCGCGAGGAGACTCGAACTCCTGACCTCTACCGTGTCAATGAGAGATTAACAGATATCTTCAACAACTTAGAGAGCGCGGACGGCAATGCAAGTCAGCGGAAGTACGTACTAAGCAAAGATACTGTGTACCACGATGTGTACCACCCTCTTCAGCGTGACAGAGCGATAGGGGTAGACGACATATGCCGTTTCAGCGCGCAATGACAGACGATGGTGTGCCGCCGCTCGGCCAGCCCTGCCGTTGGTCGGGCGCAGCGGGTGCGCCGCGTCCGACAGATGCTGTGAGTACTCATCGTTTCGTTTCGTAAATCATGTGCCCAACGGCACAAGACGCGCAACACCCGCAAGACGACGAGACCCGTCGGCTGCTCGCAGCCTTTGAGGAGTGCCGGGCCAAGGAACTCGCTGCTGCCGATCAGTTGTCAAAGCCGCGTCATAGCATGCCGTATCCGGCATATACTCGACTGGTGGATGCGCTTGGGGCTGTACGGCTCAAGTGCAACGACATAAGGCTAGCGATTAGAGCGCATCGTAAGGAGTTGCGAGACAAAGGGAAGTAGCGATACGGGCGCTTGACACGGTAGACGTCTGGCGTTGGGGTCTTCAGATGTACTGCATCCTCGATCACTCGGTGTTCTTACGCAAGATCTGGGCCACCCGAGTCCAATGGCAGCTTCATGATGGCCACAGCTGTCCACAGTTGTACAAAGCGAATGAACGCACAAACACATGTAGGTTTCGAGCTTAGGCGATCTTAGGGTCGCGGGTTGCGCCAACTTTCGACATCTGCAGCGAACTGATCGAGTTGAATGCTGAATAGGGAGCAGAATGGAAAATTCAAACGTTAACGAAGACTCTGGCATGAAAGTCGATCCAATCGGCGATTCATCGAGCTCGGCACCACAGCCCCCGGTGGATGAAAGATTACAGAAGGCACTCGATAAAGCTCTGTACGCCGGTGGACGGCCAGCGGCACAAAAGATCAGGAATTTCTTGAATGGAACTTGGTTGGGCGAACCGTTGCATGTCGTCCTCAAGGATGTTCCCGCCGGCGCCTGGACCGTCGCGATGGTGTTTGATCTCCTGGACATAGCACTAGACCGGTCTGAGTTTGCGGTGGCCGCCGACACATCAATCGCAATTGGGATTGCCGGCGCTGCGGGTGCTGCCGCAGCCGGTATTACGGATTGGTCAGATGTTGATCCTCCAGCGCGTCGCCTCGGATTAGGGCACGGCCTGCTGAACCTTGGTAGCACCGCACTATTTGTAACGTCCCTTCTTTTGCGAAGAAACAAGTCCCGCAGGAGCGGCCGCATCGTCGGCGCTCTCGGATATGCGGTTATGGCTTATGCGTCGCACCTGGGCGGCAAAATGGTGTACGAACATCGAGTAGGCGTCGATCGCACAGATGGCCAAGTCTTCCCCGATGAGTTTGTCGCCATCTTACCTGAATCGACATTGGCCGACGGCAAACCTACCCAAGCGATGTATCAAGGCCTGCCTGTTCTGCTCGTTCGTCGCGGAGACCGTGTCTTCGCCATGGCTGACACGTGCTCCCACTTTGGCGGGCCGCTTTCCGAAGGTAAACTTGTAGGAGATAGCATCGTGTGCCCATATCATTCTTCCCGCTTTGCGTTGGAGGATGGTCGTGTAATGGATGGCCCCGCGGTTCATCCACAGCCCTGCCTTGAAGTTCGCGCACGCAATGGACAAATAGAAGTGCGCAAGGCTTCTGTTCCGGTTGCGCCATCCACGTAAGCTCCAGGCTTG
>PLHP01000036.1 GCA_003138955.1 Acidobacteriaceae bacterium | reverse complement strand
AAAGTCGTTGACACGCGCCGGTTGTCGATGTAACCAAGCCGACAAAACCAAAAATAGTCAGTCACGTGCTGGGGGAAAACTTAACCCTGGTGAGTTCCGGGCTTGCAATCGCTGAAAAACCTAACAACTCCGCAGCCGTGGACGCTTCTCGCACAACTGGAGGCGCAGAAGGCGCTCGCGGCCGCGGTAGTGTCTCGGAGTCGGTTCGCGTGCTCGACGTAAGCGATCCGGCGCATCCGCGGACGGTTCAGACCTTCAGCGGAGTCACGAGTGTTTTGCCGGATGTTGCGCGCGGTTTGATCTATGTGGCGAACGGCAAGGGCATCTGGATCCTGTCGCACTAGCAAGTGTTGCGGAGGCATTTGTGCGGTTCGTCGGATGCCATCTCGTCGGCCATTCCGAACTGCGATTAGCGCTTCGCATGAGGTTCGCATTGCAGGGTGGTTGAGGACTTCAGACGGCGGCGACCAGGGGAGAGCAGTTCCAGGGCTCCGTACGCTCAGGCGGAGATAGATGTCTCGAACAGCACGGAAAATTAGCGGCGCCGATGGAGGCCGTAGAGGAGAGCGCGTGATGCTTTTGCTCTACCTGCTCGGGTTTCCTGCGCCACCACCCTCTGAACAAACTACTCCAACTCAAACGCCAACCACTGAAATCCCCCTCCGCGCTCCACTTGCAGCACAACGGGTTCACGTGGCTTGATCTGATTCAGAGCCGCACGGAGAGAGCTCAAAGAGTCGATCGATGTCTGGTTCACGCTGTGGATGACATCTCCAGTCTCCAGGCCAGTTGCGGAACTCATGACGTCCGCTACTCGTGCTACTACGACAACTCCAGAAGGATTGCGCAGCGTGCCCAACATGGAACGCACCTGATCGTTCAGACCGAGCCCGAGTACCCCCAGCCGAGAAACCAAGCTGTCGCGTGAATTGACTAAATCAGGCANNGTCCCCCGAAGAACTTCGAGCTTAATCACTTCATCTAAAGGATGGAGATAGAGAGCGGCGGTAAAGGCCGGCAGCGTGCCGATGAGGCGGCCATCAGCGCTGACTACAATATCCCCGACCTTCACGCCAGCCGCCTCAGCGGGACCTCCCGGCATCACGTCATCGATCACGACCCCCCAATTTTGCGCAAGCCCCAATCCTTTGGCGAGGCTCTCCGTGATAGTTTGCGCGCCTGCTTTGACCTCGATGCGATGCACGTGACCGTACTTGCGCAGGCTCTCGTATACGAAACGCACGATTCGCGCCGGAATGGCAAACCCCAGCCCCTCGCTCCCACCCGCTGCGGAGAAAATGAAAGTGTTAATCCCGACTACGTAGCCTTCGGTATCCACCAACGGGCCGCCGCTATTCCCTGGATTGATGGGAGCATCGGTTTGAATGAAAACCATCGGACGGCTCGGATCTGCCTGCCTCGCAACTGAACTCACGACGCCCATGGTCACCGAGTTCTCCAGGCCTTCGGGACTGCCCAGGGCAAACACTAGTTGCCCTTGATGCACCGGACGGCGGTTGCCCAGCGAAAGTGTGGGCAGGCCCGTCTGATCAATCTTGAGCAGGGCAAGGTCAGTCTCCTTGTGGATGCCGATGAGTCGTGCTTCAACAATCCGCTGCTTGCCCACAGGCGCAATCTGGTCGGGAAAATGCACTGCAGGCAAGGGAAGAGCTACGTGGATGCGCTGTGCCCCCTCGACCACGTGGGCATTGGTCATGATGTAGCCGTTCGAGTCCACGATCACTCCTGAACCGATCACATTCTCGCGGGTTATGAGCGCCGTTTGACCGTGATTGTTCTCTTCCAGAGCCCCGTAGCCGGTGACCAGAATTTGAACCACCGCAGGGGAAATCCTGGCGGTAAGCTGCTCGATCGCGGAATTAAGTTGCTGCAGCACCGCTGGTGGTTCCGCAGGGCGGGTGCCGATCGCTTTGGCTTTTTCAACGTCGAGCTTTGCCGCTTCACCGGCGACGGCCGGGGTTGGCGGCGGCGTTTGTTTGCCAAAACTCGGCGCCGCAAACCACAGGGAGCAAAAACACGCAGCCAGACTAAAAACCGAAACGCGCCATTGACCTTTCGAACCACAAGCTGGAGAAAGCATAGCCGAACTCCTTGAATTACACCTCTATCAGGTCACGACCCAGAGTATGATCGCGCCGGAATGGAATAAAAGCGAGCCTCTATTTAGATTCGAAATACCGTAACTAGGTTGAAGTGCTTGTCGCTAAACGTGATTCGGCGCCAGGCATCGAACCACAGTGCCAAATCATCCAAAGATAGTAAAGGGATTGGAGGATACGAAAATGGCGATAAAAAAGCTTGAACCTGTCGCCAACTTGTTCCTGGCCGCAATTCTTTCGCTGTCTGCGTTTGGAAGCAGTACAAGCGCTGATGCACCGGTGCCAGGATCTCTCAATTATGTCGAAGGCCAGGTGTCGATGGGCACGAAGGCTCTCGACTCGAAGTCAATTGGCTCTGCGGAATTGCAGACCGGCCAGACGCTCACCACGGAGCAGGGAAAAGCCGAAGTTTTGCTAACCCCAGGCGTCTTCTTGCGTGTCGGCAAGAACAGCTCTGTAAAAATGATTTCGTCAAGCATTACCGATACGGAGGTCGCTGTCGGCAAAGGGCACGCCATGATCGAAGTGGCGGAGGTTCACCCGGAAAATGATCTTCGCATCAACGAAGATGGCGCCACAATCAGGTTGTTGAAGACCGGCCTGTACGATTTCGACTTGAGGCAAAATCAATTACGCGTATTTGACGGTAAGGCTGTCGTGGAAGATGGCGGCAGAAGTGTCACCGTCAAGAGCGGACGCGAGTTGAACCTTGCTGCGGACAGCTCGCTTAAAAGACTCAAATTCGACAAGAAGTCATATGAAGAAGGCGATCTGTATCGCTGGAGCAGCCTGCGATCCGCCTATTTGGCGGAGGCCAACGTGGACGCGGCCAGTTCGTATTCTTCGGCCGGCTGGGGGCCTTGGGGCTGGACTGGTTGGGATTGGGACCCGTGGTTCGACGCCTACACTTTCATACCTGGAGATGGCATATGGTATAGCCCGTTCGGCTGGGGGTTCTATTCCCCTTGGTGGGTCTTTGACGCTCCGTTCTTCGGGTATGGTTTGGGGTATGGTTACGGCTACGGCGGTGGCCGCTACTTCCATCACTTCGGTAATTACCGTGATTGGGAATCCCATTCTCCCTACGTGGCAAGCAACAGCTATGCCCATGGCATCTACCGCGGTCCGGGGTCCGTGGGCCGTGGTTTTCACTCGGGGCCTAGAATGGCCGGAGTTCGAAGCTTCGGTGGATTTGGACACGGCGGATTCCATAGCGGAGGCGGTGGTTTCCACGGCGGCGGCGGTGGAGGATTCCACGGGGGTGGCGGTGGGGGCCACGGCGGCGGCCGTTAACATCAAAACGGGGGTCGGTACTTAGCCGGCAAAAATAATTCATTACCGGCGGACCAAAACGGCGGTAAAATCATCTTAACGTTGTGGGGTGCAGGCATGTCGCTTGTCCGGATCTTCCGGAAGAGCAACCGCGGATTGGCTTTCTACCGCGCGGCGATCATGTGTGTAGCCGCTCTGAGCATCTTGTTGGCGCGCAGCGCTCCGCCAAGTCTCCCACATCTTTACTTCGACGGAACCGCCAACTCTCTCGCGGATCACGATCATAGACAATGTTTTGATCATCAGGATTCCCAGTGGGGGACTTCTCCCGGTACTGCGCAGATTGCTCCGCCGCCGGTTGCGTCGCCTCGCCTGACCACAGCTGCTGCCCCTTTTGTCGAAATCGTGATGGATGGCTGGCATTTTAACCGTCCCCCTCCGATCAGCTAACCCTCCTGCTTCTCTCATAAGCGTTATGTCCGGTTTGCGTTTCGTTGCTGGCAAGAGTCACTCAGCCAAAACGGACCGCAAGCCGCGGCACTCAATTCAGAAATCGAAATCTCGGAGGAACTACGCCATGGCAGAAGGAAACCACAAAAACTGGAGAGAGTTGTGCAGCGCCGCACTGGAAGCAAGAGATCCCGATGAACTGCTGACGATCGTTCAGGATCTCAAGAAGGTCTTGAAATGCGAAGAGCAGGTCCGTCGTGATTTCAGGGAGGCGACTAGGGCCAACAAGTTTCCCGGGGAGATACGATATTGATAACTCGATCTCGCACGCAAACACTCACACCCCGGCCCATGAGCCCCCGACGTCAATTGTCTGATCGTGGAAGGTCGCGAATGGAGCCAAACTCGTGGCGATTTGTCCTGGGAGTCGCGCTCGGAGTCGGTCTCGTGTCCTTTCTCGCTACCGAGCTCATGCACTATTGGCTAGTGCCGGATCTTGGACGCCATCAGGAAAGACTGCTGGCGGAAGGTTTGTCGGCTTTCCTCGTAAGTTGCCTAGTCGCGAAGTTGACTAGCGTTACCCGACAGCGACATCGGCTAACGGTCGCCAGGATGCAGGTGATTGCCGAGATGAATCATCACATCCGGAACGCTTTAGCCCCCATCTCCGTTTCGGTGGACATAACTGAAAATCATCGACTTATCCATGCGATCTCCGAAGGAGTTGACCGCATTGACTGGGCTCTTCGAGAAATACTGCCCCGCGAAATGCCGCTGCGAGAAGAGCAGCGGGATAAGCTCGGGTATTTTCAAACAAGAACGCGGAGGAGCGGATGCCAATGAGCGACATCAGAGTCCTGTGCGTTGAGAATCATCCTGAGTACATGGGAGCACTGAAATACATGCTGGAATCAGCAGGGTATGAGGTCATGCCGGCGACCACTAGCGGCCAGGCCTTGCACCTGCTGACAACTCAGTCGGTAGACGGCGTTCTCCTGGAATACGATCTGCCAGGCACTCCTGGCATCGCGGTGCGGGCGGAGATGAAGCGGATCAAGCCGAACGTCCCTGTGCTGTTATTTACGGGCGTAGGGAGCCAGACACCGTTTCTGCTTCGCTTTTTTGATTCGTATCTTCGGAACTCGGGACGACCACTAGAGGTTTTTGAGGATATGGACGGGTAGGTAGGGAACTGGAGGAGTAATGAAGACCCTGAAGAAGTCAGAGGTTTCATTGTACCAATGGAAGCTTGAGTTCAGGAGGATGAAAACCACATTGCTGGCTGGTTCGCTGGCGCTGACTACGGGATTGTTCGCAGAGAATGTGATCCCGGCTGGGACCATCTTGCCGCTGCAACTGAACACCTCGCTGAATTCAAGGAAGAGCACGCCTGGACAGATTGTCACCGCGCGCCTCATGCAGGATGTCCCGCTACCATCAGGTGCAAAGATTCACGCCGGCGCCAAGTTAGTCGGCCACATCATCGACGGAGTCGACGCGAGAAACGGCAGCGGAGCGAAACTCTCTTTGCAGTTCGACACACTGGAAGTTTCGAAGCAAAGAATACGTGTGACCACCAACCTGAGGGCTTTGGCATCCATGATGGAGGTAGAGGACGCACAGATTCCGAAGACCGGTCCCGACCGGGGAACTCCAGAGAATTGGTGGACTACGGTGCAGATTGGCGGCGATGTTGTCTATCGGGGCAGTGGACCGGTAGCCAACGGATTGCGAGTAGTGGGAACGCCAACCGCCAACGGCGTGTTGGTTCGGATTGCGTCCAAGTCCGGCACGAAGTGCCGGGGCGACCTCGGCGGCAATGACCTTCCGCAAGCTCTATGGCTGTTCTCTGCCGACTCATGCGGAACCTATGGCTTCGCTGATTTGACGATTGCGCACGCGGGCCGGAGCAATCCGGTTGGGCAGATTACACTTGCTTCGGAGAAACGCAATTTTAACGTACGGAGCGGCAGCGGGCTTCTTTTGCGTGTGAAATAAGCCCGAATGACGGTCTCATTGCAGCCACCGACTTGGCGGAGAGGCAGATCTAATGACAACTTCTTTGAATCCTGCAGGACGAACGACACCCTCGTTCGGCATTGGACAGTTCCTGTTTGTGGTCGTCTTGGCAGTCATCCTTTTTCTGCTTGGCCAAAGCATGGTGCGTCACCGCTTCCATGAAGGCGGCCGGGTCCACCGGAACGGCTCCAACGGACAATAGCGAGCACCGAGGGAAGTCTTGATCGCGGCCCGAATGGTGCGAAGCTACGCGTTTCTTGATGTGAAGAACTCATGCGGACCGAGTCATCTTCGTCAGGTTGCTCAAATGTGCTGCAAAAGAGGCTTCGCGGACAGGTTGATCTAGCATGGAATGTCAGGGCACATGCATTCTCTACCCGACGTGTGCAATAAGAAACAGTTTTCCTGGTAGTGCGGTGTCACAGTTCCAGTTGAGAGTTAGCTTGATGGTCGGAGAAATAACGGCAAGTGGCCGAGGAGACGAGGAAATGTCCAAAGAGAATTCAGTTGTCGCGGTGTATCACACCCATACGGAAGCGGATCAAGCAGTGAAGGAGCTTCAACGCGGCGGGGTTGACCTGCACAAGTTGTCGATCGTTGGGAAAGGCTACCACACAGATGAGCAGGTGGTTGGCTACTACAATACCGGCGACCGCATGAAGTATTGGGGCAAAGTTGGCGCGTTCTGGGGAGGTTTCTGGGGCTTTTGTTCGGCTCTGCTCTTTTCATCATTCCGGGGCTCGGCCCAATCTTAGCGGCGGGACCGGTAGTGGCGTGGATCGTGGCAGGGTTGGAAGGTGCGGTGGAGGTAGGAGCGTTGGGTGCCCTTGGAGCTGGCCTCTTCAGCATAGGAATCCCCAAGGACAGCATCGTGAAGTACGAAACGGCACTCAAGACAGATCAGTTTTTGCTGATCGTCCATGGGACGGCTGCAGAGGTGGCACAAGCAAAGGACATCATCCAAACTACGCATCCCGTCCAATTCTCGCAGCACTCAGGGGAAGAGGCAGCGGTAGCCGCTTAGTGTTCCTGCGGAGTAGCGTGGGCAACGCTTTCTCGAAAGCCTTGCCCATAGATGTGTATTTTCGCCGAATCGTGCTGACAATCCCATATGGATCTAAATCGGAAATCCCGGTTTAAGCCACAAACTAAAGGAGAGCCAATCATGAATTCAGGAACATCCCGTCGCGTCTTAACAGTTGCTGTTGTCGGCATTTCACTTTTCAGTTTTGCAGGTATCCTCGGGGCAACAGAGAAGACGGCCTCTGTCGAGGGCGTTGTCACAAAAATTGATCGCACAGCGAAAACCGTGATGGTCAAGGCCACCGACGGAACCGAACACACCATGCATCTCGTCGGCCGAACCGTGGTGCATGGCGGAAACGAGACCTACAAGGGAGCCGAGGAGGCGGGGCGCGATCTTCAGGAAGGGTCCCAGGTTGTTGTGCACTATACAAAACAGGGCGCAGACGAGACCGCTGAGGAGATCGACCACATCGGCAAAGATGGGCTGAAGACGAGCGAGGGCTCCATTACCAAGTTTGACCGCGCAGCCCGGACGATGACCGTAAAAGTTTCCGATGGAACCGAGCAAACCTACCGGTTGACCGAACATGCAGCCGAAGATGCCGGAAAAGAAACAGAGGATGCAGCGAAAAAGTCGGCCCACGCAATCGTCTACTACTCGGAAGAAGCAGGCCACAAGGTCGCTCACTTTTTCAAGACGAATTAACCTTGGTTGGTCAGCGATAGTTCCGTTTGTTCCTGCGGATTCGACCGTAAGCGCGCGGCGCGGCCATTCCTCTGAGCAAGAGTGCTCACTGTCGCTCGCCCCATGGGATGTACTGTCCGGAGAAAGCTCATATGGATCCCTCCAAGCCCGCAAACGCCAAGCCTCCTGACATTGCCTCCGCGTCGATTCCCGATACGCTCGCGACGCTCCACGTCAACCCCGACACCGGACTCACGCAAGCGGAGGTGGACGCCAGCCGGAAAGAACACGGCTACAACGAAGTGGCCCAGAAGAAGGAACACCCGGTCCTCAAGTTCCTCCAGAAATTCTGGGGAATCTCGGCGTGGATGCTCGAACTCATCATGGTGCTGTCGGCGGTGCTCCGGAAATTCTCCGATCTCGCTGTGGTGGGCGCGCTTCTGGTTATCAACGCCGTGTTGAGCTTTATGCAGGAGCATCGGGCCGCTGGCGTCGTTGAAGCACTGCGGAAGCGCTTGCAGGTCAGTGCGCGCGTCCGGCGCGATTCAAGCTGGCAGGTCATTCCGGCACGGGAACTGGTTCCGGGCGATATTGTTCGTGTGCGTCCCGGCGACATCGTCCCGGCGGACGTGAAACTTCTGACGGGAGCGCTAAGCATCGATGAGTCGGCGCTCACCGGCGAGTCGAAAGACGCAGACAAAGCGCCCGGCGGTGTGCTCTCATCGGGATCCATCGTCCGGCGGGGCGAAGGCAACGGCGTGGTGATGCTGACTGGGGCGAAGACCTACTTTGGGCGCACCACGGAACTTGTGCAGGAGGCGCGTCCGAAACTTCACATCGAAGCGGTGGTGGCCAAGGTGGTCCGGTGGCTCTTCGTCATTGTCGGCGCGCTGCTCTGCGTGGTAATCGTGCTGTCGCTGATCCGCGGCGCGCCGCTTGTCGAAATGGTCCCGCTGATGCTCGTCCTGCTAATGAGCGCGGTGCCGGTCGCTCTCCCCGTCATGTTTACAGTCAGCATGGCAATGGGTTCTAAGGAGTTGGCCAAGCGCGGCGTGCTGGTCACCCGCCTTAGCGCCGCAGAGGATGCCGCGACCATGGACGTGCTCTGCGTCGACAAGACGGGCACAATCACGATGAACCAACTTGCCATCACCGGCGTGATCCCTCTGGAGCGCGCGACAGAAGCCGACGTGCTGTTCGCCGGCGCTCTCGCGTCGCAGGCAGCCAACCAGGATCCGATTGACCTCGCATTCCTGACTGCGGCAAAGGAACGGCACATCTTCGACAACCTCCCCAAGGTTACACCTGTCTCTTTCGCACCGTTCGATGCGAAGAACCGGCGGACTGAAGCCTTGGTCGAGCAGAACGGACAGCGGCTGCACGTGATGAAGGGTGCCGTTCGCACTGTCGCCGAGGCCTGCGGACTCCAACCCCCGGCGATCGAGACATTGGAAGCACGCGTGACGGCGTCGGCCGCGAAGGGCTATAGGACGCTGGCCGTAGCACGCGGCCCCGAGACAGGTACCCCCGCATTGCTTGGGTTAGTGTCGCTGTATGATCCGCCCCGGCCGGATGCAAAGCAACTGATCGCCGAACTCCAGGACTTGGGCGTTCCGGTAAAGATGCTCACCGGCGACGCACTGCCGGTGGCGCGTGAGATCGGCAAGGGAGTCGGCTTACCCAACATCCGGCGCGTTGCCGACCTCAAAGCCGCGGGCGCTCTAGCTAGCAACAAGGCGGTGGACTTGTTAGCCGGCGCCGATGGTTTCGCCGAGGTGTACCCGGAGGACAAGTACATCGTTGTAAAGCACCTGCAGGCCTCGGGGCATGTGACCGGCATGACTGGTGATGGCGTCAACGATGCGCCCGCCCTCCGCCAGGCCGAAGTGGGAATCGCCGTTAGCACCGCGACCGACGTGGCCAAAGGCGCCGCGAGCGTCGTCCTGACCGAACCGGGGTTAACAAACATTGTGGCGCTGGTCGAACAGGGACGAACAATATACCAACGCATTCTGACCTGGATTATCAACAAAATCAGCCGGACGATCCTGAAGGCGGCCTTTGTGGCCATCGCGTTCGTGGTGACCGGTAAGTTTGTTGTCTCCGCTTTTGCGATGCTGCTGCTGGTCTTCATGACGGACTTCGCGAAGATCTCCCTTGCCACCGACAATGTTCGGCCATCCAAGAAACCGGAAACATGGAACATTGGAGGCTTCATCACCGTTTCCGTGGTGCTTGGTATTGCGATGGTTGTTGAAACGCTCCTCTTATTGTGGGTCGGTTGGTTGCATTTTGGTTTAGCAACCAACAACAATGCCCTCTATACCTTCAGCTTTCTTCTGCTGCTTTACTTTGCCGTATTCTCCGTCGTGTCTGCGCGGGAGCGCAGTTGGTTCTGGGCGACGCTGCCCAGTAAGACCTTCCTGTTAGCCCTTGCAGCCGATGCGCTCACGGGCACCGTCCTTACGTTCGTGGGTCTCCCGGGACTCAAGCCTTTGCCTTGGTGGCAGACGGTCGCGGTCTTTGTTTATGCCATGGTCGCGTGCCTCGGCCTGAACGACGCCGGCAAGGTCGCGATGATCAAATGGCGCGTTCCTAGCGCCGTGGCCAAAAAGCCGGTGGATGTGACCCCGCAGATCGCCGAGCGCGCCTATGAACTGTACGAGAAGCGAGGCCGCCATGACGGTCGAGCAGTTCAAGATTGGGAGCAGGCAGAGCATGAGATTCGAAAGGATCATGTGGGCCAGGAAAGGCCTGCGTCAAAGGCCTCTTAGGCCCCACGAGTACTCAGCGCAACTCCCGCAGCTCGTGACACCAAAGGAATGCAGATGAAAATCTATTCAAAGGATTTCCGTGTGCGGTCCGGGAAAAACTTTGACCTCAGAGAGTGGCCGACGACTGTGCAGCCCTTTTGCAAGTCGAAGAAGGTGTATCAAGAACTACTGGAAAAGCACGTTGAGGAGTTGAGCTCCATGCAGCAGCTTCACTACGCGTCCAACCGCTACGCGTTGCTGCTGGTTTTTCAAGGGATAGACGCCGCCGGCAAGGACGGCGCGATCCGCCACGTCATGTCCGGGGTCAACCCGCAAGGCTGCGACGTTTTCAGTTTCAAACAGCCAAGCGCCGAGGAACTGGAACATGATTTTCTCTGGCGCACGACGTACCGGCTTCCCGAACGCGGGCGGATCGCCATCTTCAATCGCTCCTACTATGAAGAGGTTCTCGTCGTTCGAGTGCATCCGGAGCTTCTCCGCAACGAGGGGCTTCCAGACCAGTTGCACGACGAGAAGACAATTTGGAAGGAGCGGTATCGTTCCATCGTGGACTTGGAGGAGCATCTCCATCGTAATGGCACCCGTATCATCAAGTTCTTCCTCCATCTGTCGAAGGACGAACAACGAAAGCGTTTCCTCGAACGCATTGACGAGCCGGACAAGAACTGGAAATTCAGCCTTGCGGACGTTCACGAGAGGAAATACTGGAAGCGCTATGCGGATGCTTTTGAGGCTTGCCTGAAAGCCACAAGCACCCATCACGCGCCCTGGTACGTCGTTCCCGCAGACGATACGCTAACTCGTATTGATTTCAGTGGCGTTGTTCGCACCGAAGCCCCAAAAACAGCCCTCAGACATCGAGAAAATTGTGAGGCAACTCTTCCGGCAAGCCTGAAAGTGGCACCAATTTGGCACCAAAACTCGGCTAGAGTGCGCGGCTGGTGCGTGATCGTATCAGCCGTGCACGGCTAAGGGGTCCAAAATGAAGAATCGCGAAATTCAACCCTGCATCCGTTGCGGCCGCGGACTAAAGCGATTACACGTTTTGACTTTGGTCAGTGAGTGTTAACGGGATTTTTCGCCAATCATCCTTTTGAGATCGCGCCAAACCCACGGCGTTCATTGACTTGCCCGTTTCGCCCAAGTAAGATTTGCCCCTAATGATCGGGCAGACCATTTCGCACTACCGCATCGTGGAGAAGCTCGGCGGTGGGGGCATGGGTGTCGTCTACAAGGCTGAGGACGTAACCCTCCGTCGTTTTGTTGCCCTGAAGTTCCTGCCTGACGAGGTCGCCAGAGACTCCCAAGCATTGGCTCGTTTCCAGCGAGAAGCTCAAGCTGCTTCTGCACTGAACCATCCCAATATCTGCACCATCTATGAGATCGGGCAGCAAGATGGGCAGTCCTTCATCGTCATGGAGTTTTTAGACGGACTGACGCTGAAGCACCGCATTGCGGGCCGACCGATGGAAACCGAACTGATCCTGTCTCTCGCTATCGAGATTGCGGACGCGCTCGACGCAGCCCACGCAGAAGGCATCGTCCACCGCGACATCAAGCCCGCGAACATATTTGTCACCAAGCGCGGGCACGCCAAGGTTCTGGATTTCGGACTGGCAAAGGTCACGGTCACAGCCAGTTCATCGAGCAAAATTGGGTCTCTTAATACGCAGACGGGTTCGGTGGACGCGGATCATCTCACCAGCCCCGGTTCAACGGTCGGCACCGTTGCCTATATGTCGCCGGAGCAAGTGAGAGCGAAAGAACTGGACGCGCGGAGCGACTTGTTCTCTTTGGGGGCGGTGCTGTACGAGATGGCGACGGGCGCATTGCCCTTTCATGGCGAAAGTTCGGGAGTCATCTTTAAAGCCATTCTCGATTCTGATCCGCCCCCGCCGATTCGTTTCAATCGTGATATTCCGCCCGAACTGGAACGGATCATCAACAAAGCGATGGAGAAAGATCGGGAGATGCGCTATCAAGGCGCGGCTGAAATGCGGGCCGACCTAAAGCGGCTGAAACGGGAAACGGAATCGCGGCACGGCGTATCAGCTAGTTCTGGGACGGTAGCTGTGGCGCAAGAAAGCAGCGCTAAGGTCGCGCAACCGCAGTCGCCAGTATCCAGTTCCTCCCCTGCGGTTGCCCCATCTCCGTCATCGAGCGCGGTGAAAGTGGCCGAAGTTCCCGTCGCGGGCAGGAGACAATTAAAGATTCTGGTCCCTGCCGCCGTGGTAGTGGCTGCTCTGATTGGCGGCGGACTCTACCTCCGTGCACCCAGGACCACCACGGTGACAGTGAAAGACACCATTGTGCTGGCGGATTTTGCCAATACGACGGGCGATCCTGTGTTTGATGATGCCTTGAAACAAGCTTTGGCCGTGGACCTGGGCCAGTCCCCATTCATCAACATTCTTTCTGATCGCAAAGTAGGTGAAACCCTGCGACTCATGGGCCGCCAGCCCAACGACCGCATCACTCAGGACGTAGCCAGGGAACTCTGCGTGCGCACGGGCAGCAAGGCCATTGTGCTGGGGTCCATTTCGAACCTCGGCGGTCAGTATGTGATTGGCGTGGACGCCGTCGGCTGCAACAACGGCGATACGCTGGCAAAGGAACAGGAAGAGGCGGCAGGCAAGCAGGACGTGCTGAAAGCGCTGGGCAAGGCCGCAACCAGCCTGCGCGCAAAACTGGGCGAATCGCTGGCCTCAATCCAGAAATTCGACGTGCCGGTGGAGGCAACCACGACGTCGCTGGAAGCGCTGAAAGCATTCAGCATGGGCATCACCACGTTCCGAACCAAGGGCGATGCCGCGTCGATCCCGTTCCAGAAGCGCGCCCTCGAACTCGACCCCAATTTCGCTGCTGCCCATGCTGCCCTGGGGGTCGCATACATGAATCTCGGACAGGCCAGTTTGGCAGCTGAAAGCATCGAGAAAGCCTATGCCCTCCGCGACAAAGTCAGTGAACGGGAGAAATACCGCATCTCGTCTCTGTACTACCAGAACGTCACGGGCGAGTTGGAGCAGGCCAGCCAGGTTTACGAACTGTGGGCGAAAAGTTATCCGCTTGATTCGGTGCCGCCCGGCAACCTGGGGGACCTTTACGGCCAGCTTGGCCAATACGAGAAGGCAGTCACCGAGGCGCAAGAGGCCCTGCGTCTGGAGCCTAGTATCGTTGGTTACACCAACCTAGCGGGGGATTACCTCGCCCTCGGACGGCTAGATGACGCCGGGAAGGCGATCGAGCAGGCTAAGGCACGCAACCTGGACGGCGATTTCCTGCACCAGGAGATTTACTACCTCTCCTTCATCAAGGGTGACGCGGCGGAGATGGAACGGCAGGTGGCTTGGGCCTCCGGCAAGCCTGGAACCGAAGACCTGCTGCTCTCCTGCCAATCCGACACCGAGGCATACTACGGGAGGTTGGGAAAAGCGCGGGACTTCTCCCGGCGCGCGGTAGATGCGGCGGTCCGCGCCAACGCGAAAGAGGCTGCGGCGCTGTGGCAGGCCAACGCAGCCCTGCGGGAAGCGGAGTTCGGCAACAGCGCAGCCGCGAAGCAGGATGTTGCATCGGCGCTGACGCTAGCCCCAGGCCGGGATATAAAGCTGTTCGCCGCGTTGGCGCTGGCGCGGGCTGGCGAGACCGCTAGCGCCAAGGCAATCGTTGAGGAACTGGAAAAGAACTACCCATCGCAAACGGTCCTGAAGGTCTACTGGCTGCCAACCATCAAGGCAGCGATGGAGCTGAACGCCAACAACCCCGCGCAGGCCACGGTGTTTCTTGAGGCGGCGGCGCCCTACGAACTGGGCCAGCCGGCCCAACTACAGTTGGGCACGATGTATCCCGCCTACATCCGAGGCCAGGCTCAATTGATGGCGCATAACGGTCCCGCTGGCGCCGCCGAGTTCCAGAAGTTTCTGGATCACCGTGGCCTTGTCACCAACTTCCCACTGGGTGCGCTGGCGCATCTCGGCCTCGCCCGCGCCTATGCTCTATCCGGCGACACCGTCAAAGCGAAGAGCGCATACCAAGATTTCCTAGGACTGTGGAAAGACGCCGACCCCGACATCCCCATCCTGAAAGAAGCCAAAGCGGAGTACGCGAAGCTGCAGTAGCAGCGTGGCGATCTTCCAAACATGCCTGACCTGCCTGCACAACAATTGTCAACTGACGCAATCAGATGGGATGAGAAGG
>PLHP01000339.1 GCA_003138955.1 Acidobacteriaceae bacterium | reverse complement strand
GTCAGTTGCCATCCATCGAAGGGTGTGTTTCTTGATTTCGAGCGTGATTTGGCGGCGTCGAAGGTCCACTTCTTTTTCGGATCGAAAACGGTAACGTCGGCTACCGCGCCGCGGACGAGCGAACCGCGGCCGCGCAGATCGAAACAGCGCGCCGGACCGGCGGTGAAGAGTTCCACGATGCGGGAAAGAGGGATTCGCTTCTCGCGGTGCAGCCTGGTTATCGCTAGCGCTAGCGCGGTTTCCAGTCCGGTGATGCCGAACGCGGCGCGTTCGAATTCCATTTCCTTTTCGTGGGCGGCGTGGGGAGCGTGATCGGTGGCGATGGCGTCCACCGTACCGTCGGCTAGGGCGGCCAGGATGGCTTCTAGATCGGAGGCCGAGCGCAGCGGGGGATTCATTTTGTAATTGCTGTCGTAGTCGCGCATGTCTTCGTCGGTGAGCGTGAAATGGTGCGGCGTGACCTCGAAGGTGACGCGCGCTTTGGCTCGCTTGCCGCGGCGGACGCTCTTCAGCGCGTCGGCCGTGGAAAGATGGGCGACGTGCAGGCGGGCATTGGGAATATGCGTGGCGAGTTGGACGTCACGCTCGACGATCGAGGCTTCGGCAGCCGCGGTCATGCCGCGCAACCCGAGACGGAACGAACGCGCGCCGGCGTGCATGGAACAATTTTCGGTCAGGCGCGTGTCTTCGGCATGTTGCACTACGGGGAAATTCAGCTCCCCGCTCAGAACCAGGGCCTCGCGCATGATGCTGTCTTCGAGGATGGGCTTGCCGTCGTCGGTGACTGCTATTGCTCCGGCGGCGTGGAGCGCACGGAAGTCGGTGAGCGTGGCGCCCTTACTGGATCGGGTCGCGGCGGCGATGGCAAACACATTGACGACCGCGCCGCGCTCGGGCTGGCGAAGCCACTCTACCCACTCGACCGAATCGACCACCGGAACTGTGTTGGGCATGGTGCAGACAGAAGTGAAGCCGCCTGCGGCGGCGGCGGCCGTGCCCGTCGCGATGGTCTCTTTGTGCGCCTGGCCGGGCTCGCGCAGGTGCGCGTGGAGATCGATGAAGCCGGGCGCGACTATGAGTCCGCGGGCATCTAGTTTCTCGGCCTTTTCGTCCACGCCTCCCTTGATTTTGTTGGGAGGAGCAACTTCGGCGACGCGGCCATCTTTCAGAAGCACGTCCATGGGCGCGTCAATGCGCGCCGCCGGGTCGATGAGGTGGCCGCCCTTGATTAGCAGGCTCGTTCGATTTTTTTCTGCGCTGGTCATCGCATTTTTCCCATGGCCCGCGCCAGAATCGCCATGCGCGTGGGCACGCCGTTGCGCACTTCCTCGAGGATGCGCGCCTGGGCGCCGTCGGCGATTTCGCTGGTGAGTTCGAGGCCGCGAATGATGGGGCCGGGATGCATCACGATGGCATCTTTCTTGGCCATCTTCAAGCGGGCCGGGTTCATCTGGTAGCGCGTGATGTATTCGAGGAGGTCGAGCTTCAGTCCGGAAAGACGCTCGCTCTGCACGCGCAGCAGCATGATCACATCGGTGCCGCGCAAGGCGTCATCAATGTGGCGGGTCACGCGGATGCCGGGAGCGAGGGTCGTCGCAATGTCGGGCACGAGTTCGGGGGGACCGCACAGAATTATCTTCACACCGAATTTGCTTAACAGGTGGCAGGCCGACCGCGCCACACGACTGTGAAAAATGTCGCCGACAATCGCGACCTGCAGGCCTTTGAAAGTGTTCTTGTTGCGCAGAATGGTGTAAGCGTCGAGCAGCGCTTGCGAGGGATGTTCGTGGAGTCCGTCTCCGGCGTTGATCACGGGCACGTCGATGTGCTGCGCCATTACGTAGGGCGCGCCGGCGTTGGGGTGGCGGATGACGATGATGTCGGCGCCGACGGCGCGCACTGTGTATCCGGTGTCGAGGAGCGATTCGCCTTTCTCAATGCTCGAACCGAAGGACTGGATGAGGACGGTGTGGGCGCCCATGGATTTGGCCGCGATTTCAAACGAGCTTCGGGTGCGGGTGGAAGACTCGTAGAAAAGAAGCATCACGCGCTTGCCCTTGAGCAGGGGCCGCGGCTTGTCCGGATTCATGCGCCGGGCAAACTTCAGAAGTCTCAGGATCTCGGCTGCTTCCAGGTGCTCGATGCCGAGGAGGGAACCGCGCGCTGGATTCATAGTTGATTTGTAATTTCCAATTTGTAATTTGTAATTTAAGGGCGCGCGATGCGGATCCAAGAATTCAATTACAAATTACAAATTAGCAATTACAAATTGGCCTGCTGTTTTTCCATCAACAGGACTTTCTCCGCGTCGTCGATCTCGCGAAGTTTGACCTCGATAATCTGATTTTCCGTTGTCTGCACGGTTCGTCCAATGAAGGCGGCCTCGATCGGCAACTCGCGATGGCCGCGGTCGATCAATACGCACAACTGCAAGCGCCGGGGACGGCCCGAGCGGAACAGGGCGTCCATGGCGGCGCGGGTGGTGCGGCCGGTATAGAGGACGTCGTCGACCAGCACCACCGACTTGCCGGTGATGGGAATTTCCATCTCGCTTTTCTGGACTACGGGCTTCGAGCCGAGAGTGGAAAGATCGTCGCGATAGAGGGTAATGTCGAGCGTGCCGAGCAGGACCGGTTTCTTTTCGATGCGCTGGATGATTTTCGCCAGCCGTTCCGCCAGCGGAACTCCGCGACGGCGGATGCCGACCAGGGCCAGATCTTCGACGCCATTGTTCTTCTCGAGAATCTCATGCGCCAGCCGGATCAGGGTGCGCTCGACCTCGGAGGCGGACATGAGCTGCGCTTTCTGCTGGATCTCGACCGGACGGCCTAGCGTGCGTGAATTCATAAACGCTGCATCATACGCGTGGGGATGAGGTGAGAGCAAGGGGCGGGCGGGAAACCCGCTTGGCCAGCGAGGGAGCGACGGGCGTCTCGTCCTCGGCGCGGCGGGCGAAGACGCCCGCCGGACAGCCGCCGAGACGGCGGCGCTACTCTCAGCGGTGAAACGGTACAAATCATGCGGTCACGGTACTAGCGATCTGGAATTACACACGGGGGTTGCGCGGCCGCATAAACAGCGAGGCCAGCGCGCCGCCAATGGAGGCGAGCACCACCGTAAGAAGCATCCCAAAAACGAAGGTGAAGGCCAGCCGCGAGGGAGTGAACAGGTTGTGAATGCCAGCCTGAAAGTCAGGGTCCGCCGAGTTGGCTCCAAACTTCTGAGCGACTTTCAGGATGGCATCGATGTATTCCTTCTGGGCATGAAAAACAAAAATCCGGATGGCGATCAACAGAGCGTTGATGGCGAAGGCGACGACTCCCGCCGCTCCCCCGAGACGCGACCCGAGAGGGGGAGGGAGGACGAATCTGCTTTCACGGCGGTAGAAATAGACAGCCAGGGCCCCAGTCAGAACGATGCCGAGGAACGGGATCATCCCGATGAAAACGCCCAGCACACCGGCCTTGAGCGCGGCACGAACGGCGATTTGCCGGTTCATCGCGCTGCCCGGCTGCCGCGTCTGAGACGAGGCGGGCCTCGTCTCTACGGGAATCTCGGGAGAAAGCTCGTCTGGCGCGGAATTCAAGGCGGCCGCACCTTCAGCATCCGGAATCGCAATTTGCACGTGGATTTGAGGAGCGCGGCATTGCGGACAAAACGGGCGGCCGTCCTCGACTGTGATCCCACAATGCTGGCAAGGGTGTTCCACCTCTTCGAAGCTAGCGCACAAACCAAGCGGAGAGCAAGGCAAGGCATCGGGTGATCGGGTCATCCCGATGCTCTTAGATGGTGTCGTCCTTGCCGGTGTGCGTGCGCACGTAGACTAGAGCAAAGCGGGTTCCCTGGCGGTTGGGCTTAACGGCGACGATGTGCTGGTTTCCTTCGGTTCCAACCTTCAGCTCTACCGAGTCTCCTCCGTTGTTATTTCCACAGGAGACGGGCTTGGAGCCTTCATCCTTGCCGGCCTTGGAATCCACGTCGTTCCAGGCGCCGTGGCACTGGATGGGTTTGCCATATTTCAGCAGCTCTTTGTCGTAGTAGGCGATGATTTTTTCGGGAGAGTCGTCGGAGACGAACTCCGCCGCCACCACTTTCAACGAGAATCCTGGCGGCGAAAGGTTTACATTGGCGCTCTTCTTGTCGTCGCTGCCGTCTTTTGGAGCGGGCTTGGCGCCGGGATAGAGCGTCAGGCCGGCGTCGCGAATGTCGGCTTGCTCGCTGACGTGCAGATCGCCTACGGGGGACTTGATATCAACGTGCGCCTCGCCATTCTTCTTGTCGTGCGCATCGATGCTGCACGCGGGAAGCACGCAGAGGGCGGCAAACAACGCGCCAAGAGCCAGTTTCCCGATCGCGCTACGGCTAAACTTTTTTGGCTGGAACATTTTACGGCTGAACATTTTACGGTTGAACATGGGAGGAACCTCCTGAGCTGAGTCGAACGGAGCTTGGATGGGCGGGGCGTTCGATCCCCTCGCCTCGGGATGCGATGCCCTGGATTGTAACGGGAAGATGACCGCCGATCGGGATCTCGCCGAAGATCGCTTTCACGGCGGCGGTTTCCGACACGGTTGCATTGGAGAACGCGCACACATAATTCTCGATCGCGGGGAAATCCTGCACCACATAGGGATTGCCCATAGCGAGCACTACAGTACGCTGGGCGGCGCGATCGAGAATCGCCGCGAGTAGGGATTCCATGGCGTCGTCCAGGGCAACGGTATTCTTCAACTCTCCATTCTTCAATTCTTCATTCTTCGAACCTTCATTCTTCAAATCTTCATTCTTCAAGCCCCCGGCGGCACGAATGGCCTTGCCGGCGGTCGGAACCACATAGACCGCAGCGATCACGTGCTCCGCCGCTTCCACCGCTTCGACTACGGACGGCTTCATGCCGGCGGCCGAGCGTGCGTCGACGTAGATCACGCGGGCGTCAGGCACACGGGCTAGAATCTGATGTTCGAGCATACGTCCGGAGTCGGTGCGCAGGTCGTCGAGAAAAATCAGCGCGACCAGGCGGTTGCTCACCTCGGTCACTGATTGATACGGAAGCGCGGGCTTCAGAGTTCCAACAGAAGAATGAAGCGGGATCACTTTACCGTTGTCGCGGACGAGGGTAATGGCTTCGTCGGCAATGCGCTGGCCGACGGCCACGTTCTCCGGTTTAGCAATCTTGATCGAGAGTTGACCGGGGTCCACGAGCCGCGCCTTGTTCAAGCCCAGGGAAGCCTTTAGTTCCAGAATCTTACGTACCGATTGATCGAGCCGCTGGCGGCTGATTTCGCCGCTCTGCACGGCTTCGAGCAGGGAGCGGTAGCTGGCATCGAGATCGGCCGGAATGATCAGCACATCATTACCGGCCTTGAAGGAATCGACGGCTGCCCGGCCGATATTCTGCGCGTACAGGCGCGTCAACCCCGCCATGTCGAGGGCGTCGGTCACGACTATTCCTTTGAATCTCAGTTCTTCTTTGAGAAGTCCGTCCACAATTGCCCTTGAAGTTGTGGCCACCCGGTTGGGCTCGGAATCGAGCGCGGGAACGGTTACGTGCGCCACCATCACGGCATCGACGCCCGCCTCGATGGCGCGCTGGAACGGCGGGAGTTCAACCGCATCGAGCCGCGCGCGGTCGCCGGTGACTTGAGCGAGGCCGAGATGGGAGTCGGTCGCGGTGTCGCCGTGTCCGGGAAAATGTTTTGCCGTGGTCAACATGCTGCCCTGGTGAGCGCCCCGAATGTATGCTGCCACGAAATCGCCCACCTGCTTGGGATCTTCTCCGAAAGAGCGCGTGTTGATGATGGGATTCGCAGGATTGGAATTCACGTCGGCATCGGGAAAGAAATTCCAATGCACTCCGATGGCTCTCGCCTCGAGCGCGGTGATGCGTCCAAAGGCTTCGGCATTCTCCGGTTTGCCGGTCGCTCCAAAGGCCATGGCATGGGGGAAAACGGTCGCGCCATTCAGACGCATGGAAACGCCGCGCTCGAAATCTGCGGCGACAATGAGGGGGAGATCGGAGGATTCTTGCAGCCGGTTGAGCAGCTCGGCGGCTACATCGGGATCGCTTTTGAGCAGGACGGCGCCATCCAGCGGGACGGTCATGACCAGCGATCCGATGTGATACTTGCGGACGTTGTTGCGCAGTTGAATGAAGATGGGGTCGGCGTCATTCAGGAATTGCGCCAGCACCTTGATGCCGAAGAGTTGGCCGACTTTTTCTTCGGTTGACATCTTGCGCAGCGTTTTGTCGGCCCACTTGCGGCCGGCTTTGTCGAGATGGATGGGAACGGGCTGCTGACGGCGGTCTTTGCTCTTGTCTTTGTCTTTATCTTTATCCCTAGCAAAGCCGAGCGAAGTTAGTAGTAGCGCGATCAGCAGCAGACGCCGGGACATGCAATTGACAATAGCAAAAACGGATGGGAACGTCCTGCGAATGCTGTGCGGATTTGCCAGTGGAGAGCCGGGGGTCGCCACCCGGCTGAACCCTTTGACTTCGCTCTGGGCTGAACGGGCGAGACGCCCGTTTCTCCCCTAGCAGCCTGCGGAAAGAGTACTTTCCGCGTCGCAGTCTCACCTCAGCGGCTAAAGCCGGCCCTGAAAACAAGTCGGTTACTGCAGCGGTGAACCGCTGCGCCACCCAAAATCAAGTGCGAGATCGAATTTTTCCGCAGCCTGCTAGTTCAAAATTTCCCGTTCGATGAGTGCAATGCTCTCCGCCTGGATGGCTGGATCGTCGCCGAACCCGGCCAGCCAATGGACATCCGGTTTTTGGCGGAACCATGTGATCTGGCGCTTGGCATAGTTACGATGCGCCTGTTGCGCCGCCGCGAGCGCCGACTCACGATCGACTTCGCCGCGCAAAAACTGGAGCGCCTGTTTGTATCCCAGCGACGCGAGCGGGCGGGCTTGGTCGCCATATTTCTTGAGGAGTCTTTCCGTCTCGGCGATCAGTCCTCCGCCGGGCAGTCCGTTGTCAAACATCTTCGCGGCGCGCTGGTTGATTCGGGCATAAAGAACTTCGCGCTGCGGGTTGAGTCCAAGACGCAGAATGCGAAAGCCGCGGAGCGGTTCGCGTCCCTGTTGCCAAAGTTCGGTCATAGTTTGGCGCGAGGTCGGGCGAGAGGACTGGCGCGAGGCCAGACACACCTCGATTGCGCGGATCACCTTGGGAACGTCATGGGCGTGAATGCGGTTCGCTGCCGTCGCGTCGAGCCGCCGCAGGATGCGATGCAAGTGCCCGGGGCCGTGCTTCTCGGCGCGGCTGCGCAGTTTGATGCGCAGATCTTCGGAGCGCTGCGGGCCGGGAAAAAGTCCTTCCAGCAGAGCGCGCAGATAGAGTCCGGCGCCTCCGCTGACGATGGGCAAGTGTTTCCTGCGCTCGGTTTCCCGTGGAGCGATCTCGCGCAGAACTATCTCGCGCAGAACCTGCCGGGCCTGGCGGGCATATTCTCCGGCGCTAACGTCGGCGAGCGGATCCGTGCAATCGAGCAGGTGATGCGGAATCTCGGCTCGCTCCGCCGGGCTGGGCTTGGCCGTGCCGATTTCAAATTCGCGGTACATCGCGACCGAGTCGCAGTTGACGATTTCTCCGTGGAAGCGGCGCGCGAGGGCGAGCGCCAGAGCTGTCTTGCCGCTGGCCGTGGGACCGAGAACGACTACGAGCAGGGGCTCGCGGTTTAACTTCGGCAAGCTCTTGGGGAACTTCTTGGGCAACTTCAGCGCGCACTCCACGGGATGTACCGCCAGTAGCGGATGATGGTGAGAACGAGGAGCAAAACCGCCATGAGAAGCAATCCGGTGGCTTCGGCGGCGTAGATGGCCTGGTGATGGTGATGCGGGCTGTCCTGATGCTGGAGGTCAGCTGCCGGCTTAGGCCGAATGGGGGCGTTCACGCCGATATTGTAGCTTTTTTCAGTCGTTGGTCGTTAGTCGTCAGTCGTTAGCGAACAAATCATCGCCAACGACTGACGACTAACGACCAACGACTTATTCTAAGCGAGCAGTTTCGCCGCTTCCTTGGCGTAGTAAGTCAGGATCATGCTGGCCCCGGCTCGGCGGATTGAGATGAGCGCTTCCATCATCACGCGCTCCCGGTCGATCCACTGGTTGCGGGCGGCGGCTTCGATCATCGCGTACTCGCCCGATACCTGATAGGCCGCCAGCGGCAGATCGAAACGGTTGCGGGCCTCGGCAATCACATCCAGGTAGGGCATGGCCGGCTTGACCATGATCATGTCGGCGCCCTCTTCGATATCCAACTCGATCTCGCGCATCGCCTCGCGAACGTTGGCCGGGTCCATCTGGTAGGAACGGCGATCTCCGAACTGCGGGGCGGAATCCGCCGCCTCGCGGAACGGGCCATAGAAACCGGAAGAGAACTTGGCCGCATAGGAAAGAATGGGCGTATTTTCGAAGCCCGCGCCGTCGAGCGCGGCGCGAATCGCCCCGACTCGTCCATCCATCATGTCCGAGGGCGCGATGACGTCCACGCCCGAGCGGGCCAGCGAAACCGAGGTGCGCGCCAGCAACTCCAGGCTCGCGTCGTTCACGATCTCGTACTCCGCGGTAACTGGTGGCGCCGCGGCGGCCGCGCCCAGGGATTGCGGTTCCGCTCTCTCGTTCATCTTAACTATTCCGCAATGCCCATGCGACATGTACTCGCACAGGCAAACGTCGCCCATCACCACGACGTCCCGCACCTCGCTCTTGATGGCGCGCGCGGCCCTCTGCACGATGCCGTCTTCGGCCCAGGCGCCGGTGGCCACTTCATCTTTTTTCTCCGGCAGCCCGAACAAGATGACCGACAGCACTCCGAGGGCACGCGTCTGGCGCACTTCCTTTACTGCCTCGTCGATCGAGAGGTTGAAGACGCCGGGCATGGAGCGAACTTCTTTCCTTACACCCGTTCCGGGGCAGATGAATAATGGATAGACCAGAGATTCGGGCGTGAGCCGGGTCTCGCGGACCAGGGTGCGCAGCGTTTCAGTGCGCCGCAAACGGCGCATGCGGTTAGCGGGGAATGCCATAACGGAATTCTAGCAGCAGGCGTGGCTCATAAATAGTTCTCCGAGCGGGATGGTCCCAGCCCTCAGGAGTGTGCGTGAGAACTGGGTCGTCCCTCCGGGACTTGAATCATCTTCTCCACTTTTCCCAGCGCTGAAGCGCTGGGCTAAGCTCGGTCGTCCCTCCGGGACTCAGCTCATTCTTCCCACTTTTCTTCGTGCTCGAAGGTTACCGTAGTAACCTCCGGTAACCTGAACGTGATCTAAACATCTGGCGGCGAACATCATATGATGCGACGTGATGTCCAGGCCCCACATTTCGGCGCTGGTCTGCGGGGTTTGCCTGCTGGTGGCTTTTGCTCTGGCTCCGGCAGTGTTTCCCAACCCCTACTTTCGCGTGGCCATGGGAGACCTGACTCCACTGCTGGCGATTGCGGCTGCCGTAATCGTCTCCGCCCGAAACGTCTTCGACAGCCGCGGGCATAGACGCCTGTTCTGGAGTCTCATGACGGCGGGCATGGCCATGTGGTGTTTCAACCAGGCCTATTGGGTGTGGTTTGAAGTGGTGGTGCGCAAGCCGGTACCCGATCCCTATTGGGGGGATGTCGTGTTGTTCCTGCACATTGTCCCCATTATGGCGGCCGTGGCCATCCGTCCGCATCAGGCCGATGAACGCGAGGGGTTGTTGCCGAGCGCTCTGAATGTCCTCATTCTGCTGGTGTGGTGGGTCGCGGTCTACGCCTTTTTTGTTTTTCCCGACGAATACATCGTCACCAATATCGCGCTCTACAGCCCGCGTTGGAATCTGCTGTATGTGGTCGAAGGACTGATCTTGATTGCCGTGTCAGCATCGGCATTTTTCACCAGTACCGGATCGTGGCGCGTGCTCTATCGCAACATTTTTTTTGCCAGCGTTTTCTACAGCTTCGTTTCGGAAGCCATGAATGCCGCCTTCTTGCGCGGCGTGTACAAGACTGGCGGCATCTACGACCTCCCGTACCTTGCCTCTGGGCTGGGGTTCTTCTGGGTCGCGATGGCCGGGCGGCGCTGCCTTCGCGATACCGAGGTGATGCCTTCGGTCGCACCTGCCAGTCGCCCGGTCGCTCCTCTGCTTGCGAAACTTGCCCTGCTCTCTCTGCCGCTCATGGGATATTGGGCACTATTCCTGAGCCAGGAGCAGCCTTATCTGCGCCAGGTCCGTTTTGCCGTGGCCATGGGCGGCGTCGCCCTGCTGGCCTTTGTCATTTTTCTCCAACAACAGCTGCTGGATCAGAAGCTTCTGGATTTGCTCAAGCGTTCACGCCAGAGCTTTGACAACCTCCAGCGGCTGCAGGGAAGAGTGATTCAACAAGCCAAGCTGGCTTCGCTCGGAGAACTAATCGCGCTCGCCGCCAGCGAACTGGAGTTCCCGCTCTCGGCCATTTTGAACAGCTCGGAAGGGATGGCTGCCAGCAGCAACCTGAGCCGCGAGCAACTCTCGAACGCGCAGAAAATCGGCCAGCAAGCCCGGCGCACTCGCGAACTGGTCAGCGATCTGCTCAGCTTCGCGCAGCAGACTCCGGGAGAAAAAAGTCCGCTCGAACTGAAGCCTCTTTTGCAGCGCGCGGTTCAAATGGAAGGATTCAAGCTCGAAAACAAGAAGATCAGCCTGAGCGTGGAGAGCAATGACAATGCCCCCCTGCCTCGCGTCCTGGGCAACTCCAACCAGCTCTTGCAGGCCTTTGTTCAGATCGTCGAAAACGCGGTGGACGCATTGCAGGAGATCGGCGGCGGGCGTCTGCAGATCTCTCTCTGGCGCGAAGGCGACGAAGTCATCGTCCAGTTCGTCGACTCCGGCCCCGGCCTGCGTGATCCCGAGCGCGTCTTCGATCCTTTCTACACCACCAAGCCGGTGGGCAAAGGCACCGGTCTCGGACTCAGCGCCACCTATGGCGTAATCCAGGACCACAAGGGACAAATCACCTGCAACAACCGGCCCGAAGGCGGAGCCGTATTTGAAATTCGGCTCCCCGCGGTCAAGATCGCCGCGCCGCTTGCCGAAGCGGCCCGGGTCTGAGTCTGGACAAATATCTCCTATTCCACAATGATTTTCGGGGCGCGACGTCTGGCGCACAGGGGCTAAAGCCCGCATTTCTTGCGGCCCTGAGCGGCACGGCTAAACAGGCTGCGGAAAAAGTCGGTTCTCGATGCCCAGCCCCTAAAGGGGGGCCTGATTTCGAAGGCTTACGGTATCGCTAAAGCGATACTCTGATACGGAACCCGAGTTTTTCCGCAGTCTGTAAAGCCGTGCCCTTCCCAAAAACCTAACCCGAGACCATTTATTAGACCAGTCACTTCTATCCACCACTGGCCACGATCGCATCGGCCACTCGTGCCGCCTCCACCGCTAGGCGCACGTCGTGCGTGCGGATGATGTGCGCGCCTTTCAGAATCAAAGCCGCTTCTGCAGCCAGCGTGCCGTAGAGGCGCTCGCCAACCCCGGCGTCTTTATGCTTGCCATCGCGGTCCTTGCCATTGCGCGCCAGCATTCGCCCAATAAATGATTTGCGCGAGACTCCTGCCAGCAGCGGAAATCCCATCTGCTGCAACTCGGCGAAGTGCGCCAGCAACGGGTAGTTCTCCTCGAAACGCTTCCCGAACCCGAATCCGGGATCCAGCACCAGGTGATCGCGCTTGATGCCCGCCAGAGTCGCCGCTTCCGCCCACTGCCGCAAGTCCCGCTTCACCATCAGCACCGGATCGCCAATCGGCGGCAACGACCGCCATTCTTCCGGGCGGCCGCGGGTATGCATCAGCACTGCTCCCACTTTGAGTTCAGCCAGCGTTTTCGCCATCTTCGGATCCCACCGGAACCCACTCACATCGTTAACCACTTCCGCCCCGAGCTCCACCGCCGCCCGCGCCACGCTTGCCTTGTAGGTATCGACACTAACCACGGCATCGGGCCGTCGCCGCTTCAAATCGCGGATGACGGGCAGCACGCGCCTCCGCTCTTCTTCTTCTGACACGGGTTCTTCCGACACGGGTTCTTCCGATATGGGCTGCGATGCCGGCGGTGCGGTCTCGGCCGCGGCCTCCGGGTCGTGATTGGCGTCGCCGGCCACGAGACCGCTGGCCACCGGCGCGCCCGGCCGCGTGGACTCCCCGCCCACGTCAATGATGGTCGCGCCTTCGTCCAGTAACTGCTCGGCGCGGACTACGGCCTTTTCGGCATCGATGTAGAGGCCTCCGTCGGAGAACGAGTCGGGAGTTACGTTCACGACGCCCATGATCAGAGTGCGCCGCCCCAACTCGAGGACGCGAGAGCCGATTTTCCACTGAAAAATCGCGCGCATGTTAGGGCTATTCTAGTGTAGTGCGTCATGCGGA
>PLHP01000282.1 GCA_003138955.1 Acidobacteriaceae bacterium | reverse complement strand
TTGCCGCCGAAATTCGCGAGCATTCACAATCCGTTGGCCTGGTGATTTTCTCCTACCTTAGTCCCATCTTGCGCATGGGCCTGCCAAAGTTCTGCCAGGTGGCTCGCCTTGCCGGGATTGACGGAACGCTGGTCACCGATCTGCCTGTCGAAGAATCGGTCGAGTATCTGCGTGAGGCTCGCAAAAACGACCTGGCAACCATTTTTCTGGCTGCGCCCACCTCGACCGACCAACGTCTGAAGTTGATTGCCCAGGTTTCAACCGGCTTTATTTATGCCGTCTCACGCACCGGCGTCACCGGGGCGCGCCCGGAGATGACCGGGGACGCCCGGGCCCTGGTCAAGCGCATTCGCCGTTTCACCAGGCTTCCCGTGGCTGTGGGCTTCGGAATCTCGACCCCGGCGCAATTCAAAGCCGTCGGCAAGTTCGCGGAAGGGGCGGTCGTCGGCAGCGCCATCGTGCGCGCCATCGAACAAAATCCCGGACGAGAAGCTGCGACTGTGGCAGAATTTGTAGGGCGGCTCTCAGCCGTCAGCCTTCAGCCATCAGGGAAAGCAACCGCAGATCCCTCACTGCGTTCGGGATGACAAGGGGTTAGGTTTGGGTTTCCCTGAAGGCTGACGGCTGATAGCTGAAGGCTTAAAGCTTCTATGGACATTTCCGATTGGCGCAAGAAAATCGACGACCTGGACCGCAAACTGGCGGCGCTGCTCAACGAGCGCGCCGCCGCTGTAGTCGAAATTGGACGGCTGAAACGCAATACCGGCCTGCCCATTTACGAACCCGGCCGCGAGCGCGAAGTGATCGCCAACGTGCAGCGCAGCAGCACCGGTCCATTAGGCGAGCGCGATCTCGGGCAGATCTACGAACGCATCATCGACGTGATGCGCAGCATCGAAAAGCACGAAATCGTTCCCGGCTCCGGGCCGACCGCCCGCGAAGCCGAGACCAATTCAGAGTTCAAGAACTGAGAAACTACCCGGGTGGGCCGCAGACGCTGTGCTTCGTTCTTTTTTCTTTGCGTGCTCCGGCCGGGCAAAACGAGCGTACTCATGATCGTTGCAATGCAAGATTCGGCCAGTGAAGATCAGATCCAGCACGTGATCGACCAACTGGTTCACTTCGGCTTCGAAGTCCACCGCTCCACCGGAGAGCGTCAGACCGTTCTCGGCGGCGTCGGCGTTCCCCATGATTTCGACGCTGGCGAACTCGAAATGATGCCGGGGGTGCAGAAAGTTCACCGCATCACTTCACCCTACAAACTGGCCGGCCGCAATTTTCGCCCCGAAGGCACCGTAGTCAAGTTTGCGAACGGGATTGAAATCGGAGGCAAGAAAATCGTCGTCATGGCCGGCCCCTGCTCGGTCGAATCCCGCGAGCAACTGTTCACCGTCGCCGGACTGATCGCCAACGCCGGAGCGCGCGTTCTCCGCGGCGGCGCCTTCAAGCCCCGCTCCTCTCCCTATTCGTTTCAGGGACTCGGCGCTGACGGCCTGAAATTGCTGCGCGAAGCGGGCGATCGTTTCAACTTGCTTGTCATCAGCGAAGTCATGGAGATTTCACAGATCGAGCTGATGTTGCCCTATATCGACATCTTCCAGGTGGGCGCGCGCAACATGCAGAACTTCAATCTGCTGCGCGAACTCGGCAAGATTCGCAAACCCGTGCTGCTCAAGCGCGGCATCGCGGCCACGATCGAGGAAGTCCTGCTCTCCGCTGAATACCTGCTCGCGGGCGGCAACTATGAAATTATTCTCTGCGAGCGCGGCATCCGTACTTTTGAAACATACACGCGCAACACCATGGACATTTCCGCGATCCCGATCATTCATAAACTCTCGCATCTACCCATGACCGCCGATCCCTCGCATGGCACCGGACGCCGCGATAAAGTGGCCCCCATGGCGCGTGCCTCCGTGGCCGCCGGCGCCGACGCGTTGCTCATCGAGGTTCATCACCAGCCGGACAAGGCGCTTTCCGACGGTGCGCAGTCGCTTTATCCGGAACAATTTGCCAAGTTGATGGACGAGATCCGCATGATCGCGCCAGCGGTTGGACGCGAGATCGCGTAGAACCTAATTTGTAATTTGCGATTTGTAATTGAAAAGCAAAATCACAAATTACAAATCACAAATTACAAATTACCAATTTTGCAAAACCCATGGCCTTCAAACAAGTCACCATCATCGGAACGGGCTTGATCGGAGGCTCGCTCGGCCTCGCCCTGAAGAAGCGCCGCCTCGCTGGACGAATCATCGGGTGCGATCGCGCTCCAGTCTTAAAGCGGGCCAAGGACTGCGGGGCCATCGAAGCTGGAACGGCCAATCCAGCAGAGGCCGTACGCGGAAGCGATCTGGTGGTGCTGGCGACACCCGTGATTCCGATCCTCGATCTGATCGGTCGGTTCGGTCCGGCGCTGCCGGGTAAGACACTCCTGACCGATGTCGGCAGCACGAAGGCGGAAATTGTCCAGCGCGCCGCGAAATCGTTCGGACGAAGTGCCGGTCAAAGATTCCTGGCCGGGCATCCCATGGCAGGCAAAGAAAACGCCGGCGTGGAGTTTGCCGACGCCGATCTTTTCGAAGGCGCGGCCTGGCTCTTCACGCCGCTTCCCGGCCAGAACGTTCACGCCGGACTGTGCGGAGAATTTATCCACTGCACGGAAAAGATGGGCGCCAAAATCGCGATTCTCGATCCCTCCGATCATGATCGCCTCTGCGCCTGGATCAGCCATGTGCCACAGATGATCTCCACCGCTCTGGCCGCAGCGCTGGTCGACGAATTCGGCGCTGACGCGCCGGTGCTCGACATCGGAGGACGAGCCCTGCGCGAGATGACCCGCATCTCCGGCAGTCCTTATTCGATGTGGCGCGACATCGCCATCACCAATCGCAAGAATCTCAGCGACGCGCTACAGAAGCTTGAGCAGCGCCTGGCGCACATCCGCGAGAATCTGGATTCGCGAGAACTGGCTGCGGAATTCGAGCGCGCGCACCAGTTGAGAAAGAATCCACCACGGAAACGCTGAGCAACGACAATTTTGTAATTTCGTAATCGGGTAATTTTGTAATATAAAAATCCCCGAACGCCAATAGCCGAGGACTTGGTTTTCAAATTACACAATTA
>PLHP01000338.1 GCA_003138955.1 Acidobacteriaceae bacterium | reverse complement strand
AGTTCTCCGGCGCGGAGGAGTTCGCTGCGATGATGTTCGGCTTCGGCTTGGCGGTCACCTTTGAAATGGTCCAGGCCACCGTAAGTGGCGCAGTCGGAATGGGTGATGACCATCACGCGTTTGGTCTGATGCAGGTGGACGGACATGCGGACCTGTTCGAGGATGAAGTCCTGTTCGAAGTCGTTGCGCGGGGAGGCGAGGGTCTTGGCTCCTCCGGCGACGGTGATCATGTCGGCGTGCTCGATGCCCTGCTTCTTCAGGAACTTTCGCACGGCCGTGCTGATGCGGTGATCGAAGCAGCAGAGGACAGCGGCGTCGGCTACGTACGGGTCGGCGGGCGAGTCGAAATGGAAGACTTTGCGCATGGCACCCTCGGGCTCATTCTAACTTACGCAACAAAATGTGCCACCACTTATTTGGAGACTTTTCAGCCATTGACTCTGGGAGGCGAACGAGGACTCTTTTCACGTTGGATACCCCTTGCGAAAATAACCCGTTCGATGCGCCGGCCCCTATCGCCTTATCTAAGACGCTTCAACAGCAAAGCCACGATGAGGGCAGCGATGCCGATGAGCACCCCAATTAAACGAGCCTTGTTCGCTCTTTCCGGCATGATTTTCCGGTTATGCTCCGCGCTTTGTTTTCAGCTCGGTTAACAACTGCTCGATGCGGTCTTCTTTTTCCAAGGCGGCGAGGCGGTCTTCCACGTCGTCGGCCAGGAGTTGGGCTTTGGCTCCGCCGATGGCTTCTTCGCGGGCTACTTTTTTCTTCATGCGATCGAAAGTGGCGGACTTGGTATTGGCGTTCATGCCGGACTGCGCGTCCGTGGCCCGGTTAGCGGCGCGGGCGCGGCGGTGCTGCGCGATCAGCAGATCGGCTTTGGCGTTGGCCTCGGCTAACTTCTGATCGAGATTGCGCAGGGCTGATTTGAGATTCTCGACTTGGGCTTTCTGGTCTTCGAGTTGCTGGGCGAAGTTCGAGCTCAGGTCGCGATAACTTTCAACGCGGAGCAGAGCGGCGCGGGCCAGGTCGTCTTGCTTCTTGTCGACAGCCAGCTCGGCTTTGCGCATCCATTCCTGGATTTTATCGTCGTTTTCGAGTTTCTTTTTGTCGAGCAGATGCTGGTCGGCGATGGCGATGGCCACCTGTGTCTTGACTTGCAAAAGCTGGTTGTTCATATCGAGGATGACCTGCTTGATCATCTTTTCGGGCTCCTCGGCTTTGTCGATCAAGTCGTTGAGGTTGGCCCGGACTAAGGTGGAAACACGTTCGAGTAATGCCATAAAACACCTCGTGTAAGTCAGTCGTTGGTCGTTCGTTGTTGTTCGTTTGGTTTCTTACTCCAGGCGCCGCCGACCAGAGAAATCGCTATGTAGGCTGCGATTCCGGCAACGACCCAGAGGCCCATGTGGCCGGTGGCGGCGCCGATGGCCGCGCCCATGGCGGCTCCGAGCGCCACGGACAGGCCGAGTGATCTGGCGTGATGAAGTTCTTCTGACACGGAATACCTCCTAAGAATCAGTCGTTGGTCGTTGGTCGTTGGTCGATGGTCGTTGGTCGTTCGCGATTCGTCGTTCGCTGTTCGCGTTCCGGCCGAACAACGATTGCTGACGACCAACGACCATCGACCGACGACTAACGACCATCGACTGCTCCACTTACTACTTCTCCTCCGGCTTTGGTGATTTGTCGCCGATCTGTCGCACCTTGCCTAACAGTTCTTTTAGCGGCATGCCGGAGAGCGTTTCGAACAGGGCCGGCACCTGCGCCGCCATCTTAGTGATGTCGCCGGTGATCTTGTTCATTCCGGCGGAGTCGCCGTTGCCGGTGGAGACGATGGTGATCTTGTCCACGTTGGCGAGCGGCGCGGCCAGGGCTTTCACGATCTCCGGCAATCCCGTGATCAGTTTGTCGACGACCGCGGCCTGGTTGTATTCCTGATAAGCCGCGGCTTTTACGTTCATGGCTTTGGCTTCGGCTTCACCTTTCTTGAAGATGATTTCGGCCTCGGCNNCCTTCGGCTTCCGCAATCAGGCGTTGTTTCTCGGCGGCGGCCAGCATTTCGATGCGCTGGCGCTCGATCTCGGCGCCTTTCAATACCGTCGCGATGAGTTCTTTCTCGCGGCGGCTGATTTCGGCGTCCTGCACTTTGACCTGGCCTTCTTTTTCGACTTGCTGCACTTTCACGCTTTCGGTGGTGACCTGCTGCTGCATGATGTTGGTTTGGATGTCATAGGCCTTATCGGCCTGCGCCTGCTGTTTTTTCGAGACTTCGAGGTACTGGGCTTTCTTGACCTCGAGGTCGCGCTGCGATTCGGCTTGCTTGGCCTGGGAGAGCGTCTCGGCGAGCACGCGCTCCTGATCGGCTTGCGCTTTTGCAACCGCCGCTTCCCGGGTCGCCATGGCGCGCTTGATGGCCGTGTCGCGCTCGGCTTCNNTCGGCGTCGCGCTTGATGCGGGCGACGTCGGGCTTGCCCATGTTGGTGATGTATTCGTTCTTGTCGCGAACCTCCTTGATGGTGAAAGAAATTACTTCGAGGCCCATCTTGTTCATGTCGTCGGCGCAAGTGCCGCGCATGCGATCGCCGACCATCTCGGGCTGCTTGACGATTTCTTCCACGGTGAGCTGTCCGATGATGCCGCGCAGATGGCCTTCCATTACCAGGCGGATCAGGCTTTCGCGCTCCTGATCGCTCTTGGTGAGGAATTGCTCGGCTGCGGTGAGAATGGATTCCTTGTCGGACTTCACCTTGATTTGAGCGACGGCCTCGACGGTGACGGCGACGCCCTGCTTGGTATAGAGATCCTGCTGCGGGGCCACGTCGAACGACATCAGTTCGAGCGAGAGATCCTTGCAGTTTTCGATCATCGGAAAGATGACCGTGCCGTGTCCCTGAACTACGCGAGTCCCGCGAAAACCGTAAACGATCAGCGCTTCATGTGGTCCAGCTTTGCGGTATAAGCGGGCCAGCATGCTCATCAGGAACAGGATGATCAGAACCATCACTCCCGCGACGACCCAGATTTCAATTGCTATGCCGAAATACATATCGCCTCCTCAAAAATCGTTGCCGGGTGCCCCACTCATCGCGCAGTTTGCGATGAGTGGGAATATTTCGCGGCTCCTAGCCACGCGTCAGAACGCCCGTTACCATGTCCAGGTCTCGCACGATGCGTTCGGGATCGCTGTGGCCCAGATAAATCTCTCCGTTGGAAGTCCGGATATGCACGACCTGGTTCGTCCACACATAAGCCCGCGTGCTGCCGATGCCGCGAATGCCGTAGCCGCGAGCAAAGGCCCAGGGCTCGATCGAATAACCCACGATCGACCCTTTCGGAATCGAGCGCAGCCGGAATCCCAACATGCGAATTTCGACGCCATGCCGCAGGAAGCGATACTGGAACCCGCTCCATGCCATTGCGCTCACGCCCAGCGCTAAAAGACCTACCAGCATCGCCGCCCAGACGACCATCGGGGTCCGCCACCGCGGCTGCGACAGGGAGATCGCCGGGCCGATCAGCGCCGGCACGATTAGCAGAATCCACACTCGTCCGGCGTGCGTTTCTTCCGCCAACATATCGCTCTGGAATGCGTCGTTCATAACTCAGCTCTCCGCTGTCCGCTCTCACCGTCAGTTCTGTGGCGCTTGCTCGTCGCCGCTCATCTCGTCCCAAAGCCGTACGTAGGCGATGCCTTTGTCGTAGCGCGTGACCACAATCTCCGCGCCCTTTGCGATCGCGCAGCCGTTTTCGCTGCGGGCGCCGCAGGTTCTCCGCGTTCCGGCCTGCGAGTAAATGATCTCGCCGGTGCCGCTTTCACGAATGGGCATTGAGATTCGTCCCAGCATGCCAACCATTTCGTAGTCGGCGGAATCCATGTTTTCCTCGCGCGAGACGAGCACGCGGCTGAGAAACAGGAAAACGATGCCAGCGCCAACGATGCCGGCAGCGATGGCGATCAGAAATCCGAGCGCGAACCAGATACCGGAGAAGCGCGTGATCAGAAATCCGGTGCCACCGAACCAGGCCAGGAATGCGGTCAGCGTGACGAAGTTGTAGGGCGAAACGGACGTCTGGTTACCGCTGTGCCCAGTTGTGCTGTCGCCGCCGCCGTGCGCCACGGGTGCGTCACCGCCGCCCAAATCGCCGCCGCCAAAATGGCCGCCATCGGGGAAGTGGGGGAGATGCCAGTGCATTCCGCCAGCGATGAAGGAAACGGCGCTCAATAGAAATCCGACGGCGAAACAAGTCAGATAAAAATCAGCCCATGTCATACGCTTCGCCTCCTCGGCGCGGCCCCAGTGGCGCGCGCGGATTCCGGACGCAGAGCTTCGAACAGGCGGTCGGCGAGCCCGGGCGTGTTCAGGATTTCACCGAGCAGCAACAGGCAGCGCCGGGTGTCCTTGTCCCGCGCGACCTTGATCAGGACGTCGCTCACCTCCGGGTCGCTGGCGAAACGCTCCGAGCCTTGCAGCAACCAGACATCGAGTTGCCCTTCGGTGGTGCGCAGATCGGAGACCAGTTCCGTGTGATAGCCCTCGGGGTCGTCGACCAGGAAGCCCGGGTGAACCTTGAAAAAGCGCGCCAACACGGTGCGCGAGGATTGCGTCATGTGCGGACGCTTTCCGCGCTCGATCTGCGAGAGATACGACTGGCTTATGGTCTTACCGGTCTCGGCTTGAATGCCCTTCATCAACTCCTGCTGGGTGAGGGGGCGATTCATGCCGCGAAGGGAACCTTCGACCTCGCGGAGGTAGCGAATTTTTTCGCCGAGCGTCATATATGCCAAATCGCGATAATAATATCGCAATATGAAATATTGTCAAGAACTGGATTGGCTTTGTTTGCAGTGGCTTACGAAGGGGTGCCTCGACGTGCGTTCCAGAGCAGGGTCCAAAGAACAAAGCCTCCGCCGGGGCGGAGGCTCCCATCGTGAAGTTCAAGCAGAGTCGCCTTGCGTTGGCTTAGTTCACCGTCAAGTTCACCGGGTAGGTGTGCACCGCTCCCGTTCCGGCAGAGCCGGTGATGGTGATGATGTAGGTTCCAGCCAACGTGCCTCCGGCAGTGGCGGGAGTGTTGCTGTTGGACGATGATCCACAGCCCGGCTGCAACAGGATTATGCCCGCGATCAGACCCAGGACTGCTCCTACTAACCAGCGGCGACGTCTGCGACTGACACCGATCCCCAGTCCGACTAGACTCAGGCCTCCGATGGGGAGCCAGGCGGCGTAGAACGAGCCGCGGCGCAAGAGGCTGCCGTTGATCACGGGGCGAGCCACGGTAGCGATTCCCAGGATCGCAGTTGCAGGAGCAGTTCCCGAAAGCGTGACCGTGATGGGAAAGAAGGCGGGAGTGGCCGCGGTGACCATCGACGGCGACGTAGTTTGGCTGGGAGTGATGACGGCGTTATAGCCATAGCCCCTTAGGGGTGTTGGAGTAAACGTGACCAGGATCGTAGCGATATCGCCAGCATTAACGGGGGCCGGGGTCGAGGCACTGATCTGGAAGTCGACGACGTATACGATTGGCTGCGGCACGGAAGGGCCCACTGGGCCGCCGTTCGCGCTGACGTTGCCCGAGATAGAGATTGTCTGATTGACGACAGGAATGGACGGGGTGACGAAGACTTCGACGGCTGCTGTGGAATTCACAGCCAGGGTCTGAATCGTGCAAGTGATCGTCTGCCCTTGCACCGGGTTGCAGCTTCCCAATCCGCTATTGACTTGGGCTGTAGGGGCTGATGCCAGGCCGCTTTGAGGCAAACCTAGCACGGTGAAAACCAACTGGTTCGCCGGGTCGGTTCCGGTGTTGGTGAGGTTGAAAGTAAACACGACCTGGTTTCCGGCCGCGACCGCCGGGAAGGGAGATGGATTGGGGGTGGCGATGCTGAGTGTGCTGCTGTTGCCGATCTTGCTCACGAAGGCATTCTGCGTCCCTTGCAACTGCGCCTGGTATGCATTTGGAGTAATGGGGAAGTGCGTGGATTGGGTGATGCCGGCCACGTATGTGTTGCCGTAGACAGGGTCGAGGGCGACTCCTGTGCCCTGATCCAACACGTTGCCGCCCAGATAGGATGAGTAATCGCCGATGGGGTTTGCCAGCGTGCCCCCCGACGTGGTTGAAATCAGCGCGACGAAGGCGTTCTGCGTCGCACCGGCGCCGAGATTCGGCTGATATGTATTGGTGGTGACGGGGAAGTTCGTGGATGTGGTTGAGCCCACCACGTGAACGGATTGCACCGTATCTACCTTAATGTCCTGGCCGATGTCGTTGCCCGAACCGCCCAGGTAGGTGAAGTAGTTCATGGGATACTGCGACCCGCTCAGATTGCCGATCTTGACGATGAAGGCGTCTTGCCCGCCCCCGTTGCCGAGCTGAAATGGAGCGAAGCTGCAGGCGTTACAAACCCAGTCGGTCGAGTCGGTCCAACCGATGACGTAGGCATTGCCGGAGGTGTCCACGTCGATGGCGTTGCCATAGTCATTACCGCTGGCGCCTATATAGGTGGAATAGACCGGATCGGATTGAGCGATGTACGGGTTGATCTTGGCGACGAAGGCGTCCGGAGTGGTCGTCGGGGTTTGCGGGGACGGGGTGCAATTATTCTTGCCGGATTCGTTGAGGCAGGACTGCTGCGCGTTGAAGAGCGGAAACGGCGCCAGCCCCGAACCGGTCGGGATCTGGTTCAGCATGTTGGTGGTGCCGGTGAAATACATGTTGGGAGAAGTATTCGGGGCAGGGTCCACGGCAATGCCGCCGCCAACCGCAATGATCGGCACTCCGGTTGCCGCCGACGGATATCCACCACCGAAGTAGGTGGAGTAGAGCATGCTCTGGTAACCGCTGGTAGTTGTGCTGATCTGGCTGGCGAAGAACTGGAGGTTCCCGGGAGAGTTCGACACCGTCTGAAAGCCGTTCGGGCTGGCGGGGAAGGGGTAGAGCGTTCGAGTGGGGTTGCTCGAAGTCGTGGTGCCGGTGACGTAGGCGTTCTGAACGCCGTCGATGGCCAGTCCGGTGACTATATCAGTGCCATTGCCGGCGAGATAGGTGGAATAGTTGAGATTGTAAACGACGCCGGTGGCGGGCGTCAGGGTGAGCGCACTGACGAATCCGTGCGTACCACTTACGGGGCCTGGTTGCGGGAGTGCGTTACTGGTGGTAGGAAAGTCGGTAGAAGTGGTCGTGCCGGCAACGTAGATATTGCGAGTGGTGTCGACCGCGATTCCCGCCAGGCTGTCAATTTCGGGCGGCTGACCTGCAACTTGCGATCCGCCTAGATAGGTCGCGTAAACCAGTTGCTGATTGGGCGGAGTGGGCGACTGCAGATTCGGATTGATCACCGCGATGAAGATGTTCTGCGCCCCCGCACCGCCAAGCTGCGCCTGGATCGGATTATTCGCGTTGGGCGGGACGGGCATGGGAAAGTCCGTTGAGGTGGTTGAGCCCGCGACATAAATCCAGTTGGCGGAGTCGATCGCGACTTTCACCAGATTCAGGGGACTTCCGCCGATCAGGGCGCCCTCGACGCCGTTGCTGCCGCCGAGGTAGGTCGAATAGCTTAGGACCGGGTCGATGACGAGTTCGCGGCTGTGATCGTAGTCCCCGATAGTGAAACCGATCTTGTTGTCGGCGAGCTGGCGGAAACTTCCCGCGATTTTCTTCTGGGCGTTGCCGGACGGATTTCCGGACGCGGGCGCGACGGGCTGATAGACGTTCGGCGCGTGAAAGCGCACGTCGCCCTGGTCTGTCGAAAGAATCAGATCGCCGGAATCGCCCGAAATCGAAATAATGGGCGCGGAAATAATGTGCGCGGAAGCGCCTTCGAAGCTGAGCGTAATCTGGTTCGGGTCAGCGCCGGGTGCGACCCGGAAGTCGTATTCGAGCTCTCCCTGATTGCCGTAGTACACCAGGTCGACGCCCGGATAAACCGCCTCATACTCCACGCGGGCAAACTGCGGAATGTCATGACGCCACTTGGAAGGATCGTTTCCAATAAAATAGTTGCTCTTCCCCGGCAGAAGCGAAGCGCCCGAAACGCGAGCGGAAGAATTAGCTCCGTCCAGACGCATGCGAATCACCGAAGGGGCCGGACGCTCCGGGTTGACGGCTGATGGCTGATGGCTGGCGGCTGAAGCCTGCAGTTCCAGCACCGCTTCGTCGGCGGTCAAAAACAGGCCGTAGCCGGCCCCGCGCGCCAGGAACTTGACCTGAGGAGCGGTCTGACCCTGGTTCTGCTCGAAGAACAGCGGCAGCGACAGCGCCGTCGACGCGAGCGCCTTATGGGCGGCAGAACCTTGCTCGGCAGATCGTGGCTCGGACGCTCCAGGGCCGCCGCTCTTGGCGGCATGTACAGCGGTTCCAAGATAAAACACGACGCCTGCGGTGGCGAGCACGGCCGCCGCCAGAAACGCAGCCTTCATCCCATCTCTTGTTACCGAACGTCTCACCGAACTTCCTACCGACACAGGATAATTCCGATTCACGAAGCTCCTCCGATTTCCCAATTGCGTGGGGTGAGAACAAGAAGGCACACAAACACCGCTGCGGCTTGACGCCCCTACGAAGGATGCGTACCTGTCACCAGAACTGCGATTAAACCAAACAAATACTTTTACATCCAACAGATACGCTGTCAAGCTGCGCAGACACTATGAGTCGGCTAGTGAGAAGCAAAAAGAGGGGCAAATGGTTGCAAAGAAAAAGGCAGGTCCAAGGTTTCAGGTCTCAGGAAAAGACCTCGGCCATAAAACAATGGGCCTCACACCTAAGGAAGTTTTGATTAAGTCCCCGGTGTCCTCCAATCTCTCCGGGTGCCCCACTCATCGCGCACTTTGCGATGAGTGGGCCTCGCCCCGCGTCAAACCCACGCCTGGCAGCGGGCCACGATTCTTAAGGAATCGCGCAAGGGCACAGGCCGCCCCCGAGGAAGAGCTGCCGTCGTAAATCTTGTCAAGCCCCCATTTCCCCGGTTTTCCCGCTAACTCCATGAATAAGATAGGAAAATAAAGTCGGAAACTTTGGCGGGTTACCCCCCCGCGAATTGATATAATAGAAATAGTAGAAGAAAAGGGTGCGGATCCACTCCCGCACCCTTTTTCCATGTGTGCCGAACATGTTCGACA